>NZ_JFYT01000097.1:0-18452 GCF_000632165.1 Delftia sp. RIT313 | reverse complement strand
CTGCCCCCCGTGGGCGACCCGCCACCGGCCCCGGCACCTTCGCCCTATTCCGACCCGCCCATTGCCCCGCCGCCACCGCCGCCGCAGGGGGTGCACTGAGCTCCGCGCCAGCCAGGGGCAGGGCAGCGAACGCAGATGGCCCCGGCCCTGCCCTGACCTATGTGAACGACCGCATGCCCGGCTGGCGCCGCGTGCGGCGCGGCAAGGGCTTTTCCTACGTGGCTCAGGACGGCAAGCCCGTGCGCGATGCCCAGGCGCTGGCGCGCATCCGCAAACTGGCCATTCCACCGGCCTATGTGGATGTCTGGATCTGCCCCGATGCCCAGGGCCACCTGCAGGCCACGGGCCGCGATGCGCGGGGCCGCAAGCAGTACCGCTACCACCCGCAGTGGCAGGAACAGCGCAAGCAGGTCAAGTTCGACCGCATGCGCGCCTTTGGCCGCCACCTGCCCGCCATCCGTCGGGCGGTGGCGCGCGACCTCAAGCCTGGCCGGCCGCAGCTGGACACCGTGGTGGCCGCCATCGTCTGGCTGCTGGACTGCACGGCCCTGCGCATAGGCAATGACGAGTATTCCGAGAGCAATGGCTCCTACGGCCTCACCACGCTCAGAAACCGCCATGCCCAGGTGCACGCAGGTGAGCTGACGCTGAGCTTCAAGGGCAAGAGTGGCGTGCTGCAGCAGGCCCGCGTGTCCGACCGGGCCGTGGCCCGCATCGTCAAGCGCTGCCAGGAGCTGCCGGGCCAGCGGCTGTTCCAGTTCATCGACGATGAAGGCGAAGTCCACCATGTGCGATCCGAGCATGTGAACGACTACATCCGCAGGATTTGCGGCAAGGCTGCGGCCCATGGGGCTGATGCCGCAGATGTCGGAGATGCCGCAGACGGCCCGGATTTCAGCGCCAAGGATTTCCGCACCTGGCATGCCAGCGTGTACGCGCTGGAACTTGCGCTGGAACTGGCGCTGACCGCAGGCAAGGCAGCATCGCAAGAAGGCGCAGGCACCAGCGCGGCGGCGCTGAACGCGCTGGTCACGCAGGTCGCCCGGCGTCTGGGCAATACCTGTGCGGTTTGCCGCAAGTTCTACATCCATCCCCAGGTGCTGGCCCTGTGCGAGCAACCTGGACAGGACATTCCCACCGCACCGGACAGGCGCCCGCGCGGACTGAGCGCCAAGGAATGCCTGTTCCTGGGGCTTCTGCAGCCCAGCAGCGGCCGGCGCGCCAGCCGCCAGCCGCCTCCCTGATCCCACCTCCCGCACGCCCGGCAAACACTGTGCCTGTGGACTGACAAAGACGCCCGCATGCTCGCCCTTAAACTGGCAGATCATGAAATTTTGTCAAAACGCGTTGCGGCGAGGACCCCTGGAGGCCATGCGATGAACCACGTGCTGATCGTCGATGACGATGCGGATTCCGCAGCGACCATGCGCGAACTCGTGGGCGTGGACCGCTTCTCGGTCGCAGTGGCCCACACCCTGCGCGACGCGCGCCGGCAGATGGCCATGCAGCCGCCCAGCCTGGTGCTGCTGGACCTGCAGCTGCCCGATGGCAACGGCATGGACCTTTTTGGCGACCAGCAGGTGCCGCAGGACTCGCAGATCGTGCTGGTGACCGGCCACGCCAGCCTGGACTCCTCCATCGAGGCCCTGCGCCGCGGCGCCATGGACTATCTGGTCAAGCCCGTGGGCATCGGGCGGCTGGAGGACATTCTTTCGCGCTTTCTGATCCCCACGACCGGCCTGCCGGAGACGGGCACCAGCACCGTCACGGGCGCGGCCTTCGACCAGATCACCCCGCAAGACAGGCCCGGCGCCGGCTACTGCGCGCAGGAAGGGCGCTTTGGCCGGCTGTGGGGCGGCTCGGCCCCCATGCAGCGGCTGTACCAGCAGATGGAGCGCGTGGCGGGCACCTCGGTCACGGTCTTTCTGACGGGCGAAAGCGGCACCGGCAAGGAAGTCGTGGCACAGACCCTGCATGAGCTGAGCCAGCGGCGCAGCCGGCCCTTCCTGGCGGTCAACTGCGGTGCCATTTCTCCGCACCTGATCGAAAGCGAGATCTTTGGCCACGAAAAGGGCAGCTTCACCGGCGCCGACCGCCAGCACCAGGGCTTTTTCGAGCGCGCGGCCACGGGCACGCTGTTTCTGGACGAAATCACGGAAATGTCGATGGAGCTGCAGGTCAAGCTGCTGCGCGTGCTGGAGACCGGGCGCTTCATGCGCGTGGGCTCCACCCAGACGCTGCAGACCGATGTGCGCGTGATCGCCGCCACCAACCGCTGCCCCTACGAGGCCGTGGCCAGCGGCAAGCTGCGCGAAGACCTGCTGTACCGCCTGAACGTCTTCCCCATCGAGCTGCCGCCGCTGCGCGAGCGCCTGACCGACGTTCCGCTGCTTGCGCAGCATTTCATGGAGGCCATCTCCCAGCGCGAGGGCCAGGCCAAGCAATTCACGGCATCGGCCCTCAAGCAGCTTGCGCAATACAGCTGGCCCGGCAATGTGCGCGAGTTGCGCAACGCCGTGCAGCGCGCCTATGTGATGGAGCCCGGCCCGCTGGTGAGCCAGGAATGGCTGCCCCGGCCGCCCGTGGCCATTGCCCAGCAGCCGGCCCCGGTGCATCCGGCCGCCCACGCGCTGCACCTGCCGCAAATGCCACATATGCCGCAGGGGGGGTCCATGCCAATGAGCGCGCCATTGACCGCGCCACTGACAGCGCCATCGACCACGCCCATCACCCCCACCATCACAGCGCATGCGCCCGCCGACCACGCGCATGCAGCCGCCACCTACGACCTGCCCGACACGGAGCCGGCCACCATACAGCTGCCCATCGGCATGACCATGGCGCAGGCCGAGCGGCTGCTCATCCAGGCCACGCTCAAGCAGTGCAAGTACCAGAAGGAACGCACGGCGGCCGTGCTCGGCATCAGCCTCAAGACCCTGTACAACCGGCTCAGGGACTATGCGGGCGGCAAAAAGGGCGAGACGGACGCCGAGCACGGCTGACACCCAAACTTGCAGGCACGCTGCTTGCCACCTTGCTTGCACCTTCGTGCAACCAAGGACAAGCCCATGGACTCCTCTCCTCCCCGCGCCTACGGTGTCTTCAAGCCCGTGGGCCACATGGTGGTCTCGTTTCCCACAGCTGCGCAGGCCGATGACGGCGTGGCCGCGCTGCAGGCGCTGGACCTGCCCGCCCAGGACATCCAGCGCTATTCCGACCGGGAAATGCTGGCCCAGATCGATGAAGACCTGCGCCAGGCCAGCCCCGTTGCCGCCGTGGGCCAGGAGCTCAACCTGGTCAAGGCCCACCAGGCCCTGGCCGAACGCGGCTACCACTGGCTGGTGGTGCGCGTGGACAACGACGAGGCCGCACGCACGGCCGCCGATGCCCTGAAGGCCGCCGGCGCCGAGCGCGCCCAACTCTATGGCCGCTTCATCATCGAGGAATTGATAGAGCACGCCGCCGACCTGCCCCAGGTCAGCGAGTCGCCCGACCGGGGCCTGGATGCCCAGACGCCTTCGGGCCATGAGGCGGAGCGTGCAGAGATTCGCCCTGCCTCGGACCAGGACACCGCCCCTGACAAGCCGAGGCTCTGAACGGCCTGCAGGAGCCGGGCACGCCGATTGCCCTTGACCACCAACCGTAACTTTTTTTCAAGGGCGATGCCATGGACTTCCTCATCTGGCTGATGGTGGGTGGCCTGATCGGCTGGATTACCAGCATGGTCACGAACACCCAGGCCGAGCAAGGCATTTTGCTCAACGTGGTCATAGGCGCCATAGGCGCACTGCTGGGCGGCTGGCTGCTGGCGCCGATGCTGGGGCCTTCGGCCATGAATGCGCAGACGGAGGCTCCGGCCACCTCCATGTCCATCTTCGTCTCTCTGGCCTGCGCCGTTGCGCTGCTGGCCATCTTCAACCTGTGCAAGCGGAGCGTGCCGCGCTGAAAGCGGCCAGGCAGCCTGTCAGTCCAGCCTTTGCGCCAGGCAGTCCTGCGCCGCCATGGCCACGCGCGGCAGCACCAGTGAGACCGCCAGGCAGCGGCCATGCTCACCCTCGGCCCGCACCACGCCGCCGCGCTCCAGGCACAGGCGGCGCGCCAGGCTCAGGCCGCAGGTGGCGTCCGCATCGGCATCGTTCAATGGAGTGAAGACAGGCGGCGGGTCCTGCCTTTCCACACGTTCCAACCGTGGCGCGCCCGCCTCGCCGGTACCGGAGCCGGTGCTGGCGGCGCCCGCCCCGTGGGCCAGGGCCTCGATGCGGATCTCCACCAGCGCATCCCCGCGAGAAGCTGCGGCCTGGGCCTGGGCCAGGTCCTCGGACAGGGGCCGGGCGGCCATGTGCACCTGCGCGCCATCGGTCATCGCTTCGCGGATGGCGAGAAAAATGCTGATCAGCGCCAGCTCCAGCTCATCCGGGTCCACATGCACGCCCAATCGCGGCGCCGGCTGGCCGGGCTGACTGGCCTCGGCAGGCTCCGCCACCTCCAGCGCCATGCGCTTGCCCAGCACCACGGCCAGCGTGCCCTGCAGGCCGGGCAGCCAGCGGTACAGGTCCACCACCAGCGCATGCGTGCAATGGTGCGCCCCAAAACGCAACAGTTGTTGCGTGAGGCGGCTCGCCGTGTCCACCGAGCGCAGCATGGCCTGGGCGGGCAGGCGCAGGCCAGGATCCTCGGAGCGCCGCTCTATCAGATAGGCGCTGTTGCTCAGAATGCCCAGCTGGTTGTTGAACTCATGGGAAAACCGGCCTGCCAGCCGCCCCACCACCTGCAGGCGTTCGCTCTGGAGACGGGCAGCGGCTGCTTCGAGGCCGGCAGCGTCCACCGCAGCGCCTTCGGGCCGGCCGGCATCACCGCCGCCCTGGCCATGGTCTTGCGCCTTGCCGCCCATTGCCGGCAACACCAGGGCCGCGCTGCCCCGCAGCGCCAGCCGCGCCAGTCCCAGGCCCGCCACCGCAAACAAAACGATGGCCACCCAGATCACCCCCTTCAGGGGCCGGGAGCATGCGGGGTCCAGCGCAGAACAGGGGACCCAGCTCACCCAGGTCCATCCCTGGGCGGACTTGCTGAAGAAGGCCCGCAGCGGCCCGCCCTGCGCATCTGGCAGATCCAGCCAGCCCTGCGAAGCGCCCTGCCCTGCGCCCTCCCCAGCGCTTTGCTCTGCGCCTTGCGCCGCACTTTTCGCGCCGGGCGCAGCCTGCGCCAGGCTGGCCGCCAGCCGCTCGCTGAAATCGGCGGGCAAGGCAGGCAGGTCGGCTGCCGCGCCGGGCCCGGCCGGCAGGGCGCGGCCTGTGCTGTCCACCAGAAAGCCGGGCCAGCCGGAGTCCAGCAAGGGCCCCAGGGCCGCCAGCACCTGGTCGGCGCCGGCCGTGCGCGGCTCCTTGTCCAGCAGACGGGCCACGGCCATGCTGCTGACGCGCGCGGCCTGCTCCTGCGCCGCATGCTCGGATTGGTAGGCGCGCAACAGCAGCCAGGACGAGGCCGCCAGCACAAAGACCAGCAAGGCCAGCAGCAGCAGGACCAACCTCAGGCGTATGGACATGGGATCTTCGGGCAGGGCATCACGCGGCGCCTCCCGTGGAACGGAATTCTGGGCCCCCGGGGGCGGGACCGTGTGGAAGCTGGTGGACTGGTACATGGCAAAGTTTGCAGAAAACCTTGCGCCCAAACGGCAATTTCTGCCGTGGACGCCATGACCGGCCCCGCTGTTCCAGAACCGATCCCCCGCAGCGGCGGCAAAACCCTGGGCCCCGTGCCGCCTGCGCAGGGAGACCACAGCAGGTTTCGTGCCCAAAGTGTATCCAGACGATTCGCCGCCCGCATGGCGGCATGGAGCTTGCGTCTTCGGGTCATCGCACCAAGGAGATGAAATGGGTTCCATGCACCTCAGGGCGGACATACGCCAGTCCCAGACGCTTTCTCCCCGCCTGCAGCTTGCAGTGCGGATGCTGCAGATGTCCTCCCTGGACTTTGCCGCCGTGGTGCGCAGCAAGCTGGAGGACAACCCGTTCCTGGAAGACCCGCAGGATGCGCAGGACGGCGAGTACGAACAGGGGCTGCTCGACGGCAAGGAGCTGGGTGAAGAGGACCGGGAAGGCGGCATGGGCAGGCTGGCCCCGGAGGCAGGCCTGTCCCCGGACACGGGCATGGATGAAGGCATCGGCATGGGCATCGGTCTGGACATGGACCGCGATCTCCCCGGCACGCAGCACCCGCCCGACCCGGCCGACCACCTGCCCGGCCCCGCCACCGAACCCGCCGACGACCGCGACCTGTGGCTGGCCGACATGCATACCGGCGCGCGCCAGGGGATGGATGGAGAAGGCACGGCCATGGATCTGGCGGCCTGCGAGACCACGCTGGCCATGCACCTGCACGGCCAGCTCAATGTGATGGCGATGACGCCGCGCGACCTGTGTATGGCCCGCGCCATCGTGGAGTCGCTGGACGACGACGGCTATCTGCGCACCGACCTGCAGGAGCTGGCCGGCCTGCTGGCCCTCAGCCCCGCACCTGACGCGCAGGAAATGCTCATTGCCCTGCGCCTGGTGCAATCGCTGGACCCGGCCGGCGTGGCCGCCCGCAGCGTGGGCGAATGCCTGTTGCTGCAATGCCCGCAGATCGGCGATGCCCACCTGCGCCAGCTGGCCCAGGCCATGGTGCAGGACCACATGGATGCGCTGGCCGCCCGCGACGTGCCCCGGCTGGCCCGGGCGCTGCAGGTGCCGCCCGCGCAGATCACGCAGGCGCTGGACTGCATACGTCGGCTGAATCCCAGGCCGGGCTGGAACTTCGGATCCTCCCACGTGGACTACATCGTTCCCGACGTGATCGTGCGCCGGGGCCAGAACGGCTGGAACGTGCACCTCAACCCCGCGGTCGTGCCGCGCGTGCGCCTGAACCGCGTCTACGAGCAGCTGTTTCAGCGCCACCGCCGCAGCGGCCAGAACCAACTGGCCGACCACCTGCAGGATGCGCGCTGGACGGTGCGCAACGTGGAGCAGCGCTTTTCCACCATCCTCGACGTGGCGCAGGCCATCGTGCGCAAGCAGCAGCTGTTCCTGGAGTTCGGCGCCATGGCCATGAAGCCGCTGGTGCTGCGCGAGATTGCCGAGGAAGTGGGCGTGCACGAGTCCACCGTCTCGCGCGTGACCAACAACAAATACATGGCCACGCCCACGGGCGTGTTCGAACTCAAGCATTTCTTCTCGCGCCCCATGCTCAGCGCCAGCGGCAATGCCTGCTCGGCCACGGCCATCCGCGAGCTGATCGGCGACATCATCGCGGCCGAGTCCGATGCCCGGCCGCTGTCGGATGTTGAAATCGCACGCCAGCTCGGTGCCCAGGGCCTGGTCGTGGCGCGCCGCACCGTCACCAAATACCGCCAGTTGCTGCGCATAGAACCGGCCGACCGGCGCAGGCGCCACGCCTGAAACCTGGCTTGGTGGCAAGCGGCGTGCCTGTCCAAAAGCCTGTCCGGCCCGTCCTGCCAAGCCCCACCGCCGTGCAGCGGCTTGTCGCTCCCGCAGGGCATGCCTTGTCCGACAGTTGCAGGCCGCCACCCGGCCTAAGGTGAAAGCTCATGGACTGAAGGAGCCCGCCATGGACAACTCACCCCGCCGAATGCATGCCCCCCTCGAACGCCAGCGCAGCGAGAACAACCACATCCGCGACGGACGCTGGCCACTGCGCATAGGCGCACTCACCGCCGCCGTCGCACTGATCCTGGTGCTGATGTTCAACTTCATGGCCCCCAAGGGCCGGCTGGATGCGCCCAGCGCCACTGGAGCGACTGGAACGCCTTCGCCCTCATCGTTGCCCTCACCTTCGCCCTCACCGTCTCCCGCGACACAGCCCGTGTCGCCGCCCGCGCCTTCCGCCGCACCGCAGCAGGCTGATCCGGCCACGACGCCTGCCCCCACCTCCACGCCTGCGCGCTGAGCGGGCATGCCCCCCCTCATCACCACACACCCCCAAAAGGACACGCACCATGAACCACCCTCTGCCCCACGCACCCAATATTCCCCAGGTGCCGACCACGCCCAACGACCCCGTGGCCCCCGATGATCCCAACCGCCAGCCCGGCCGCCCGCGCGGGCCCGAGCCCATCGACCCGCCCACCACGGCGCCGCCCATCGAGCTGCCACCGTCCCCGGAGCAGGAACAGACGCGCAAGGGAGAGTGACATGCCACAAGGTGACAAATCGGCCTATACCGATAAGCAAAAGCGCCAGGCTCGGCATATCGAAGACAGCTACGAGTCGCGCGGCGTGGGCCACGAAGAAGCTGAAAAGCGCGCCTGGGCCACCGTGAACAGGCAAAGCGGCGGCGGCAAGCTGTCGGGCTCGGGCCGGGGCAGGCAAGCGGGCCAGTCCAAGTCAAAATAGCCGCGACTGCGGCCAGGCCCGAGACCCGAGACCCGCAATTGCCGTGGGAGAAAGTGTGAACTCAGAAGACAGTTTTCGATTCCTGCCGCAGCGCGGCGAAATGCCGGCACGCGTGCGTTCCCACGACTGGGCGGCCACGCCCCTGGGAGCGCCGGACGGCTGGCCGCAGACCCTGCGCAACGCCGTGAGCCTGGCGCTGGGCTCGCGCTTTCCCATCACCATCTGGTGGGGCGAAGACTTCCGCCTGATCTACAACGATGGCTATATCCCCTTCCTGGGAACCAGCAAGCACCCCCAGGCGCTGGGCCAGGCCGGCGCGCACTGCTGGAGCGAGATCTGGAGCGATATCGGCCCCATGCTGGAGGGCGTGATGCGTACCGGCGAGGCCACCTGGTCCACCGACGCCCGCTACTTCTTCGACCGAGACCTGCCGCAGGAAGAGGTCTTCGTGACCTTCACCTACGGCCCCATCCTGGCCGATGACGGCGTCACCGTGCAGGGCGTGTTCTGCCCCTGCACCGAGACCACGGAAAAAATCGTCAGCCGCAGGCGCCTGGAGACGCTGCACCGCCTGGGCATACGCACGCTGGACATGCACAACGCCAGGGACGCCGCCCAGAAAGTCTGCGCCGTGCTGGACGAGAACCCCTACGACGTGCCCTTCGCCATCATCTACGAATGCGTGGACCCCCCTGCCGCGGGCAGCGCAGGCGCCAGCGGCCCGGCCTTCAGGATGCTGTGCGCCACGGGCGTGGATCTGGACATGGAGCTGGCGGCCGACCCCTCGCGCTGGCCGCTGGACCGTGCCGTTCAATCCCATCCATCGGACCGAGCGGACCTAACGGACCAGGCGCATCAGGCGAATCAGGCGCATCAGGCGGCCCAGCCGGGCCAGCCCGCCAATGTGGAACTGGCGCCCCTGGGCCTGTCCCTGCCGGGCGGCCCCTGGCCCGAGGCCTCGCGTCTGGCGCGCATCGTGCCTGTGCGCTGGTCGGGCGACGGCCAGGTATCGGGCGTGATGGTGCTGGGCGTCAGCCCGCGCCGCCCGCTGGATGTGGACTATTGCGCCTTCCTCGACATGGTGGCAAGCCACACCGGCAGCGTGGTCGCGCACGCCCAGGCCTACGAGCAGGAAGCGCGGCGCGCCAAGGCCCTGGCCGAGGTGGACCACGCCAAGACCGTGTTCTTCTCCAACGTCAGCCACGAGCTGCGCACCCCGCTGACCCTGATCCTGGGCCCGCTGGAAGATGCCCTGCGCGAGCACGGCGGCCAGGTGCCGGCCGGGCAGACGCAGATGATCCACCGCAACGCGCTGCGCCTGCAAAAACTGGTCAATGCCCTGCTGGACTTCTCGCGCATCGAGGCCGGGCGCATGCAGGCCAGCTACGAGCCCACGGACCTGGCCCGCACCACGGCCGAGCTGGCCAGCATGTTCCGCTCGGCCGTGGAGCAAGCCGGCCTGCGGCTGCGCGTGGATTGCCCACCGCTGGACGGACCGGTCCATGTGGACCGCGACATGTACGAAAAAATCGTGCTCAACCTGCTGTCCAACGCCTTCAAGTTCACGCTGCAAGGCGAAATCGCAGTGGCGTTGCGCGATGTGCACGATGCGCACGGCGCGGGCGGGGCCGATGGTGCCGTGGAGCTGTCCGTCACCGACACCGGATCGGGCATTGCGCCCCAGCACCTGCCCCATCTCTTCCAGCGTTTTCACCGCATTCCCGGCAAGCCGGCCCGCACGCACGAGGGCACGGGTATCGGCCTGGCCATGGTGCAGGAGCTGGCGCGGCTGCATGGCGGCACCGTCACGGTCAGCAGCACGGAGGGCGAAGGCAGCCGCTTCACCGTGCGCCTGCCCAGGGGGCATGCGCATCTTCCGGCCGAGCACCGGCCCACGCGCCCGCCTGCATCGCACCCGCAGGTGGATGAGGCCCTGCGCTGGCTGCCCGGCGAGCCCGCCCCGGCTGCCAGCGACGAAGCCAGGCCCATGCAGCGGGACATGCAGCGGGACATGCACGGTGGTGCCCTGCCCCCACGCGCCCGCATCGTCTGCGCCGATGACAACGCCGACATGCGCAGCTACATCGGCCAGTTGCTGGAGCCGCTGTATGACGTGGAGATCGTGGGCGATGGCCGCGCCGCGCTGGCCAGCATCCACCGCCAGCGGCCCGACCTGGTGCTGGCCGACGTGATGATGCCCGTGCTCGACGGCTTCGAGCTGCTGCATGCGCTGCGCAGTGACGAGACCACGCGTGCCATTCCCGTCATCATGCTATCCGCGCGGGCCGGCCAGGAGGCCCAGGTCGAAGGCCTGCGCGCGGGCGCGGACGACTACCTGGTCAAGCCCTTTTCGGCGCGCGAGCTGCTGGCGCGCATCGCATCGCTGCTGCAGCTGGTGCGTGTGCGCGAACAGGTCCACGTCGCGGTGCAGGCCAACGAGAAAAAGCTGCGCGCCATCATCGACCAGATGCCTGCGGGCGTGGGCGTCTCCGACATGAGCGGCACCATGGTATTGAGCAATGCGCTCATGGACCGCTTCGTGCCGCGCGCCATTCCTTCCACCCTGGCGGACCGCATGCCGCGCTGGAAGGGATGGGATGACAAGGGCCAGCCCATTGCCCCCGAGAACTGGCCCGGCAAGCGCGCGCTGCGCGGCGAAGTGGTCATGCCCGGGCTGGAGATGCTGCACACCGACGACGATGGCCGCGAATGGTGGATGCGCGTCAGCTGCGCGCCGCTGCGCGATGACGACGGCCAGCTCATAGGCACCTGCTCCGTCATCCAGGACATCACCGAACTCAAACAGGCCGAGTACCACCTCAAGGAAGCCGACCGACGCAAGGACGAATTCCTGGCCACGCTGGCGCATGAGCTGCGCAATCCACTGGCGCCCATCAGCCACGGCCTGCAAATCCTCAAGCGCACCGCCAACGGCGACGACAGCGTGCGCCACAGCCACGAGATGCTGGAGCGCCAAGTCAACCACATGATCCGCATGGTGGACGACTTGCTGGAGGTCTCGCGCATCACCACGGGCAAGGTCCAGTTGCGCAAGGAACTGGTGGACCTGAACGATGTGCTGCAAGGCGTGGTGGCGGCCAGCGGCGCGGTCATGGAGGCAGGCAGCCACCAGTTGCGCCTGGAACTGCCCGCCGCGCCCGTATCGCTGCTGGCCGACCCGATGCGGCTGGCGCAGATGGTCTCCAACCTGCTCAACAATGCCGCCAAGTACTCGCACTCCGGCGGCCACATCGTTCTGTCCGCCTGGACCGATGGCGCGCAGGCCGTGGTCTCGGTACGCGACAACGGCATCGGCATCCCGCCCGCCCTGCTGGGCAAGGTGTTCGATCTGTTCATGCAGGTGGACCGCAACGGCCGCCGTGGGCAGGGCGGCCTGGGCATCGGGCTGACTCTGGTGCGCAGCCTGGTCGAGATGCACGGCGGCAGCGTGCAGGCGCTCAGCGAAGGCAAGGGTCAGGGCAGCGAATTCAGGCTGCACCTGCCCCTGCCCACCCAGGCGCAGCCCCTGGCGGGACAGGCACCGAATGCCCAGCCCGAGGATGCAACGGCCTTCGGCCGCATCCTGGTGGTCGATGACAACATCGACGCCGCCGACACCCTGGCCATGCTGCTCAGGCTGCTGGGCGCCGAAGTCGAGATTGCCCGCGACGGCCCCGGCGCCCTGGCCATGCACGCGGCGTTCAGGCCAGAAGTGGTGCTGCTGGACATCGGCCTGCCCGGCATGGACGGCCTGGAGGTCGCCCGCCGCATCCGTGCAGAGCACGGCCGCGACCAGGTCGTGCTGATCGCGCTCACGGGCTGGGGCCAGGAGGAGGACCTGAGACGATCGCGGGAAGCCGGTATGGACCACCACCTGGTCAAACCCGTGAGCTTCGACACGCTCGAGCGTCTGCTGGCGGGCCTGCGCCCCCTGCCGTGAGGACTGCTTTTTTCGCGCGAGAATTCGGGCTGCCCGATCCCAGCTGCTCCAGACGCCACCGAGACCGATGACCGCCCTGCCCGCTTCCTCCGCCCCCAACCTTCCCCCCATCAATGCCGAGCGCCTGTGGCGCCGCGTGGAGACCCTGTCCACCTTCACCCTGCCCGACGTGCCGTGGACGCGCCGCGCTTTCTCCCCTGAATTCAACCAGGCCCGTGCCTGGCTGCGCGGGCAGTTCGAGGCAGCGGGCATGCAGGTCCATCTGGATGAAGGCGGCAACCTGGTGGGCCGCCTGCCGGCTGCCCCAGGCCCGGTGCAACGCGCCCCCATCTCCACCGGATCGCACTGCGACACCGTGATGATGGGCGGGCGCTTCGACGGCATCATCGGCGTGCTGGCCGGCATCGAGGTCGCGCACTGCCTGCACGAAAACGGCATCGCCCTGCAGCACCCGTTCGAGGTGATCGACTTCCTGTCCGAAGAACCCAGCGACTACGGCATCTCCTGCATAGGCAGCCGCGCGCTGTCGGGCAAGCTGGACGCCGCCATGCTGGCCGCCCGCAACCCGCAAGGCGAAACCCTGGCCGAAGGCATGCGCCGCATCGGCGCGCGGCCCGAGGCGCTGGACCGCCCGCTGCGCAACGCCGGAGGCACGGCCGCCTTCGTGGAACTGCACATAGAGCAGGGCCCGGTGCTAGAGCAGCGCGGCCTGCCGATTGGCGTGGTGACGAACATCGTGGGCATACGCCGCGTGGGCTTCACCGTGCGCGGCCAGGCCGACCACGCAGGCACCACGCCCATGGACATCCGCCAGGACGCGCTGGTGGGCGCGGCGCGCATCATCGATGCGGCCAACCGCAAGGCCGCTGCGCTCAATGGCCAACCCCACTATGTGGTGGCCACCGTGGGCCGGCTCTCGCTCACGCCCAATGCCTCCAACGCCGTGCCCGGCCTGGTCGAGATGATGATGGAAGTGCGCAGCGACCACGCCGGCGTGCTGGAGCGCTTCCCCGAGGAACTGCTGGCCGAAGTCCTGCCCGGGCTGGCCGCCTTGCGCGTGCGTGCCGAGATGGCCGACGTGAGCCGCTCCCAGCCCACGGACTGCGCTGGCCTGGTCATGCAGGGCGTGGAGCAGGCCTGCACAAACCTGGGCTACGCCCACATGCGCATGCCCAGCGGCGCCGGCCATGACGCCGTCTACATGGCGCCCACCGGACCCATGGGCATGATCTTCATCCCCTGCCTCCACGGCCGCAGCCACGCGCCCGAGGAGTGGATAGAACCCGCCCAGCTGCTGGACGGCACCCGGGTGCTGTACGAGACGGTGCGCGTGCTGGACAGGCAGTTGGCGCAGGGCTGAGCGCCTGGCCTGCGGCCAGGCACCAAGGCGGCATAAAATAGCCCGCTTCCCTCTGGAGCAGGCACAAGCTGCTCCTTGGTGGAAGCCCCTGTGGCACAGATTGCGGAAATCCGCCCAAATAGCGGGTTTCCCAATGCAAGATGGCGGAACCACCCTCCCCGATCATCGACAACCCACCGCATGGGCGGCCCGGCACTGCCGGTCCGCTGCGAGAGGGTTGCACCGCCCCATCAGACCCTGGAGTTTCTTCTTTCATGTTCCGCCAACTGATCACCTGCACCGCCGTGGCCGCCGCCATGGGCCTGAGCTTTTCCGCAGCCGCCCAAGGTGCGGCTGCCGACTATCCGAACAAGCCCGTGCGCATGATCGTGCCCTTCCCGCCCGGCGGCGGCACCGACATCCTCGCGCGCGTGGTGTCCAACAAGCTCACCGAAGTCAGCAAGTGGACCGTGGTGCCCGACAACCGCGCGGGCGCAGGCGGCACCATCGGCATCACCGAGGCCGCCAAGGCAGCGCCCACGGGCTACGACATGGTCATGGGCCAGAAGGACAACGTGGTCCTGGGCCCCTACCTCTACAAGAACCTGCCCTGGAACCCGGTCAAGGACCTGGTGCCCGTGGCCCACGTGGCCTACACGCCCATCGTGATCGCCACCAGCGTGAACTCGCCCTACAAGACCCTGGCCGACATCGTGGCCGCTGCCAAGCAGCACCCGGGCAAGGTGACCTACGGCTCGCCGGGCAATGGCACCAGCATCCACATCTCGGGCGTGCTGCTGGAGAAGGCGGCAGGCATCCAGCTGGTGCACGTGCCCTACAAGGGATCCAACCCGGCATTGATGGACGCGCTGGCCGGCAACGTGGACCTGCTGGTGTCCTCCGTGCCCTCGGCCATCGGCCAGATCAAGGCCGGCAAGCTGCGCGCCATCGCCGTGACCTCGGCCAAGCGCTCGTCCTCGCTGCCCGACACGCCCACGCTGGCCGAATCGGGCCTCAAGGGCTTTGACGTGAGCACCTGGTACGGCCTGTTCATGCCCAAGGGCACGCCAACGGCCGTCGTGACCAAGGTCAACGCCGAAGTGAACAAGCTGCTGGCCATGCCCGAAGTGCGCGACGCCATCCAGACCCAGGGCGCCGAGCCCCAGTCCATGAGCGTGGCCGACTTCGACAAGATGTTCCAGGCCGACTTCAAGCAGTCCAAGCAGATCGTCGAGTCCTCGGGCGCCAAGATCGAGTGACATGCCTGCGGTGCCAGGGCTGCATGCCCGGCACCGCCTGCAATGGCCAACGCCGCATTTCATTGATGCAGATCAGCCTGATCTGCATCAAGGAGCTATGTGACAGTCCCGTGAATACTTCTCTGGAAATCACCGAATTCCTGGAGAACGTCATGGCATTGCTGGTCTGGGTCCCCGAGCTGGACACCGGGATTGCAGAAATCGACCGGCAGCATCGCCGCATCGTCGATTACATCAACAAGCTCTACGAGCTGCGCTCGTCGCCCGACCGTGAGGCCCTGGGCGATGTCATCGGCGAGATGATCGACTACACCGTCTCGCACTTCGTGTTCGAGGAAAGCCTGATCGAGAGCGCCGGCTACATGTTCGCCGGCCCGCACAAGAAGGTGCACGAGCTGTTCACGCGCCGCGTGATCGAGATGCAGACCCGCTTCGATGCAGGCGAGGACGTGGCCGCCGAGCTGCACGGCATGCTCTCGCGCTGGCTGTTCAACCACATCCGCAACGAAGACACCGGCTACGTGGACTCGGCCAAGGCCTATCTGCGCATGGCGCGCGAGTCCAGTCCTGCCGCCGAGAAGGAAAGGCTCAAGAACGAAGTGCTGCAGGAGCTGGAACTGCAGCGCAAGAAAAAGGGCTGGCTGGCACGGCTGCTCAATCGCTGATCGCCCTCTCCCCCTGCAGCGCACCAACAAAAACGGCTCCCGAGGGAGCCGTTGACGTTTCACCCGGCAAAGGGCCGAGCGGCCCGGTGATTACTCGCGCACCACCAGCACCGGCACGCGCACGGCGCCCAGCACGCGCTGGGTCACGCTGCCCAGCATCAGCTTTTCCAGGCCACGGCGGCCTTGCGAGCCCATGATGATCAGGTCGGCGCCCGTGCTCTCGAGCACGCGCACGATGCCTTCGTGCACCGCATGGCCTTCGCCCACCACGGTGGTGGCGGTGATGCCGGCCTCGTCGGTGATCTTCTTGACGGCGTCCAGCGTAGTGTTGGCCTCGGCCGTGGCCGCGCTCAGGTACTGCGACTGGCCGTAGGCGAAGTCGGCGCCCACGCCCGTGAACGGATAGGGGTCCACCACGTAGACCGCCGTCAGCGTGCTGCCAAAGGCCTTGGCCAGCTCCACGCCCTTGTGTACCGCCAGCATCGAGCTGTTGGAGCCGTCCACGGGAACCAGGATGTGCTTGAACATGCGTTTTCTCCTTTGTGCTTGGCCGCCGTCAACAATCGGGGGCGGCCGGGTCGATGAACCAAAGTGTGCGCCCATCATGCGCCAGCGTCTTGAGCTGCATCAATCCTTGCGGCGACGCGTCAGCTCCGAGCCCTGGAAACCCTGGCGGCGATAGGTCAGCACCAGGGTATCGCGCACGCCGCCCGGCTGCTCTGGCTGGATGGGCGTGGTCTCGTGGATCATGCGGGCATCGTCCAGCAGCATCACCGACCAGGGCTCGGTCAGCGTGAAGCGCTGGCCGCTGGGGCCCGTGGCCTCGAAGATGCGTGTCTCGCCGCCCTTCACGCCCTCGCGCCCGACCAGGATCACGGCCACCAGGTCCACGCCGTCGCGGTGCGCGCCTTCGGGCGTGGGCCGGCCAATGCCGTCCGTGGTGTCGATGCGGAACTGGTGGGACTCGATGAACCAGCGCTCGTGCTGCACATCATCGCCCTGGGCGCAGAACACCTGGTCGGACAGGCCGGCCAGCGCCAGCAGCAGCCGGCTCCAGGTGGCGCTTTGCGCCGTGGCGTCGCGCATGGGATCGAACATGCGCAGCATGCCGCCATGCAGGGCGTTGTATTCCACCGGCTGCCAGTGCGCGCGGTGCTCCACCTGCTGCAGCCCGTCCTGCCCCGCGATGAAGCAGGAATGGCGGCGGCGCCGGTAGCGCCCGCCGTCCTTCAGAAAGGCATCGGGCGGCAGCTGGGCCCAGTCGGCATCGAGCGCATGCAGCTCGGTCAATGACACGCCTGCCCAGGCCGCGAATTCATCGGGGCGCAGCACCGCATAGCCTGCGTCGCGCAGCGACTGCGCTGCATTCTGGGGGGCGATATAGGGAGGGGGAAACGTGATGTGCGCCATAACCCGACAAGCTTACTCCTCGCCCGCACCCGTCCGGGCGAGGCGGGCTGCAAATTTGCGCAATGCTGTGGCGACAGGCGCGCATCAATGCGGGCGCTGCCCCTCGCTATTGCCCTGGGCTCACGCCAGCGGCAACCCCACATAGTTCTCCGCCAGCGAGGTCGAGCCTGCACGGGAGTTGACGATGTAGTCCAGTTCCGCCTCCTGCACCTTGGTGTCGAAGCCGCCCGCATCGGGGAAGCGGTGCATGAGCGAGGTCATCCACCACGAAAAGCGCTCGGCCTTCCAGACGCGGCGCAGGCATTGCTCGGAGTAGCCGTCGATGCCTTCGGGCGCCTTGTCGCGGTAGTACTGCGCGAAGGCGCTGGACAGGTAGCCCACGTCCGAGGCGGCCAGGTTCAGGCCCTTGGCGCCCGTGGGCGGCACGATGTGGGCCGCGTCGCCGGCAAGGAACAGACGGCCGAAGCGCATGGGCTCGGTCACGAAGCTGCGCAGCGGGGCAATGCTCTTTTCCAGCGAGGGGCCGGTCACCAGGCGCTCGCGTGCCTCGGGGTCCAGGCGCAGGCGCAGTTCGTGCCAGAAGGCCTCGTCGCTCCAGTCCTCGACCTTTTCGGTCAGCGGCACCTGCAGGTAGTAGCGGCTGCGCGTGGCGCTGCGCTGGCTGCACAGTGCGAAGCCGCGCTCGGTCTGGGCGTAGATCAGTTCGTGCGAGACGGGCGGCGTGTCCGACAGCAGGCCCAGCCAGCCGAAGGGGTAGACCTTCTCGAAGGTGCGCACCTTGTCCTGCGGCACGCTGGCGCGGCAGATGCCGTGAAAGCCGTCGCAGCCGGCGATGAAGTCGCATTGCAGCTCATGGACCTGGCCGTCCTTCTCATAGCGCACGACGGGGCTGTCGCCATCGAAGCCCACGGGCTGCACGTTGCTGGCCTCGTAGACCGTGGTCAGGCCCTCGGCGGCGCGCACTTCCATCAGGTCGCGCGTGACCTCGGTCTGGCCGTAGACCATGACGCGCTTGCCGCCGGTCAGGCCATGCAGGTCGATGCGGTGGCGCTGGCCGCCGAACAGCAGCTCGATGCCGTCGTGCGGCAGGCCTTCTGCGCGCATGCGGGCGTCGGCACCGGCCTGCTCCAGCAGGTCCACGGTGACCTGTTCGAGCACGCCGGCACGGATGCGGCCCAGCACGTAGTCGGCGCTGCGCTGCTCGATGATGACGTTGTCTATGCCCGCGCGGTACAGCAGCTGACCGAGAAGCAGGCCGGCAGGGCCTGCACCGATGATGGCGACTTGGGTGCGCATTGATTTGTCTCCGTTGCGTTGTTCGATGTCATGGCCGGTTCATGCCATGGCCTGCGCCCAAGATTAGTTTTGAGGCAGCGCAAAGACGAGGGGCTGCAGCACGCGTTGCGCGGTGATCGCGCAATCTGCGCGACAATCGCGCACTACCTGCATGCC
>NZ_JFYT01000096.1:0-18462 GCF_000632165.1 Delftia sp. RIT313 | reverse complement strand
TCTGGTGGTGCAGGGCGGGCTGCGCATCCTGGACAAGGTCGATGAGCTGCAGGGCGCCAGCCTCTACCGCCGCCCGAGCCGGTTCGCGCCGTCAAGCTGCTCACCGTAGGCGTGGGCGCGCTGGACACGCAACTGGAGTACGCGGGCGAGGTGCGCGCGCGCATAGAGTCGCGCCTGGGCTTTCGCGTGGCCGGCAAGCTCGTTCGCCGCGAGGTGGAGCTGGGCCAGCACGTGCAGGCCGGCCAGTTGCTGGCGCGGCTCGATGCCAGCGACTACCGGCTGGGAGCTGACGCCGCGCGCGCCCAGGTGGCGGCCGCGACCACGCAGCGCGATCTTGCCGCCGCCGATGTGAGGCGTTACTCGCAGCTGAAGGCGCAGAACTTCATCAGTGGTGCGGAGCTGGAGCGGCGCGAGGCCACGCTCAAGTCCGCCCAGGCCACGCTGGACCAGGCCAAGGCGCAGCTGGCATCGCAGAGCAATCAGGAGTCCTATGCCCAACTGCTGGCCGATGTGCCTGGCGTGGTGACCGGCATAGACGCCGAGCCCGGCCAGGTGGTGTCGGCCGGCTCACCCGTGGTGCGCATTGCCCAGGACGGCCCGCGCGACGTGGTGTTCGTGGTGCCCGAAGACAAGCGCGGCGCCATCCGCGTGGGCCAGAAGGTGAATGTGCGTCCCTGGTCGGCCGGCATGCAGCCGCTGCAGGGTCAGGTGCGCGAGGTGGCGGCCAGCGCCGATCCCGTCACGCGCACCTACCAGGTGAAGGTGGCACTGCCCACTTCGGACGCCGCCGCCGTGCCGCCGCTGGGTGCCACGGTCCACGCATTGCCCGAGGGCATGGGCCCCACGGGCCAGCCCGTGATCAAGCTGCCGACCACGGCGCTGCGCCAGGAAGGCGGCGGTGGCCAGGGCACGGCCGTGTGGGTGTTCGATGCCGCCAGCAGCACGGTGAAGCTGCAGCCCGTGCAACTGGCCACGGCCGATGGCAACGAGGCCGTGATTGCCGCTGGCCTGACGCCCGGCATGCAGGTGGTGGCCGCCGGCGTGCATGTGCTCACGCCAGGCCAGAAGGTCACGGTCTATCAGGACCGTTATGACAAGGCCCCGCAGCCGGCACAGCAGCGGCCGCAACAGGCACAGCCTGCACAGGCGCCTGCCGCCGCAGGCGCTGCGCCCAGCGGAGCGGCCCAATGAGCGGGCCCAAACACAAGGCGCCGCAGGGCGCGCACTTCAATCTTTCGCGCTGGGCGCTGGACCATGTGGCGCTTACGCGCTATTTCATCGTCGTGCTGCTGCTGCTGGGCTTTGCCTCGTATTTCCAGCTGGGGCAGGACGAGGACCCGCCCTTCACCTTCCGCGCCATGGTGGTGCGCACCAACTGGCCCGGCGCCACGGCGCAGCAGATGGCCGAGCAGGTCACCGACAAGATCGAGCGCACGCTGCAGGAGGTGCCCTACGCCGACAAGATCAGCAGCTACTCCAAGCCCGGCGAGTCGATGATCATCTTCCAGCTCAAGGACAACTCGCGCCCCGGCGATGTCCAGCAGCTGTGGTACACGGTGCGCAAGAAGATCGGCGATATGCGCTACACCCTGCCGCAGGGCGTGCAGGGGCCGTTCTTCAATGACGAGTTCGGCGATGTCTACGGCGTGATCTACGCCCTGCAGGCCGACGGCTTCAGCTACGCCGAGCTCAAGACCATGGCCGACGACGTGCGCCAGCGCCTGCTGCGCGTGCCCGACGTGGCCAAGGTCGAGCTGTTCGGCGTGCAGGACGAGAAGGTCTACATCGAGCTGTCGCAGCGCCGCCTGTCGCAGCTGGGCCTGGACATGAACCAGGTGCTGGGCCAACTGGGCCAGCAAAACGCCATCGAGGGCGCAGGCGTGCTGCAGACTCCGCGCGAGGATGTGCAGGTGCGCGTGGCCGGCCAGTTCCTGGCGGTGGATGAGCTGCGCGCCATGCCCATCCGCGGCGCATCGGGCGCGCAGCTGCGCCTGGGCGATATCGCCGAGATCCGCCGGGGCTATGCCGATCCGGCCAATGTGAAGGTGCGCCACCAGGGGCGCGAGACGATTGCCCTGGGCGTGTCCATGACCAAGGGCGGCGACATCATCCGCCTGGGCAAATCCCTGCGCGGCGCCGTGGGTGACATCGCGCGCACGCTGCCGGCCGGCGTGGAGCTGGCCAACATGCAGGACCAGCCCAAGGCGGTGGCCGACTCGGTCAACGAATTCCTGCAGGTGCTGATCGAGGCCGTGGTGGTGGTGCTGGCCGTGAGCTTCATCAGCCTGGGCCTGCACAAGCGCGAGGGCCACCAGCCGCTGTGGAAGCGCTGGTACATCGACCCGCGCCCGGGCCTGGTGGTGGCCATCACGATCCCGCTGGTGCTGGCCGCGACCTTCCTGGCCATGTGGTACTGGAACATCGGCCTGCACAAGGTGTCGCTGGGCTCGCTGATCATCGCGCTGGGCCTGCTGGTGGACGACGCCATCATTGCCGTCGAGATGATGGTGCGCAAGATGGAGGAGGGCTACGAGAAGTACCGCGCCGCCACCTTTGCCTACGAGATCACGGCCAAGCCCATGCTGACCGGCACGCTGATCACGGCGGCGGGCTTCCTGCCCATCGGCATGGCCAAGTCCATGACGGGCGAGTACACCTTCGCCATTTTCGCGGTGACGGTGATTGCGCTGGTGCTCAGCTGGTTCGCCTCGGTGTACTTCGTGCCCTACCTGGGCATGCTGCTGCTCAAGCGCCCGCCGCACGCGGCCACGCTGCCGCCCGAGGTGGCCTCGGGCGAGGTGCCCATCGAGGAGACCAACCTCAATGCCTCGTCGGCCGAGCATGAAGTCTTCGACAGCCCGTTCTACAACCGCTTTAGGCGCGCCGTGAACTGGTGCGTGACGCACCGCTGGCTGACCATCGCCATCACGGTGCTGGTCTTCGCGCTGGGCCTGGTGGGAATGTCGCGCGTGCAGCAGCAGTTCTTCCCGGATTCCAGCCGGCCCGAAGTGCTGGTGGACATCTGGTTCCCCGAGGGCACGTCGCTGGCCGCCAACGAAGCCGTCACGCGCCGCGTGGAAGAGCGCTTCATGCAGCTGGACGGCGTGCGCACGGTCAGCGAGTGGGTGGGCTCGGGCGTGCCGCGTTTCTACCTGCCGCTGGACCAGGTGTTCCCGCAGAACAACGTCTCGCAGTTCATCTTGGTCGCCCAGGACCTGCCCACGCGCGAGCGTCTGCGCAAATCGCTGCCGGCGCTGCTGGCCCAGGAGTTCCCCGAGGTGCGCGGCCGCGTCAAGCTGCTGCCCAACGGGCCTCCCGTGCCCTATCCGGTGCAGTTCCGCGTCTCCGGCACCGATCCGCAAAAGCTGCGTGCCTATGCCGACGAGGTCAAGCAGGTCATGATCGCCAACGCCGACATGCGCGGCGTCAACGACAACTGGAACGAGTCCGTCAAGGCCGTGCGCCTGGAGGTGGACCAGGACAAGGCGCGCGCCCTGGGCGTGAGCAGCCAGGCCATCGCACAGGCGGCCCGCGTCATGCTCAGCGGCTCCACCGTGGGCCAGTTCCGCGAGGGTGACAAGCTCATCGACATCGTGCTGCGCACGCCGTATTCGGAGCGCGACGCCATCACCGACATCGCCAACGCCTACCTGCCCACGGCATCGGGCAAGTCGATCCCGCTCACGCAGATCGCCAAGCCCGTGATGGTCTGGGAGCCCGGCGTGATGTGGCGAGAAAAGCGCATGTTCGCCATCACCGTGCAGGGCGATGTGCGCGAAGGCCTGCAGGGCGCAACGCTGACCCATGCGCTGCTGCCGGGCCTGCGCGAGATCGAGGCTCGCTGGCACGCTGCGGGCGACACGGCCTACCGCATCGATGTGGCCGGCGCCGTGGAGGAAAGCTCCAAGGGCTCGGACGCCATCGTCGCCGGCGTGCCGGTGATGCTGTTCCTCACCTTCACGCTGCTCATGCTGCAACTGCGCAGTGTCAGCCGTTCACTGCTGGTGTTCATCACCGGGCCGCTGGGCATTCCCGGCGTGGCGGCGGCGCTGCTGCTGCTGGGCCGGCCCTTCGGCTTCGTGGCGCTGCTGGGCGTGGTGGCGCTGATGGGAATGATCCAGCGCAATTCGGTGATCCTGATCGACCAGATCGAGACCGACCGCGCGCGCGGCGTGCCGGCCTGGGACGCCATCATCGAAGCCGCCGTGCGCCGCCTGCGCCCCATCGTGCTGACGGCTGCCGCCGCCGTGCTGGCCATGATCCCGCTGTCGCGCAGCGTGTTCTGGGGCCCCATGGCCGTGGCCATCATGGGCGGGCTGATCGTGGCCACCGTGCTGACACTGCTGGCGCTACCGGCCATGTACGCCGCCGTGTTCCGCGTGCGCCGCGAGCCCACGCATTGAGGCGGCGAAAACGCAGAGGCCGCCGCTCAAATCCGGGGTATGGCAATGCACCCCGCAATTGCGGCTAGAATCTGCGCCCTGACCTAGGAGCCGCCGCGCAGGCGGCTCCCTCAAGAACCAGCGCGGGTGGCGAAATTGGTAGACGCACCAGGTTTAGGTCCTGACGCCAGCAATGGTGTGGGGGTTCGAGTCCCCCCCCGCGCACCACGCACCAACGCCGCTCAACTGCGGCGAACACTGCTCAAGCCCGCTTCCTGTAGAGGAGGCGGGCTTTTTTTCTGGGTTCTGGGGGCAAAACGGAGCGGGTTGAAACCGGCACAAAACAGCGCAAAATCACATCACAATCCCGCGCAGATCCCGCTTGTGATCCCGCGCGGGCTGCAGGAGGTGGGATGGCGTATTTCCGGAAGGTGAAGAACGGCTGGCGGGCCGAGGTGGAGCGTGCGGGCATCCGGCGCACCGCCACGCGGGCGACCAAGGCCGAGGCGCAGGGCTGGGCCGTGGCCGAGGAGGCGGCCATTCTGGCCGGGGCGCGCGGGGAGTTTCCTCGGCGCACGCTGGCCGAGGCGGTGGAGCGCTATCGGCGCGAGGTCACCGACAAAAAGACGGCCAGCACGGCGCGGGCCGACCATTTGCGCTTTGATGCCTGGCTGCGCGAGTTTCCCGAGTTGGCGGCCAAGGTGTTCCACGAGATCACGGGCGACGACCTGGCGCGCTGGCGCGATGCGCGGCTGCAGCAGGTCTCCGGCGCCAGCGTGCTGCGCGAGGCGCAGCAATTCCGTCCCATCTGGACGCTGGCGGTCAAGCAGTGGAAATGGGTGGGCAAGAGCCCCTGGCCGGAGATCAAGCTGCCGGCCAAGTCCCATGCGCGCCGGCGCACGGGGCAGTGGAGCGAGGTGCGGCGCATGCTGCGCTCGGCCAATGTCTCGCCGCGCCTGGCGCCTGTCACCGCCATGGAGCAGACGGCCTGGACCATGCTGGTGGCCCTGCACACGGCCATGCGCAGCGGCGAGATCCTGCGCATGGGCCGCAGCAATGTGGATCTCAAGCGCCGGGTCTACCACCTGCCGCACCACAAGACCGAGGCCAAGGTGGGCGAGCGCCATGTGCCGCTGACGCGCCGTGCCGTGCGCCTGCTGCGCGTGCTGGACGCCGCCGCCGAGGCTGCGGGGCGCGACGCCTACTGGACCATCAGCGACGCCAGCCGCGACACGCTCTACCGCAAGCTGCGCGACCGGGTGATGGTGCAGGGCCTGCGCTTCCATGACCTGCGAGCCACGGCGCTGACCTGGCTGAGCAAGCGCGTGGATGTGATGACGCTGGCCCGCATCAGCGGCCACGTGGATATCAACGAGCTGTTCAACACCTATTACCGGGAGACGGCCGAGGACATCGCGGCACGGTTGTAGGCAGTATGGCTGTCAGAAATATCACTCCAATATGATATGTTGACAATATTATTCTAGAGTGATAATTTCAATTCATCATCTTGAGATGATATTTTGAATGCCCTGGCCAGGAGAACACCATGGACCACCTGTTGCAACTGCCCGATCAGCTTGCGCTGCACCTGAAGTCGCTGCGCAAGGCCGCTGGCGTGAGCCAGGCCCAACTGGCACAGCGGCTGGGCGTGTCCCAGTCGCGTGTGGCGGCGATAGAGCGTGACCCGGCCGCCATCAGCGTGCGCCAGCTGATGGAGATCCTGCAGCTGCTGGATGCCGATCTGCTCGTGCGGCCCAGGGCGGATGCGGTGGCTTCTCCTGCGTCTGCACCTATGTCTGTGCCTGCGCCTGCTGCGTTGAGGGTGGCCGAGCCAGCTCCACAACCGTACGCGGGTGACAACGTGCCCCGCAAGCCCGCCGACCGCCCCGTGGCCTTCAAGCCGCAGGCGCTGCCGCCGCACTGGCAGGACCGCAAGCCGAAAGGTTCCTGGTGATGGCGGCGCTGGGCGTCTGGATGAATGGGGAGCGGGTGGGCACCTGGGAGGTCACGCGCACGGGCCGCCATGTGTTCGCCTATGACCCGGCCTGGCCGCAGAGCGCGCATGCGCGGCCGCTGTCACTGTCCATGCCCTTCACGCGCGACCTGACGGTGGCGGGCGAGGTGGTGGCCCATTATTTCGACAACCTGCTGCCGGACGGCGAGGGCATTCGCCGGCGCATTCACCAGCGCTTCGGACTGCGCGGGATCGACGCGTTTTCGCTGCTGGAGGCCATCGGCCGCGATTGCGTGGGTGCCGTGCAGCTGCTGCCCGAGGGGGCCGTGCCCGACGGTTTTGACCAGGTGCGCTTCGAGCCGCTGAGCGAGGCGCAGATTGCAGAGCACCTGGCCAGCCTGGGTGGCGGGTTTGGTGCACTGGAGGTGGACCAGGAGTTCAGGCTGTCCATTGCCGGTGCGCAGGAGAAAACGGCGGTGCTGCGCCATGGCGGCCAGTGGTGCCGTCCGCTGGGCGCGACGCCGACCACGCATATCCTGAAGCCGGCCATCGGCGTGGTGCCGCACTGGCACTACGACCTGAGCGAGTCAGTGGCCAATGAGTGGCTGTGCGCCCGCCTGCTGGCCGAGCTGGGCTTTGCCGTGGCCGACAGCAGCATCGAGAGCTTTGGCGGGCAGCAGGTGCTGTGCGTGGAGCGCTTTGACCGCGCCTGGACGGCCCAGGGCTGGATTGCGCGTCTGCCGCAGGAAGATTTCTGCCAGGTGCGTGGCGTTGCCAGCGCCAACAAGTACGAGACCCACGGCGGGCCCGGCATGCTGCAGTGCCTGCAGGTGCTGCAGCATGGCAGCGAGCCTGCCCAGGATTGCGCCCGCTTCGTGATGGCCCAGCTGGCGTTCTGGCTGCTGGCGGCCACGGACGGGCATGCCAAGAATTTCTCGGTGTTCCTGCAGCCGGGCGGCGGCTATGAGATGACACCTCTGTACGACGTGCTGTCGGCCTGGCCCATCATCGGCCATGGCCACGGCAAGATTGCCCGCCAGCGCGCCAGGATGGCCATGGCCCTGCCGGGGCGCAGCCGTCACTACCGCCTGGCCGAAATCCAGCGCCGCCACTGGAAGGCCCTGGCCGAGACCACACGCATCGCAGGCCTGTGGGAGAGCATGGTGGAGATGGTCGAGGCGCTGGACGGCGCCATCGACCGGCTGCAGCCGCGCCTGCCGGCCAGCGTGCCGCAGCCTATGGCCCGGCAGATCTTCGACGGGGCGCGTGATCAGGCACGCCGTTTTCTTGCGGGCAGCGATCACTGAGCGCATGGCGATGGCCTGGTGCCGGCTCACCGGCGCCCCTCGGCCCAGGCCTTGACGTCGGCCATGCGCCAGTAGCGGATGCGGCGGCTGGCGTTGATGAAGGGCTTGGGAAAGTCCGGGCGCTTGGTCAGGCGCGCGGTGACGTGCTCGCGGCTCAGGCCCAGGTAGTTGGCGATGCCCTGGGTGTCCAGGCGCGGGGCGCTGTGAAAGAGTTCCATGTTCTGTTGCGTCATTGCGGTGTTCTCCGATGTCGTGTCCGGTGCTTGATCAGGCCTGGCGCGGCGTGATGGACTTGCCTGCCTTCTTGCGCTCCACACGCTCAACTCGCTCGACTCGCAGCACGGGCCGGCCGCTGGCCAGCAGGGCGCAGGCCTGGGCGTGGCTGGCGCTGGCCGCCTTCAGGCGCAGCACGGGCAGCAGGCGGGCGTCGGCCAGTTGATCCAGCTGCGCGGCGTCCACGCCGTGGGGGATGAGGGTGGCGCGGTAGCTGCGCAGGGCGGTGATGTTGTGGTGCATGGTGGGTCCTCCTGGGGTGGATCAGCTGGTAAAGAAAGGGTGGTTGGATGGCGTGGCGCCGGATGCGGGGCGGTGCAGCACTGAATCGGCACCCGAATCGGGCCCGGCCGGGTTGGCCCGGTCCTCGCGCTGGTGCCCGCCGCGGCCGATGAGGGCGCGCAGCGTGTGGCCCGTGAGCCGGGCCGTACAGTTATTGAAACCAGTCCAAGCGCGCGCCAGCGGCGCGCGGGCGGGCAGGGTCGGCGGGGCCACGTTGGCGCCCTCGGCGCTTTCTGCACCTTGGGCTTCCTGGAACTCCAGCGTGGCGCGCGCCACGCTGCGCCAGGCGATGCGGCGCGAGACCAGCCACTGGCCGCGCCGGGTTTCCAGGCCCACCACGCGGCCGCAGCCGGGCGCGATGGCCTCGCCGTATTGGTTGACGGCGCCGGCGGGCACGGGGCGGCGTGCCATGCGCAGGTGCCAGCGGTCGCGGGCCAGGCAGTGGCCGCCCATGGCTTCCATGTAGCGGCGCCAGTCGGCGGGGATGTCGGGCCCGTGGCGGTGGCTGGCGCCCCAGGCCTTCCAGCTGGCCTTGTCGCCGTCGATGCGGATCTGTTCGACCTGGTCCTTGCTGACACGGCGCAGCTCGCGCCAGACGCAGACGCTGGGCATGCCCACGGCCTGGAACTGGCGAATGCCCCAGCAGGCGGCCCAGGCGTCCACGCGGCGGTGGCCGGGCATGCCGCCCCGCTCCACATCCCACAGGCGGCCCTGCACCACGTCGAGGTGGTCGGCCAGGACCGCATGGCCCACGCTTTTGGCGATGTACTTGGCCACGTAGCCGGCAGCGCCGCCGCCGGTCATGCGCTTGACGTTGACGCGGTTGCGCTGGGCGCCGCGCTCGTCGCCATCTTCGCTGAGCCACCATTTGCGGATGGCGGCCTCGATGTGCTGGGCGTGCTCCTCGCACTCGGCCCAGACCAGGGCGTGCCAGTGCGGCGTGGCGTCATGGTGCGGCTCTGCCACGCGGATGCCGTACATGGCGATGCGCTGGCGGCCCAGGTGCGATCGCACGCGCGCCCACATGGTGCGCAGCCACAGCTGGGCATCACGCGGCGTGCTGCGGCCGTCGTAATGGGGATTGGGGCGCGGCCGGCCGCCGCTGCCCAGCGTGACGGCGTGAAAGCGGCTGGGCGCCGTCAGCGTGAGAAAGAGGCCGACGTGGCTGCGCGCGTCGGCATATTCCTCTGCGCCGCGGATGCGCGTCATCAGCTCGCCGCCACGGATCACGGGGTTGGCCGGCGACAGCGCGGCCAGCTCGGCCAGGGTGAAGACCTGGCCGGCCTCGTTTCGGTAGAGGCTGCGCTCCAGCGCGCGGGCGTTGCGTTCGATCTGCGCGGTGCGCCGGCGCACGGTGGCATTGCTGGCATAGCCGCCGGCGCTGCGGTTGACGATGCCCAGCTTGACGGCGCCAGCCTCCACGGTGCGCGTGACGTGGCGGCGCAGCATGCGGCGCCACCAGGCGGCATCCAGCGCGCGGCGGATGGCGGGCTCGCCGGCCAGCGGCGTGCTTTCCTGCAGGCCCAGCATGCGCAGCATCAGCCGCACCAGGTCCACGCGTGCGGCCAGGTCCATGTTCTGGGCCTGGGCGCCGGCGTCGAGCTCACCGACTTCGTCGCTCAGGCGCCTGGCCATCTGGCAGATCTCGTAGTCGTCCAGATTCCATTCGGCCGCACGGCCGTGGCGGCTGGCAAAGTCGTCAATGGCGGCCAGCGCGTCGTGGCAGGCGGCCCATTCGGGCTGGCCGTTGGCGTGTTGCGCGCCCTTTTGCCAGTCGCCCAGGCCCAGCAGCTTCATGGGCTGCAGCCACTGCGGCGGCAAGGCTTTTTCCAGCGCCTGCATGGCGCGCTGGACCATGTGGGGGCGGGGCTTGTGCTGGTCCCATTGCTGCAGGCTGGCGGTGCGCAGCCTGCGGCCGGTGGATTTGGCGGCGAGCAGGACGGACATGGGCTCAGGTCCTCAGGGCCAGCGCGCGCAGCGGCAGCAGGCAGCTGCGCAGCGCGCGGATCTGGCGGCGGATGGCGTCGCGTTCGGGCGGCGGCATTTCGCGCCAGTCGCGCAGGGCCAGCTCCTCGATCTCGCCGTCTATTCCCGCCAGCAGCACCAGGGCCATGCGGTAGTGGCTGGCCAGGCCCGCCCATTCGCGGCTTTCGGCGCTGCCGCAGCGGCCGTTGGCGCAGCGCTGCGCGGCCTCGCGCTGCAGTTCGCGCAGGCGGATGCGGCAGTCCTGGACGCTCAGGCGCTGATAGGCCTCGGGCAGCGCGGGCGGGTCCTCGGGCCGGTATTCGGGCGCGGGCGCATCGTCTGCCCGCAGCAGTCGCATCAGATCGGAAAGGCGCAGGTCGCCGAGCTTCATGGTCTGTCCAGGTCGTTTCAGGGTGAGCGCATCCCGCAGGGCCTTCATGCAGGCTCCGCAGGTTGCGGGAAAGGGGGGGGTGGCGGCGGTGCAGGCGGGGGTGCCCGCGCGCCGGGGGGGGGGCCGTCAGGAGGGGCGGAGGCGCCCCGGCCGCGCTAGCTGCGCGCGCCTTCGGTGGATTGGGCGGATTCGGCCGCCTGGGCTGCGCGGTGCGCTGCGCCTTCGTATTGCGAGGACGGCATGGCGTCCAGCTGGGTCTGCAGCAGCTTGCGCTTGATGTGCGTGCTCATCGGCAGGATCACCATGGGGTTGGGGATGGCGCTGGGGCTGATGGTGCGGTTGATCTCGGTCACCGCCGAGAACACATGGCCGCACTCGAAGTTGCGGCACTGGAAGATGGTCTCGCGGCTGGTGCTGGTCAGCTGCAGGCTGGTGCGGGTGTAGGCGTGTTCGTTGCAGTGGGGGCACATCATGCGCATGGCAGGCTCCTGGGGGCAGTTGGGATCGAAGACAAGGCGGTGAACAGGTCGGCGCGGGTGGCTATCGCGCCTGATCGGCCTGGGGCAGCGGCGGCATCTGCTGCTCGTACTGCTGCATGCCCATGCGGTACAGCTTCAGCGCGAAGTTGGAGGCGCTGCGGCTTTCACGGCTGGCATAGCGGGCGTGGCGTTCGCGTTCGGATGCCGTCATGCGCAGTGGCACGGGCCTGTCATGAAGCACCGGATCCGCAGGGATACCGGGCACGGCTCTGGGGGAGTGCATGGCTGTCATGTAGTATTTGGGATGGTTTGGATGGTTTGGTTACACGCTGACTGCATCATTGCTCGAAATTTCGAGCATGTCAATTGATGAATAGAAGAAATTTCGATCACATCGGTGAAAGGCTGAGGCAAGAACGTCTGCGTCTGGACGTGGCGCAGCTCGCCATGGCCGACGCCTGCGACGTCTCGCGCGGCACCCTGGCCACCTGGGAGAAGGGCGAGCAATCGCCCAATGCGGCCGCCCTGGCCGTGATGGCGGGCCTGGGCGTGGATGTCCTGTATGTGGTCACGGGCCAGCATGCGAACGCATCGGTCCAGACCCTGGCGCCCGACGAGCGCGAGCTGCTCGATTGCTACGGCCGGGCCGACGATTCGGGCCGCGCCGCCATCATGGCCGTGGCGACCCTGGCCGCGCGCTGAACGGCCTGCGCCGGCCGCTCCAGGACGCGCTCTACCTGCCCCTCTCGCTCACTTGGCACGCGTCTCCAGCGTCAGTTTGGAGGTGAAGCCGCCGTCGCCCAGCTCATGCTGGATCTTGACGACCAGCCAGGGCGTGTCATCGATCTCCGCCTTGAACCCCTGCAGCTTCAGCGGCGTCTGCGGCATCAGGTCGGGCCGCGCCAGCGCCAGCTTCAGGCCCATGGTGGCCTTGGCGCGGTTGATGCGGCCCATCTCGGCCTTGGCGGCGGCCTGCGCCTCGGCCTCGCTGCCGTAGGTGTCCTTCAGGCGCTTTTCGTTGTCCTCGGCGCCCTGCGTGGCGCTGCGTTTCTCGGCCCGATCCGCGTCGTTCCAGTACGCGCGCACGCCGCTGTAGTCGTTGCGTGCGGCCGTGTGATAGTTGTGGCTGTCGCCCACGGCGCGCGTGAGCGTGGCGGCCTCCACGGCCTGGCCGGCAGCGGTGATCTTGCTGTCGATGGCGATGAAGGCCAGCTTGCCCTTCTTGACCGTGCACACGGCGTCGTACTGGCGCGCCAGGCGGCTGCAGAAGTTCAGGTCGCTTTCGTGGGTCTGGTCGATGTGGTCCACGCGCAGGTTCTCGAACTGCGCGTCCACGCGCACCTGCAGGCCGTTGCGCTGGGCGATGCTGCGCACGATCTGGCCCAGCGTGCTGTTGTGGTAGCTGTGCTCGGAGCGCGTGCGCAGCTGGCGCTTGAGCTCGGCCGAGCGCGCATGCACCACGATCCTGTCGGGCGCACCCTGGTGCTCCACCTCGTCCACCTCGTAGGTGCCCTTGTCGACCAGGCCATGTCCGGCCCAGCCCAGCTTCAGCGCGATCTTGGAGCCCTTGCCCGGCATGGGCAGGCGCCCATCGCTGTCGTCCAGCGTGATGTCCAGCTTGTCGGCCTCTTCGCCGCGCGATTCGGACAGCGTCAGGTTCATCAGCCGCGTGTCCACCTGGCTGGTGATGTTGCGCCCGTCCAGGACGATCTCGTACTGGGGCTTGGCGTGCAGGTATTCCTGTGTGGCCATCAGATCCACCATTCCCAGAAGTCGTCATCGGGCCAGGGATCGACGCCGCCGCCGCCTTCGGCCAGGTGGTCGTCCACGCGGGCCAGCTTGAGATCGAACTCGATGCGGCGCGGCTTGCCGCCCGGTGTGTAGTGCGTGCCGGTCTGCTGCAGGCTCTCGATGACCCAGGCGCCCAGGATGCTTTCGCCGCCCACCAGGGCCCATGCCTTGCCCTGGTCGGCCATTTCGCGCAGGTCGTCCAGCGACTTGGCCGTGCCCCGGAACTCGGGTGCGAGCACGCCGGTCAGGCCCAGCGTTTCATCGCCTGGGCCCAGCGACTGGCGGGCGGGGCGCGCGCCCACGCGGCTGTTGCTCGGGTGGCGCCAGGTGCTACTGCGCACCAGCTTGTCGAATGCCAGTGTGTCGATGCCGAAGGCAAACTGGCCCAGTGTGATCAGCATGCTCATGCTCCTCAGTCGATGTCCGACAGCTGCGACAGCACGCTGGAGCGCTTGGCCATGTCGCGGCGGTCCAGCTCGGCGGCCACGGCGCGGGCAATGGCCTGCGCGTCCTGGCCAGGCGCAGCGTTGACGGTGATATGGATGGTGGCGCCAGCCACCGCGGCCGGTGCCGGCGCGGGTGCAGCGGCGCTGGCCAGCGGCGGGCGGCTGTCGATGCGCACGGCGCCCGTGTCGGCCAGGGCCGGCATGGCGCCCGTGGCCAGCGTGGCCGCCGTGGCTGCGGCCGCGACACCCTGGCGCAGTGCGCCGGCGCGGCCCTGGTCGGGTGCTGACGCATCGCCGGACTTGAACCACGAGCCCACCGACGAGGCCAGGCCGCTGATGCCCTTGCCGGCCAGGTCAGAGACCACGCCGAACAGGCCGCCCGTGGCGCCATCGAGGCCGGCCTTGCCGGCGTCCAGCAGCGTGCCGCCGACGCCCTTCCAGTCGCCGGCCTTGAAGGCGGTGGACAGGCCATCCCAGTTCTGCATGATCGAGCCACCCGCGCCCATCAGGCCGCCTGCGAGCCGGCCCATGGGTGTCATGCGCACCAGGCCCATCAGCGATGCGGCTGCACCACCCAGACCACCGCCCAGGCCACCGCCGACGGCTCCTGCGGCCCCCAGGCCGGCGCCCAGCAGGCCCATGGCGGCGCCCGCACGGCCCTTGCCTGCACCGCCGCCGAAGATGCGGCCTGCAGCGCGGCCCGCGCCGGCCAGGGCGGTGCCTATGCTGCCCATGGCAGCGCCGCGACCCATCATGGCCAGCGACAGGACCACGGCGCCCAGCCCGCGCCTGAGCACGCCTGCAGCGTTGCTGGCCATGCGCATGCCGCCGGCCAACAGGCCCATGGCACTGCCGCCGCCGCCCATCATGCCCAGCGACAGGACCACGGCCGCCAGGCCGCGCCTGAGCACGCCCAAGGCCCCGCTGCCTGCGCCCATGGCCGCGCCCAGCAGGCCGAACACGGTGCGCGTGAGCAGCAGCGGCGCCAGCAGGCCGAACAGCACGCTGCTCACCACGCCGACGCCTGCGATCAGCAGGCCCAGCACAGCCACGATGCGCAGCGTCCACTGCACGATCTGGGGATGCTCCTTGACCCAGGCACGCATGCCTTCGGTCATCTCGCGCAGCGTGCCCAGCACGGCCTTGAGGTCGGACTCGATGGTCGAGCCCATGTCGCTCAACAGGCCGTTGTAGCTGTCCTTGACGGACTCGTATTGGGCCGAGACCGAGTCCTTCAGGATGGCCACGCGCCCATCCAGATCCGCCTGTGACTTGAGCTGGGAGGCGATCTGCTGGTAGCCGCCCGGGCCCTGCTGGATCAGCGCCTCCAGGGCCTTGCGCGTCTGCGCATCGCCGCCCGCCAGCTTGTCCAGCGCAGCGGCGCGCAGCTTGTCGCTGCCCAGGCTCTGCAGCTTTTGCAGCTGGGCCATCATCTGCTCGGTACCGCCGAACTGGCCGCTGGCGTCCCTGAAGTCCAGCGACACGCCCTGGCTCGCGAGCATCTTGTTGACCTGGCCCAGTTTGGCCGGGTCCATGGAGTTCTTGACCAGGCTACCGACGGCCTTGCCGGCGGCCTCGCCACTGATGCTGGCGTCGTTGAGCATGAGCAGCAGCGGCGCAAACATCTGTCCCGACCTTGCGCCCTGCTGTCCCAGCTGCGGCAGGGCCTTGCCGATGGCGTCCAGGCCCTTGACCATGCCTGTGGGGTCCAGTCCCAGGTGGGCGGTGCGCTGCACCGTGTCGGCCAGTGCGGCCATGTCGCCCGCGCTTGCGCGGGTGGCCTGCTGCAACTGCGCCGCGAACTCGCCGGCCTCCTTGGCGGGCATGTTCAGTACGGCGCCCAGGTTGGCCGCCTGCCGGGCCACGCCGCCCAGCACATCCTGCGAGGACACGCCCTGGCGCTGCAGCTGGTTCATCATCGCGATGTAGTCGGCCGTGCTGCCGGGCATATCGGTGCCCAGGCTCTTGGCCAAGTCCAGCACCTGCTGGTAATCGGCGCCCGGCTTGCCGTTGCTGCCCGCCATGGTGGCGCGCAGCTGCGCGGCGGCCTGGTCGTCGGTCATGAAGGCCTGGCTCACGGCGCGCACGGGCGCCAGCATCTTGCCGCCCGTCTCGCGCAGCGCCTGGCCGCGATCGGCCAGGGTCTTGCTCTGCTCGCGCAGGGCGTCGATCCTCTCCAGCCGCTGGGCGGCCGGAGCCACCACCTTGCGCTGCTTTTCCATCTGGGCCGTGGTGGCGCGGATGTCGTTGTGCAGCTTGCGCTCGTGCGCGGACAGGTTGCCCGTGTCCACGCCCGCGCCGCGCAGGCCTTCGCGCATGTCCGTCAGGCGCGATCGCTGCGTGGCGCGCAGCAGCGCCAGGCGCTCCTCCTCGACCTGGGCCGAACGCAGCGCGCGCAGCATGGCGCGCGAGGGCTGCTCGCCCGCGCCCGATTCCAGCCGCAGCTGGGCCATCTGCTGGCGCGCGCCGCGCAGCCGTGCCGTGGTGTCTGCCAGGCCGCTGCGCAGCGCGCGGTAGTCGCCCAGCTGGGTTTGCTGCTGCTGCAGCTTCTTCAACTGGTCGACCGTTTCCTTGAGTTCCCTGGCCGTGTTGCTGCTGGTTCTTCCCAGCAGCGCCAGGGGCTGGTGCACGCGCTCGGCCTGCTTGAGCACCTCGTCCAGGCGCAGGGTGTCAACGGCCATGGAGGGCTCCCTGGCCTGTGCGGTGTTGGCGTTGGGTGGAGGTCATGGGCAAGGGGCGTGCAAGAGAGGGGCGAGAGGCGGGCGATGGAGTGGGGGTGGTGCTCAGTCCTGGCTCAGTCCTGGCTCAGTCCTGGCTTTCGTAGCGCTCGCGCGCCCGTTCATGCCATTGGCCGAGTTCGGCCAGCGACATGTCCTCCATGTCCGCCGGCCGCCAGTGGAAGACCATGGCCAGGTCGGCCATGGCGTCCTCTACGCGCTCGGGAATTGCTCCCTCTGCGCCTTCGGCACCAAAAAAGAGGCCACCTCCGTACCCAGGGTCACCAGGTCGGCGGGGTCCAGCTGCAGCACCTCGGCCTTGTGCAGCATGGGCTCGGTCACGCGCGGCAGCAGGGTCTGCAGCGCGGTCACGTTCATGTGCAGCAGCTCGACCAGCGACAGGCCGCGCAGCGCGCCGGCATTGGGGCGGCGCACCAGCACCCGGGCCAGGTCGCCGCCGGGGCGCTTGAGCGGCACGTCGAGCGTGATCTCGCGCGCATCGCCCGATGCGAGGGCGGCCGCATTGGCGGCAGCCTGGTTCTGGAGGTCTTCCTGGGGCTTGGTGGTGTCCATGGTGTGTCAGCGTTCGGGTGAAGAAAAGAGGAGGACCGGGCCGGCCGGCCCGGTCAGGTGAGCCAGGCTCAGATGCCCAGCGCGGCGCGGACCTGGGCCAGGCGGTCGATGCCGTTGACGACTTCGACGAAGTTGACCGGGTCGATCTCGATCAGCACCTGGCCGTTGATGGACAGGCGGTAGTAGCTGACGGCCAGCTTGTACTTGATCTCGGTCTTGTCGCCGGCCTTGGCCTTGCCGGGGTCGAACTCCGAGAAGCGGCCACGCATGACCACTTCCAGCGAATCCACGCCTTCGCTGTCATCGCCCTGCAGGGCGCCGGCGAAGCGCAGCAGCACGCCGTCGTGGCGCAGCGTGCCCCAGGTGGAGATCAACTCCTTCATGTAGCCGGCAGCGGTCAGGTCGGCCTCGATGGCCTCCATGCCGAAGTCCAGGCTGACCTCGCCGTTCATGCCGCCGGCGCGGTACTTCTCCATCTTGCGGGTGAGCTTGGGCAAGCCCACTTCGGGCATGTCGCCGATGTACGAGTTGCCATCCACGAAGGTGGCGAAATTCTTGAGAGAGCGGGGCAGTCCCATGGTGCTTTTCTCCTGTGTATCCGGTGTGTTCGGTGTATTGGGTGTGTCGGGTGCGGCCGCCGCTTACTGGCCGGTGCCCACGCGCAGGGCGAAGTCGGCGAAGTAGCGATCGGTGATGCGCTGGCGAAAGCCCAGGTCCTCCAGCGGAGGCACGGGCGTGTAGTCGTAGTCCAGCACCAGCTTGCCGGCCTTGAGCGTGGCGGTTTCGTTGACCGTTTCGTCGTACCAGGCCTTGCCGTCAAGGATGTAGCCCAGGGCCTTCAACTCGCGGAACTTGGTGTTGATGCCTTCCAGGATGTCCTTGACCAGGCTGGGGTGCATGGGCTTGTCCACGGCCCAGAAATGCGCCTCGGCCATGGTGTCGGCCAGCACCTGCGCGGTGCGCACGCTGGACTCGAAGCGGAACAGCTCGCTGTCCGTGCAGGTGCGCGAGCCCCAGAAGCGGTGGCCCTGGCTCTGGATCAGCGTGGTGATGCCGGCCTGGTTGAGGATGCCGGCCTCGGTATCGGGGCTTTGCAGGTCCCAGTGCACATCGCGCGAGATGCCCAGCACGCCGGACAACGGCACGTTGGACAGCGTCTTGTGCCAGCCCTGCTCCTGGTCGATGCGTGCGCGCAGGCCCAGGGCGTAGGCCACGGGCGAGGCGTCCTGCACGGCGGCGGTGGACAGGTCCAGCGCCTTGAAGCCGGGCCACAGCAGCATCAGCTCACGCTGGCCGAAGTGCTCGCGGTAGGCCTGGGCCTCGGCCACATCGTTGCCGATGGCCGCCGCATACGCAAAGCCGCGCAGCTTGATGGCCACGGATGCCAGCGCGTCGGTCACGGCCTGGCTGTCCAGGCCCGGCGCGCCCAGAATGCGCGGCTTGACGCCAAGCTGTGCCTGGGCCGCCAGCAGCGCCTGCAGGCCCGTGTACTGGTTGCCGGCGGTGGTGCCGATGACCTTGGCGTCCTGGTCGGTGCGGCGTTCAGCCTCGGTGGCGCCTTCGCCATCGGCCACGCGCACGACGACCAGCACCGGGCGGCACTGCTCCTTGATGGCGTTCAGCGCCTGGGCCAGCGTGCCCTTGGTGCCGGCCTTGCCGATGGCCGCATCGACCTTGGTGACCAGCACCGGACGGTTCAGCGGGAAAGTGGCCGCATCGGCGTCGCTGGCCGTGGCCACGAGGCCGATGACGGCCGTGGACACGATGCGGATGGAATTGATGCCTTCGCTCACTTCCGTGACGCGAATGCCATGATGGAACGGGGCTGTCGCCATGGTGTTCTCCGGGTTGGGGGGTGGTTGGGCCGTGGGGCTGTCGTCAAAAAGGGGTGGTCACGGC
>NZ_JFYT01000095.1:0-18738 GCF_000632165.1 Delftia sp. RIT313 | reverse complement strand
GGAGGGCCTCACAGGCTTTGCGCTGGCCCTGGTCGATACGCAGACCAGCGCCCAGGCCGCCATGGCGCACTGGCTGACCACGCAGGAAAGCCCGGCCGGCTTCTCGATTGACCGTGAATGCGAGCTCAAGGCCGCCGACGAATCCAAGGCCGTGGTGCGCTATGCGCGCCATCCGCTGGACATCGACGAGGTGCGCCAGCATATCGAGCACGGCAAGCTGCCCACGCGCCTGGCGCTGACCTGGGATGACCGCGTGAGTTTTGTGCTGACCGAGGGTCTGCAGATCCGCAAGATCGCGCTGCTCGATGCCGTGATGGAAGGCCAGTCGCAGGACGACGGCGGCTTCGATGCCGATGTGGCGATTGCCACGGGCGAGCTGTCCCGGCTCATCCCCGATCTGATCGAGGCACTGGGTGGGGAAGGGCGCACGGGCCTGGGCCAGGATCTGCCGGCATCGCTGCAGACACCCGCTGCCCAGACTCCTACAGCGACACAAGCGACACCAGCGGCACCGCGTGCAGCGGCATCGGGCCGTGGTGCGCTGACGGGCCCGGCCCTGGCGCCCGTGGATACGGCGCCTGAAGAAGCGCCTTTCTAGGCCGGCAGGCGGCTGCGGTGGCGATGTTTCATGTGAAACATCGCCACGCCCAGGCGGCGCTCAGACTCTCTCAAAGATGGCCGAGATCCCTTGGCCGCCACCAATGCACATGGTCACCAGCGCATAGCGGCCGCCCGTGCGCTGCAGCTCGGCGATGGCCTTGGTGGTGATGATGGCGCCCGTGGCACCCACAGGGTGGCCCAGCGAGATGCCCGAGCCGTTGGGGTTGACCTTGGCCGGGTCCATGCCCAGCTGCTGGATCACGGCGCAGGCCTGGGCCGCGAAGGCCTCGTTGGCCTCGATCACGTCCATGTCTGCAATCTTCAGGCCCGTGCGTTGCAGCACCTTCTGCGTGGCCGGCACGGGGCCTATGCCCATGTAGGCGGGGTCCACGCCGGCATGGGCGTAGCCCACTAGGCGCGCCAGCGGCTTCAGTCCCAGGGCCGCCACGCGATCGCCTGCGGCCAGGGCCACGGCGGCGGCGCCGTCGTTGATGCCCGAGGCATTGCCGGCCGTCACGCTGCCGCCTTCCTTGCGGAACGCGGGCTTCATGGTGGACAGCAATTCGATGGTGGTGCTGGCGCGCACATGCTCGTCGGTATCGAAGACCACGACGCCCTTGCGCGTGGCGATTTCCACGGGAACGATCTGCTCCTTGAAGTGGCCTGCCGCAATGGCAGCGGCCGCGCGCTGGTGGCTGGCTGCCGCCAGTTCGTCCTGCATTTCGCGGCTGATGTGATAGCGCTCGGCCACGTTTTCGGCCGTGATGCCCATGTGCATCTTCTGCCAGGGGTCGTGCAGGATGCCCAGCATGTAGTCGATGCTCTTGGCGTCGCCCATGCGCGCGCCCCAGCGGGCGGCCTGGTCGAAGTAGGGGCCGCGGCTCATGGACTCGCTGCCGCCGCCGATGGCCACGTCGCAGTCGCCCAGCGCAATGGCCTGGGCGGCAGAGACGATGGCCTGCAGGCCGGAGCCGCACAGCCGGTTGACGTTGAAGGCCGGCGTCTCGATGGGGCAGCCCGCATCGATGGCGGCCACGCGCGAGAGGTAGGCGTCCTTGGTATCGGTGGGGATCACATTGCCCATGACCACGTGGCCGACGGCGTCGGGCGCCAGGCCCGCGCGCTCGATGGCCGCCTTGACGGCCGTGGTGGCCAGCTGGGTGTTGGGTACGTCCTTGAGGCTGCCGCCGAAGGTGCCGATGGCGGTGCGCGCAGTGCCGACGACGAAGACGTCGCGTGGGGTCATGGTGAAGCTCCTCGAAGCGATGAACACGGGGGATGGAGTGCATTGTGCCGGGCAGGCGGCAGGCAGCGCAGCCGCCTCGGCGTCAGTTCCGGGCGCAGGTCAACGTCCCTCGAATTGCGGCGCCTGCTTGGCGTGGAACGCCGCAATGCCGCGCGGCAGGTCGGCCGTGCGCGCACAGGCATCGAAGGCGCAGGCCTCGGCGGCCAGCTGGTCGCGCAGGCTGCGGTCCAGGCCCGCGCGCATGAGGCGGCGCATATGGCCCAGCGCCACCGTGGGGCCGGCGGCCAGGCGCTGGGCCAGCTGCTGCACGGCGGCGTCGAGTTCGGCGGGCGGCAGGACGCGGTTGATCAGGCTCAGGCGCTGCGCTTGGGCGCAGTCCAGGGTCTCGCCCAGCATGGCGATCTCCAGCGCGTTGCGCAGGCCCACGATGCGCGGCAGCGCCCATGAGGCTCCCACGTCGCAGCTGGCGCCCAGGTTGATGTAGGCCAGGTTGAAGCGCGTGCCCTCGGCCGCGTAGACGAAGTCGGCCTGCAGCATCAGCGACAGGCCAGCGCCTGCCGCCGAGCCATGCACCTTGGCGATGACGGGCGCATCGAGCTGGCCCAGCAGCGCCACGGCCTCGTTGAGCGGCGCCAGCAGCTCGGCCGCGCCGCGCACGGGGTCGGCGGCCAGCGTGTCCAGGTCGCCGCCCGCCATGAAGGCGCGGCCCGCGCCGTTCAGCACCACGCAGCGCAGCGCGCGGTCCTGGGCCAGGGTGCGCACGGCGTCGCGCAGTGCCAGCGCCATGGGCACGTCGATGGCGTTGAGGGCGGCGGGGCGGTGGAAGGTCAGCGTGGTGATGGCGCCTTCGCGGTGCAGCAGCAGCGGGGTGTCTTGCGTGTCGGTCATGGGAGCGGATCAGTGGTACAGGGCGTCGATTTCGGCGGCGTAGGTCTTGTAGATGGACGAGCGGCGCACCTTCATCGTGGCCGTGACTTCGCCATCGTCGTGGTCCAGCTCCTTGGTCAGCAGATGGAAGCGCCGCACATGCGAGACCTGGGCCAGGCGCGCATTGCCCTGCGCGATCTCGGCATCGATCAGCGCGCGCACCTCGGCCATCTCGGCCAGGGAGCGGAAATGCGTGAAGGGGATGCGCCGCGCCTGGGCCCATTGGCCAACTGTCTCGTAGTCGATCTGCACCAGCGCGCCCACGAACTTGCGGCCCTCGGCCACGACGATGCACTCCTTGATGAAGGGGCTGGACTTCATGGTGTTCTCGATCTCCGAGGGCGTGAGGTTCTTGCCGCCGGCGGTGATCATGATGTCCTTGAGGCGGTCCACGATGCGCAGCTGGCCGACCTGCACGCGCACCACGTCGCCCGTGTGCAGCCAGCCGTCCTGCAGGCTTTGCGCCGTGGCCTCGGGGTTCTTGTAGTAGCCCGCGAAGACCATGTCGCCCTTGATCTGGAGTTCGCCGCTGACGTCGCCCTCATCGGGGCCGGCATGGGTGGCAATGCGCCATTGCACGCCTTCGGTGGCCACGCCCACGGTGCCCACGGCCACGTCGTCCAGGCGGTGGCCGGTAACCATTCCCGTGGATTCGGTCAGCCCGTAGACCTCGATCAGCGGCACGCCCAGCGTGCGGAAAAACCGCACCACGTCGGGCGGTATGGGCGCGGCGCCGGTGAGCGCCACGCGCGCCTCGCGCAGGCCGATGAAGTTCTGCAGCGCGCGCAGCACGCTCCAGTAGCTGGCGGCCCAGGCCAGGCGCTCGGTCAGGCTCCACTGCCTGCGGGGCTTTTCGGCCAGCGGCGCGCAGGCCGCCATGGCGCGCCGGTAGAGCGCGCGGCGCAGCGGCCCGGTCTCCTGCATCTTGATGCTGATGGCCGCGTGCAGCTTCTCCCAGATGCGCGGCACGCCCAGGAACATGTTGGGCGCGACTTCGCGCAGGTCTTCCTGCACCGTGCGGATGGACTCGCCGAAGTGCACCTGCGAGCCCAGGTAGACCGGCACGAAGCTGGTCAGCATCTGCTCGGCCACGTGGCACAGCGGCAGGTAGGACAGGTGGCGCGTGCCGCCGTCCAGCCCCAGCCGCTCGGCAATGCCGGGCACCACGCCGCGGATGTTGCGGTAGGTGATCATGGCGCCCTTGGGCTTGCCGGTGGAGCCCGAGGTGTAGATCATCAGCCCCACGTCATCCAGCGTTTGGCGTGCCAGCGCCTCTTCGATGGGGGCGCGGCTGGCGGCCTGGGCGCCCAGGCGCTCGACCTCGTCGAAGGTGGCGATCAGGGCACGGACCTCCGGCGCGAAGCTGCGCAGGCCCTTGGTCTCCATGACGATGATCTTCTTCAGGCGCGGCAGCTGGGGCAGGGCGGCCAGCAGCTTGTCGGTCTGCTCCTGGTCCTCGCAGACCATGATGTCCACATCGGCGTGGCCCGCCACATAGGCGACCTCGGGCGTGGGACTGGTGGGGTACACGCCCACGGTGATGGCGCCGATCAGGCCCGCGCCCATCTGGGCCAGCACCCACTCGATGCGGTTCTCGGAGATCACGCCCATGTGGCCGCCTGGCGGCAGGCCCAGCTGCGCCAGGCCCAGCCCGAAGTGGCTGGCACGCTCGTGGTAGCGCGCCCAGCTGGTGGGCTTCCAGATGCCGAAGTCCTTTTGCCGTATGGCCACGCGCTGGGCATCGCTGCGCGCGCGTTCGGCCAGCATCTGGGGCAGGGTGAGTTCGGGAAGGGCTTGCATGTGCGTTCCCAGGCTAGGACAACCAGCGCTTGCGGCGCTTGTAGTGCTTCAGGTCGCGAAAACTTTTTGCCTCGCCGCCACCACCCATGCCCAGGTAGAACTCGCGCACGTCGGCATCCTGGGCCAGGCGTTCGGCCGGGCCGTCGATGACGATCTTGCCGTTCTCCATGATGTAGCCGCTGTGCGCCACGGCCAGGGCCACGGTGGCGTTCTGCTCGACCAGCAGCATGGAGGTGCCGCGCTCGGCATTGATGCGCGCGATGATGGTGAAGATGTCCTCCACCAGCTTCGGCGCCAGGCCCAGCGAGGGCTCATCCAGCAGCATGAGCTGGGGCTCGGCGATCAGCGCGCGGCCAATGGCCAGCATCTGCTGCTCGCCGCCCGACAGGTAGCCGGCCAGGCCTTTGCGTCGCTCATGCAGGCGCGGGAAGTAGCTGTAGACCAGGTCGAAGTCGGGCTTGACTTGATTGCGGCCCGTGAGCGCGTAGGTGGCGGCCACGAGGTTTTCCTCCACCGTGAGGTCCTCGAACACGCGCCGGCCCTCCATCACATGCGACAGCCCCAGGCGCACCAGCTGCTGGGGCGCGTACTGCGCGGTGGACTGGCCGTTGTAGCGCACGCTGCCGCTGGCCAGCAGGCCGTCCTCCAGCGCCAGCAGCCCCGAGACGGCCTTGAGCGTGGTGCTCTTGCCCGCGCCGTTGCTGCCCAGCAGGGCCACGATCTGGCCGCGCGGCACGGCCAGCGACAGGCCCCGCAGGGCCTGCACGACCTTGTTGTAGATGACCTCGATGTTGTTGATTTCGAGGACGCTTGCAGTCTCTGCGTTGGTTGGGGTTGCCTTCAAAATTTCACTGCGCATGTGGAGCCCGCGACGTTGGTTATGGCGTGCATCAGGCGCGGGGCACCAAGCAAGGGCCGCCCCGCCGCGAGGGTGCCGTCCCCCTTCCCGCAACGCGAAGCGGTGCGAGAGAAGGGGGAAGCGGCGAAGCCGCTCAGGGGGATGCGTTTCGTCAAAGCGCTATCCAGTCAGAGGCAGGCAGCATCTTCTGCGCCTTCATGTCCGCCTTGTAGACGCGGCCCACGGGGATGGAATTGCCCTTGATGGTGATGGGCACGCCGATCAGTCCGCCCGTGTCGAAGTCCTTGATGGAATTGAGCGCGGCCTTGAGGTTGGGGCCGGTGAGGGGCTTGCCCGCGTCCAGGCAGCGCCTGGCCGATTCCACGAACAGCATGGCCGCCAGAAAGCCCTGGATATAGGCCGTGCTCTGGTACTCGGGGCGCAGCGCGCGGATCTTGTCCAGCATGGGCGCCTTGGCCGAGGTGTCGTAGTAGTAGCGGTAGGGCATGACGCCCATGAAGCCGTCGCCGGCCTCGCCCATCTTCATGACGGTGGAGCTGTCCATGGTCCAGAAGGTGCCCATCCATTGGCTGGTCATGCCCATCTGCTTGCCCTGCTGGATGAACTCGGGAATGGGCGCGAGGATGTAGCCGTGGAAGATGGTGTAGTCGGGCGCGGCGCGGCGCAGCTTGATGACTTCGGTGGACACGTCCACGCTGCCGGGCGGCGTCATCAGCTTGGCCACCACGTTCAGGCCCAGCTTCTTGGCGGCCGCCTCGCTGGCCTCGATGGGGTCGCGGCCGAATTCGGAGTCGGAGTAGACGAAGGCCACCTTGGCGCCCGGCTTTTCCTTGGCGATGTGCTTGAGCAGGATGCCGAACATCTCCGTGTAGTCGGGGCCCACGAGGAACTGGTTCGGGTACTTGGCCGGGTTGTTGAGCTCGGTGGCGAAGGAGGCGCCCGCCATGAGGATGGCGCCGTTGCGGTCCAGCTCCGGGTTGATGGTCTTGGAAAAGCCCGTGGAGTCGCCGTAGTAGAGGTTGACCTTGTTCTGGCTGGTGATCTTCTTGAACGCGGCCACCGAGACATCGACCTTGTAGCCCGTGTCCTCGGGCACGTAGCGGACCTTGCGGCCCTTGATGCCGCCTGCCTCGTTGACCATCTTCACGTAGTCGCCCATGCCGGCATTGATGCCCACGCCCGCGAAGGCGAACACGCCCGTCATGGGGATGGAGCCGCCGATCACGATGTCTTCGCCGCCAGCCTGGGCGCGGGCGGCCAGCGGTGCGGCCAGGCTGGCGCCGGCCGCCAGCAGCAGGCTGCGGCGGCGCGAGGAGGTCGGGTGTTGCTGCATTGCTTGTCTCCTTTTGCTTGTCGTGCGCGGCGCCGCCTCAATTGCGGAAGGGCCACAGGTGGAAGAAGCGGCGCAGGCGCCGCCACATTTCTGCGAGCCCCTGCGGCTCGAAGACCAGAAAGACGATGATCAGCAGCCCGAACACCATGGTGCGCACGGGCGACAGGAAGACGGCCAACTCGGAGCCGCCGGGCAGCAGGTCCACGATGAGCTTGAGCAGCTCCGGGACCATGGTCATGAAGACCGCGCCCAGGATGCCGCCCAGGATGGAGCCCATGCCGCCGACGATGATGGCCGCCAGAAAGAAGATGGACATCAAGAGGGGAAAGCTCTCGGGCGTGACCACGCGAAAGAAGTACGCCCACAGCCCGCCCGCCACGCCTGCGTAGAACGAGGACAGCCCGAACGACAGCAGCTTGTAGCGCAGCAGCGGTATGCCCAGCACCTCGGCCGAGATGTCGCGGTCGCGGATGGCGATGAAGGCGCGGCCGATGCGTGTGCGAAACAGGTTGGCCGCGCCCAGCAGCATCAGCAGCGTGACGGGCACGATCACCCAGTACAGCCGGAACGAGGTGTCCAGCGCCACGCCGAACACCGTGGCCGGCTGCAGCGTCAGGCCCGCCGTGCCGCCCGTGAGCCTGAGGTTGGCGAACAGGAAATGGGCGATGAACGAGGCCGCGATGGTGGCAATCGCCAGGTACAGGCCCTTGACGCGCAGCGAGGGCAGGCCCACCACGATGCCGCCCAGCATGGCAACGAAGCCGCCAGCCAGCAGGTTGAACAGCACGGGCGTGCCCCAGCGTGCCTGCACGATGGCCACCGTGTAGGCGCCCAGTCCCATGAAGGCGGCCTGGCCCAGGCTGACCAGGCCCGTGTAGCCGGTGAGGATGTTCAGCCCGGTGGCGCCGGCCACGTTGATGCTGACCAGGCAGGCCAGGTACAGCCAGTAGTCGCTGGCCATGAAGGGGAACAGCAGCAGCAGCGCGCCGGCCATGGCCAGCCAGATGCGTTGCGTGCGGGAGTCGAACAGCGCCGCATCGGCGATGTAGCTTTCCTTGAGGGTGCCTATGCGCATGCTGCCGTCTTTCTGAAGCTGTCTAGAGCCGCTCGATCTCGTGCGTTCCGAACAGGCCGTAGGGCCTGAGCATCAGCACCACGACCAGCACGATGAAGGTGGCCAGCAGCTTGTACTCGCCGCCCAGGTAGGCGCCGGCCAGCGCCTCCACCAGGCCGATGAACAGGCCGCCGACCAGGGCGCCCAGCACGCTGTCCAGCCCGCCCACGATGACGACCACCAGCACCGACAGGCCGAACACGCCCATGCTCGACGAGATGCCGCCGATGGAGCCGACGATGATTCCCGAGACCGCCGCGATCATGGCCGACACCACCCAGGCCAGCGAGAACACGCGCGGCACGTTGATGCCCACCGAATAGGCCGCTGCCTGGTCACTGGCCGTGGCGCGCAGGGCCACGCCGCCACGCCAGTAGCGGAACACCAGCAGCACGGCCGCGATGAAGACCACGGCCACGGCTGCGCCCCAGGCCACCTTGGGCGCGAGAAAGGCCTCGCCGATCATCACGGGCTGCGTGGGCATGAACTCGGGCAGGCGGCGCTGGTCGGCCGTCCAGATCAGCTCCACCAGGCCCACCAGCACCGAGGCCAGGCCCACGGTGACCATGAACACCGAGATCGGCGGCTCGCCCAGCAGCGGCCGGATCATCGTGCGCTCGATCAGCGCGCCCAGCAGCCCCGTGCCCAGCACGGCGGCGGGAATGGCCAGCCACAGCGGCAGCGCGAACATGGCCGCAAAGGTGAAGAACAGGTAGGCGCCCACCATCAGCAGCTCGCCGATGGCGATGTTGACCACGCGCGTGGCCTTGTAGACCACCACGAAGGCCAGCGCGGCCAGCGCATACAGGCCGCCGCCGGCCAGGCCCGTGAGGGCGATCTCGAACAGGTAGGCCCAGTCCATCATGCGGCCCTCTGTGCCAGGGCAGGCTGCGGCGTGGCGGGCTCTGGCCGGGCGGACGCGCCGCGCAGCCGGCGCCGCAGCTCGCCCACATCACCGGCGCCCAGGTAGGCCCGGTTCACCTCGGGATCGGCCTGCACCACGGCAGGCGTGCCCTGGGCGATGACCTGGCCGAAGTTGAGCACCACCACATGGTCGGACAGGTCCATGACCATGCCCATGTCGTGCTCCACCATGAGCACGGTCACGCCCCATTCGGCGCGCACGTCGAGGATGAAGCGCGCCATGTCCTCGGTCTCCTCGCGGTTCATGCCGGCCACGGGCTCGTCCAGCATCAGGATGCGCGGCTGCATGGCCAGGGCGCGCGCCATCTCCACGCGCTTTTGCAGCCCGTAGGACAGGGCGGCCACGGGCGCATGGCGGATGTGGTCTATCTCCAGGAAATCGATGATGCGCTCCTCGATGTCGCGGCGCAGCTCGGCCTCTTCGCGGCGCGCGCGGCCCAGGTAGAGGAGGGCGTCGAGCACGTTGGTGCGCAGGTGGGCGTGGCGGCCCAGCTTGATGTTGTCCAGCACCGTCATGCCCCGGAACAGCGCAATGTTCTGGAAGCTGCGCCCCAGGCCCAGCCGCGCGCGGCTGGGCCTGGGGCGCAGCTTCCAGAACATTGCGCTGTTCCGGGGCATGACGGTGCTGGACAACATCAAGCTGGGCCGCCACGCCCACCTGCGCACCAACGTGCTCGACGCCCTCCTCTACCTGGGCCGCGCGCGCCGCGAAGAGGCCGAGCTGCGCCGCGACATCGAGGAGCGCATCATCGATTTCCTGGAGATAGACCACATCCGCCATGCGCCCGTGGCCGCCCTGTCCTACGGGCTGCAAAAGCGCGTGGAGATGGCGCGCGCCCTGGCCATGCAGCCGCGCATCCTGATGCTGGACGAGCCCGTGGCCGGCATGAACCGCGAGGAGACCGAGGACATGGCGCGCTTCATCCTCGACGTGCGCGCCGAATGGGGCGTGACCGTGCTCATGGTGGAGCACGACATGGGCATGGTCATGGACCTGTCCGACCATGTGGTGGTGCTCAACTTCGGCCAGGTCATCGCCCAGGGCACGCCTGCCGTGGTGCAGGCCGATCCCGAGGTGAACCGGGCCTACCTGGGCGCCGGTGATGTGGGCGAGCTGCGGCGCCGGCTGCGCGGCGCGTCCGCCCGGCCAGAGCCCGCCACGCCGCAGCCTGCCCTGGCACAGAGGGCCGCATGATGGACTGGGCCTACCTGTTCGAGATCGCCCTCACGGGCCTGGCCGGCGGCGGCCTGTATGCGCTGGCCGCGCTGGCCTTCGTGGTGGTCTACAAGGCCACGCGCGTGGTCAACATCGCCATCGGCGAGCTGCTGATGGTGGGCGCCTACCTGTTCTTCACCTTTGCGGCCATGTTCGCGCTGCCGCTGTGGCTGGCCATTCCCGCCGCCGTGCTGGGCACGGGGCTGCTGGGCGCGCTGATCGAGCGCACGATGATCCGGCCGCTGCTGGGCGAGCCGCCGATCTCGGTGTTCATGGTCACCGTGGGCCTGGCCTCGGTGCTGGTGGGCCTGGTGGAGCTGATCTGGACGGCCGACCAGCGCCGCCTGCCCGAGTTCATGCCCACGCAGCCCGTGATGATCGGCGAGGCCTTTCTCGCGCCCAAGGTGGCCTGGGGCGCAGCCGTGGCCGTGGTCTTCATCGCGGCCGTGCTGCTGGTGTTCCGCTACTGGCGTGGCGGCGTGGCCCTGCGCGCCACGGCCAGTGACCAGGCAGCGGCCTATTCGGTGGGCATCAACGTGCCGCGCGTGTTCTCGCTGGCCTGGGTGGTGTCGGCCATGATCGCGGCGGTCTCGGGAATCATCGTCGGCTCCATCGGCGGCATCTCGTCGAGCATGGGCGTGTTCGGCCTGTCGGTGCTGGTGGTCGTCATCGTGGGCGGGCTGGACAGCGTGCTGGGCGCCCTGGTCGGCGGCCTGTTCATCGGCCTGGTGGAGGCGCTGGCCGGCGCCTACCTGGGCGGCGAGTACAAGCTGCTGGCCACCTTCATCGTGCTGGTCGTGGTGCTGATGCTCAGGCCCTACGGCCTGTTCGGAACGCACGAGATCGAGCGGCTCTAGACAGCTTCAGAAAGACGGCAGCATGCGCATAGGCACCCTCAAGGAAAGCTACATCGCCGATGCGGCGCTGTTCGACTCCCGCACGCAACGCATCTGGCTGGCCATGGCCGGCGCGCTGCTGCTGCTGTTCCCCTTCATGGCCAGCGACTACTGGCTGTACCTGGCCTGCCTGGTCAGCATCAACGTGGCCGGCGCCACCGGGCTGAACATCCTCACCGGCTACACGGGCCTGGTCAGCCTGGGCCAGGCCGCCTTCATGGGACTGGGCGCCTACACGGTGGCCATCGTGCAGGCACGCTGGGGCACGCCCGTGCTGTTCAACCTGCTGGCTGGCGGCTTCGTTGCCATGCTGGGCGGCATCGTGGTGGGCCTGCCCTCGCTGCGCGTCAAGGGCCTGTACCTGGCGATTGCCACCATCGCGGCCTCGTTCATCGCCCATTTCCTGTTCGCCAACCTCAGGCTCACGGGCGGCACGGCGGGCCTGACGCTGCAGCCGGCCACGGTGTTCGGCGTGGCGCTGGACACCTCGTTCCGGCTGTACTGGGTGATCGTGCCCGTCACGCTGCTGATGCTGCTGGGCGCGGCCAACCTGTTTCGCACACGCATCGGCCGCGCCTTCATCGCCATCCGCGACCGCGACATCTCGGCCGAGGTGCTGGGCATACCGCTGCTGCGCTACAAGCTGCTGTCGTTCGGGCTGTCCTCGTTCTACGCAGGCGTGGCGGGCGGGCTGTGGGCGTACTTCTTTCGCGTGGTCACGCCCGAGAGCTTTCCCCTCTTGATGTCCATCTTCTTTCTGGCGGCCATCATCGTCGGCGGCATGGGCTCCATCCTGGGCGGCATCCTGGGCGCGGTCTTCATGACCATGGTCCCGGAGCTGCTCAAGCTCATCGTGGACCTGCTGCCCGGCGGCTCCGAGTTGGCCGTCTTCCTGTCGCCCGTGCGCACCATGGTGTTCGGGCTGCTGATCATCGTCTTTCTGGTCTTCGAGCCGCAGGGGCTCGCAGAAATGTGGCGGCGCCTGCGCCGCTTCTTCCACCTGTGGCCCTTCCGCAATTGAGGCGGCGCCGCGCACGACAAGCAAAAGGAGACAAGCAATGCAGCAACACCCGACCTCCTCGCGCCGCCGCAGCCTGCTGCTGGCGGCCGGCGCCAGCCTGGCCGCACCGCTGGCCGCCCGCGCCCAGGCTGGCGGCGAAGACATCGTGATCGGCGGCTCCATCCCCATGACGGGCGTGTTCGCCTTCGCGGGCGTGGGCATCAATGCCGGCATGGGCGACTACGTGAAGATGGTCAACGAGGCAGGCGGCATCAAGGGCCGCAAGGTCCGCTACGTGCCCGAGGACACGGGCTACAAGGTCGATGTCTCGGTGGCCGCGTTCAAGAAGATCACCAGCCAGAACAAGGTCAACCTCTACTACGGCGACTCCACGGGCTTTTCCAAGACCATCAACCCGGAGCTGGACCGCAACGGCGCCATCCTCATGGCGGGCGCCTCCTTCGCCACCGAGCTCAACAACCCCGCCAAGTACCCGAACCAGTTCCTCGTGGGCCCCGACTACACGGAGATGTTCGGCATCCTGCTCAAGCACATCGCCAAGGAAAAGCCGGGCGCCAAGGTGGCCTTCGTCTACTCCGACTCCGAATTCGGCCGCGACCCCATCGAGGCCAGCGAGGCGGCCGCCAAGAAGCTGGGCCTGAACGTGGTGGCCAAGCTGATGACGCCGCCCGGCAGCGTGGACGTGTCCACCGAAGTCATCAAGCTGCGCCGCGCCGCGCCCGACTACACCATCTTCCACGGCTACATCCTCGCGCCCATTCCCGAGTTCATCCAGCAGGGCAAGCAGATGGGCATGACCAGCCAATGGATGGGCACCTTCTGGACCATGGACAGCTCCACCGTCATGAAGATGGGCGAGGCCGGCGACGGCTTCATGGGCGTCATGCCCTACCGCTACTACTACGACACCTCGGCCAAGGCGCCCATGCTGGACAAGATCCGCGCGCTGCGCCCCGAGTACCAGAGCACGGCCTATATCCAGGGCTTTCTGGCGGCCATGCTGTTCGTGGAATCGGCCAGGCGCTGCCTGGACGCGGGCAAGCCCCTCACCGGCCCCAACCTCAAGGCCGCGCTCAATTCCATCAAGGACTTCGACACGGGCGGACTGATCGGCGTGCCCATCACCATCAAGGGCAATTCCATCCCCGTGGGCCGCGTCTACAAGGCGGACATGAAGGCGCAGAAGATGCTGCCTGCCTCTGACTGGATAGCGCTTTGACGAAACGCATCCCCCTGAGCGGCTTCGCCGCTTCCCCCTTCTCTCGCACCGCTTCGCGTTGCGGGAAGGGGGACGGCACCCTCGCGGCGGGGCGGCCCTTGCTTGGTGCCCCGCGCCTGATGCACGCCATAACCAACGTCGCGGGCTCCACATGCGCAGTGAAATTTTGAAGGCAACCCCAACCAACGCAGAGACTGCAAGCGTCCTCGAAATCAACAACATCGAGGTCATCTACAACAAGGTCGTGCAGGCCCTGCGGGGCCTGTCGCTGGCCGTGCCGCGCGGCCAGATCGTGGCCCTGCTGGGCAGCAACGGCGCGGGCAAGAGCACCACGCTCAAGGCCGTCTCGGGGCTGCTGGCGCTGGAGGACGGCCTGCTGGCCAGCGGCAGCGTGCGCTACAACGGCCAGTCCACCGCGCAGTACGCGCCCCAGCAGCTGGTGCGCCTGGGGCTGTCGCATGTGATGGAGGGCCGGCGCGTGTTCGAGGACCTCACGGTGGAGGAAAACCTCGTGGCCGCCACCTACGCGCTCACGGGCCGCAATCAAGTCAAGCCCGACTTCGACCTGGTCTACAGCTACTTCCCGCGCCTGCATGAGCGACGCAAAGGCCTGGCCGGCTACCTGTCGGGCGGCGAGCAGCAGATGCTGGCCATTGGCCGCGCGCTGATCGCCGAGCCCCAGCTCATGCTGCTGGATGAGCCCTCGCTGGGCCTGGCGCCGAAGCTGGTGGAGGACATCTTCACCATCATCGCGCGCATCAATGCCGAGCGCGGCACCTCCATGCTGCTGGTCGAGCAGAACGCCACCGTGGCCCTGGCCGTGGCGCACAGCGGCTACATCATGGAGAACGGCAAGATCGTCATCGACGGCCCGGCCGAACGCCTGGCCCAGGATGCCGACGTGCGCGAGTTCTACCTGGGCATGGGTGGTGGCGGCGAGGCAAAAAGTTTTCGCGACCTGAAGCACTACAAGCGCCGCAAGCGCTGGTTGTCCTAGCCTGGGAACGCACATGCAAGCCCTTCCCGAACTCACCCTGCCCCAGATGCTGGCCGAACGCGCGCGCAGCGATGCCCAGCGCGTGGCCATACGGCAAAAGGACTTCGGCATCTGGAAGCCCACCAGCTGGGCGCGCTACCACGAGCGTGCCAGCCACTTCGGGCTGGGCCTGGCGCAGCTGGGCCTGCCGCCAGGCGGCCACATGGGCGTGATCTCCGAGAACCGCATCGAGTGGGTGCTGGCCCAGATGGGCGCGGGCCTGATCGGCGCCATCACCGTGGGCGTGTACCCCACCAGTCCCACGCCCGAGGTCGCCTATGTGGCGGGCCACGCCGATGTGGACATCATGGTCTGCGAGGACCAGGAGCAGACCGACAAGCTGCTGGCCGCCCTGCCCCAGCTGCCGCGCCTGAAGAAGATCATCGTCATGGAGACCAAGGGCCTGCGCAGCTTCGCGCCGGAGGTCCGTGCCCTGATCGCCACCTTCGACGAGGTCGAGCGCCTGGGCGCCCAGGCCGCCAGCCGCGCCCCCATCGAAGAGGCGCTGGCACGCCAAACGCTGGATGACGTGGGGCTGATGATCTACACCTCGGGCTCCACCGGCAAGCCCAAGGGCGCCATGATCACCTACCGCAACATCCGCGGCGTGGTGCCCGGCATTGCCGAGCGGCTGGGGCTGGACGGCGGCACGCGCCACCTGTCCTACCTGCCGCTGTGCCACGTGGCCGAGCAGATGCTGACCAGCTTCGTGCCGGTCTACCTGGGCTCGCAGGTGCACTTCGGCGAGTCCATCCGCACGGTGCAGGAAGACCTGCGCGAAGTCGCGCCCAACATGTTCCTGGGCGTGCCGCGCATCTGGGAGAAGCTGCACGCGGCCATCAGCATCAAGATGCAGGAGACCGGGCCGCTGCGCCGCGCGCTCTACCGGCGCGCCATGGCGGCCTGCGCGCCGCTGGCCGAAAAGCCCCGCAGGCAGTGGAGCCTGACCGAGCGCCTGGCCTGGGCCGCCAGCTACTGGAGCGTGCTGCGCGCGCTGCAGAACTTCATCGGCCTGCGCGAGGCGCGCGTGGCGCTCACCGGCGCCGCGCCCATACCGCCCGACGTGGTGCGGTTTTTCCGCACGCTGGGCGTGCCGCTGATCGAGGTCTACGGGCTGACCGAATCCACGGGAATGGTTACCGGCCACCGCCTGGACGACGTGGCCGTGGGCACCGTGGGCGTGGCCACCGAAGGCGTGCAATGGCGCATTGCCACCCATGCCGGCCCCGATGAGGGCGACGTCAGCGGCGAACTCCAGATCAAGGGCGACATGGTCTTCGCGGGCTACTACAAGAACCCCGAGGCCACGGCGCAAAGCCTGCAGGACGGCTGGCTGCACACGGGCGACGTGGTGCGCGTGCAGGTCGGCCAGCTGCGCATCGTGGACCGCCTCAAGGACATCATGATCACCGCCGGCGGCAAGAACCTCACGCCCTCGGAGATCGAGAACACCATGAAGTCCAGCCCCTTCATCAAGGAGTGCATCGTCGTGGCCGAGGGCCGCAAGTTCGTGGGCGCGCTGGTGCAGATCGACTACGAGACAGTTGGCCAATGGGCCCAGGCGCGGCGCATCCCCTTCACGCATTTCCGCTCCCTGGCCGAGATGGCCGAGGTGCGCGCGCTGATCGATGCCGAGATCGCGCAGGGCAATGCGCGCCTGGCCCAGGTCTCGCATGTGCGGCGCTTCCATCTGCTGACCAAGGAGCTGGACCACGACGATGGCGAAGTCACGGCCACGATGAAGGTGCGCCGCTCGTCCATCTACAAGACCTACGCCGCCGAAATCGACGCCCTGTACCACTGATCCGCTCCCATGACCGACACGCAAGACACCCCGCTGCTGCTGCACCGCGAAGGCGCCATCACCACGCTGACCTTCCACCGCCCCGCCGCCCTCAACGCCATCGACGTGCCCATGGCGCTGGCACTGCGCGACGCCGTGCGCACCCTGGCCCAGGACCGCGCGCTGCGCTGCGTGGTGCTGAACGGCGCGGGCCGCGCCTTCATGGCGGGCGGCGACCTGGACACGCTGGCCGCCGACCCCGTGCGCGGCGCGGCCGAGCTGCTGGCGCCGCTCAACGAGGCCGTGGCGCTGCTGGGCCAGCTCGATGCGCCCGTCATCGCCAAGGTGCATGGCTCGGCGGCAGGCGCTGGCCTGTCGCTGATGCTGCAGGCCGACTTCGTCTACGCGGCCGAGGGCACGCGCTTCAACCTGGCCTACATCAACCTGGGCGCCAGCTGCGACGTGGGAGCCTCATGGGCGCTGCCGCGCATCGTGGGCCTGCGCAACGCGCTGGAGATCGCCATGCTGGGCGAGACCCTGGACTGCGCCCAAGCGCAGCGCCTGAGCCTGATCAACCGCGTCCTGCCGCCCGCCGAACTCGACGCCGCCGTGCAGCAGCTGGCCCAGCGCCTGGCCGCCGGCCCCACGGTGGCGCTGGGCCATATGCGCCGCCTCATGCGCGCGGGCCTGGACCGCAGCCTGCGCGACCAGCTGGCCGCCGAGGCCTGCGCCTTCGATGCCTGTGCGCGCACGGCCGACCTGCCGCGCGGCATTGCGGCGTTCCACGCCAAGCAGGCGCCGCAATTCGAGGGACGTTGACCTGCGCCCGGAACTGACGCCGAGGCGGCTGCGCTGCCTGCCGCCTGCCCGGCACAATGCACTCCATCCCCCGTGTTCATCGCTTCGAGGAGCTTCACCATGACCCCACGCGACGTCTTCGTCGTCGGCACTGCGCGCACCGCCATCGGCACCTTCGGCGGCAGCCTCAAGGACGTACCCAACACCCAGCTGGCCACCACGGCCGTCAAGGCGGCCATCGAGCGCGCGGGCCTGGCGCCCGACGCCGTCGGCCACGTGGTCATGGGCAATGTGATCCCCACCGATACCAAGGACGCCTACCTCTCGCGCGTGGCCGCCATCGATGCGGGCTGCCCCATCGAGACGCCGGCCTTCAACGTCAACCGGCTGTGCGGCTCCGGCCTGCAGGCCATCGTCTCTGCCGCCCAGGCCATTGCGCTGGGCGACTGCGACGTGGCCATCGGCGGCGGCAGCGAGTCCATGAGCCGCGGCCCCTACTTCGACCAGGCCGCCCGCTGGGGCGCGCGCATGGGCGACGCCAAGAGCATCGACTACATGCTGGGCATCCTGCACGACCCCTGGCAGAAGATGCACATGGGCATCACGGCCGAAAACGTGGCCGAGCGCTATCACATCAGCCGCGAAATGCAGGACGAACTGGCGGCAGCCAGCCACCAGCGCGCGGCCGCTGCCATTGCGGCAGGCCACTTCAAGGAGCAGATCGTTCCCGTGGAAATCGCCACGCGCAAGGGCGTCGTGGTCTTCGATACCGACGAGCATGTGCGCGCCAGCACCACCATCGAATTGCTGTCCACCATGAAGCCCGCGTTCCGCAAGGAAGGCGGCAGCGTGACGGCCGGCAATGCCTCGGGCATCAACGACGGCGCCGCCGCCGTGGCCCTGGCCGCAGGCGATCGCGTGGCGGCCCTGGGACTGAAGCCGCTGGCGCGCCTAGTGGGCTACGCCCATGCCGGCGTGGACCCCGCCTACATGGGCATAGGCCCCGTGCCGGCCACGCAGAAGGTGCTGCAACGCACGGGCCTGAAGATTGCAGACATGGACGTGATCGAGGCCAACGAGGCCTTCGCGGCCCAGGCCTGCGCCGTGATCCAGCAGCTGGGCATGGACCCGGCCAAGGTCAACCCCAACGGCTCGGGCATCTCGCTGGGCCACCCTGTGGGTGCCACGGGCGCCATCATCACCACCAAGGCCATCGCCGAGCTGCAGCGCACGGGCGGCCGCTATGCGCTGGTGACCATGTGCATTGGTGGCGGCCAAGGGATCTCGGCCATCTTTGAGAGAGTCTGAGCGCCGCCTGGGCGTGGCGATGTTTCACATGAAACATCGCCACCGCAGCCGCCTGCCGGCCTAGAAAGGCGCTTCTTCAGGCGCCGTATCCACGGGCGCCAGGGCCGGGCCCGTCAGCGCACCACGGCCCGATGCCGCTGCACGCGGTGCCGCTGGTGTCGCTTGTGTCGCTGTAGGAGTCTGGGCAGCGGGTGTCTGCAGCGATGCCGGCAGATCCTGGCCCAGGCCCGTGCGCCCTTCCCCACCCAGTGCCTCGATCAGATCGGGGATGAGCCGGGACAGCTCGCCCGTGGCAATCGCCACATCGGCATCGAAGCCGCCGTCGTCCTGCGACTGGCCTTCCATCACGGCATCGAGCAGCGCGATCTTGCGGATCTGCAGACCCTCGGTCAGCACAAAACTCACGCGGTCATCCCAGGTCAGCGCCAGGCGCGTGGGCAGCTTGCCGTGCTCGATATGCTGGCGCACCTCGTCGATGTCCAGCGGATGGCGCGCATAGCGCACCACGGCCTTGGATTCGTCGGCGGCCTTGAGCTCGCATTCACGGTCAATCGAGAAGCCGGCCGGGCTTTCCTGCGTGGTCAGCCAGTGCGCCATGGCGGCCTGGGCGCTGGTCTGCGTATCGACCAGGGCCAGCGCAAAGCCTGTGAGGCCCTCC
>NZ_JFYT01000094.1:0-29081 GCF_000632165.1 Delftia sp. RIT313 | reverse complement strand
CGGCGCATGAGCCGCTCCACCGACTCGAAGCTGTTGATGTTGTAGCACTGGAAGGCGCTCTGGATGCCGGCGGCCGACAGGCGCCGGATGTGCTCCTCGGCCCAGCCGGGCTGGGCGGGCACGGTCATCTCCCTGTAGGCATTGAAGACGGCCGGGTCCTCCATGGAGGTGCCGCGTATGTCGCGCGCATCGAACTGCTCCAGGAAATTCATCTGCGAGGTATTGATGGTCACCGTGACCTGGTCGGGCACGGGCTCCAGCTCGGCCAGCATGTGGCGCGTGTCGTCGGACAGCCACTTGGCGGCCGCGCCGTCCGTCTCGGGAGCAAAGCTGATCGATCCGCCCACCTGGATGATCATCTCGGGCACACGCGCACGCACGCCGGCGATCAGCTCGTTGAACTTCGACAAACGCTTGCTGCCTTTGCCATCCAGCTCGCGCACATGCAGGTGCAGCACGGTGGCGCCGGCGTTGTAGCAGTCCACGGCCTTCTGGATCTGCTCGTCCATGGTCACGGGAATGTCTTCGGGGAAATCGCCGGGCAGCCAGCCCGGCGCATAGGGGGCCGCGGTGATGATCAGGGGCTGCTGGTTTTCGGGGAACAGGTGGCCGTCGAGAAAATTCATGGGACGCTCCGGTGGGTGGGGGTGAGGGGTGGGTGTGGAAAGAGTCTGTGCAGGGCCTCAGCGCGGGATGTCGCCGACGATGCCCGCGCGCTCCATGCGGCGGGGCGCCGGGTAGTAGTCGTTGAGCGCGTAGTGCTGGGTGCTGCGGTTGTCCCAGACGGCCACGTCGCCGGGCTTCCAGGACCAGCGAACCTGGTATTCGGGAATCGTGGCGCGGCTGATCAGGTAGTTCATCAGCAGCGCGGCGCCGGGCGCCTTGTCTATGCCGTGGCGCACGTTCTCGGGCGTGCTGTAGTTGACGAAGTGGGTGCTGAAGCCCGCGCCCACGAACAGCAGCTTCTCGCCGGTCTCGGGGTGGGTGCGCACCACGGGATGCTCCACGGGCGGGTGCTCGCTGGCCAGCCGCGCGCGCGCCTCGGGCGCCATCACGGCGCCGAAGGTGTGCTCTATGCCGGCCTTGGCGCGCAGGCCGTCGATGCTGCGCTTGATGCTCTCGGGCAGCTCCTCGTAGGCCTTGACCATGTTGACCCAGATGGTGTCGCCGCCGATCGGCGGGCACTCTATGCAGCGCAGCACCGCGCCCATGGCCGGGTTGGGGCGCCACAGGCCATCGCAGTGCCAGGTGTTTTCGTAGCTGTGCGGATCGTCGCTGCGGTAGATGCGTACCAGGCCAGGGTGCTCGGGATCGCTGCCTGCCACGGGATGGTCCTCCAGTGGGCCGAAGCGGCTGGCAAAGGCCACATGTTCGGCGCGCGTGATGTCCTGGTCCCGGAAGAACAGCACGCGATGGGTCAGCAGCGCGGCGCGGATGTCCGCGAACAGTGCGGCGTCGCGTGCGGCATCGCCGAGATGGATGCCGGAGATTTCGGCGCCGATGGCGGGGGTGATCTGTCGGATCTGCATGGTCGGTGTTTCCCTGGAAGTCAGTTCGCGGTGATCTGGTATTTCTTCACGATGCCGGCGTTGCGCTCGGACATCTGGCGTGTCTCGCGCTGCAGCGCGGCGGTGTCGGTGAGCACCTCGGGCTCCAGCCCCACGTCGGAGAGCTTTTGCTGCACGGCCGGCGCGCTGGCCGCTTTCCCGATGGCGGCGCGCAGGCGTTCCATGGTTTCGGAGGGCAGGCGGGCCGGCGCGATCAGGCCCACCCAGCCGCGAAACTGCAGCTCGGGGTAGCCGAGTTCGGCGGTGGTCGGCACCTGGGGCAGGTGGCGCGAACGCCGGGGGCCGGAGAACGCGTAGGCACGCAGCTTGCCGGCCCTGATCAGGGGCACCGAGGTCAGCATGCCGTCGAACATGACGTCCACCTGGCCGCCCAGCAGGGCCTGCACGGCCGGCGGCGAGCCCGCGTAGCCCACATGCTGCAGGTCCAGGCCCGCCTTGTCGCTGAGGATCAGGCCGGCGTAGTGCGACACGGTGCCGGGGCTGTAGCTGGCAAAGCTGGTCTGGCCTTTGCGTGCCTTGAGCTGCGCGAGCAGCTCCTGCAAGTCCTGGGCGGGCTGGCTGGCCGCGGCCACCAGCACCACGCCCGAGCGGGCCAGCGAGGCCAGGGGCACCAGGTCCTTGAGCGGATCGAAGGGCATCTTGATCACATGGGGGATCTCGGCCAGCAGGTTGCTTGCGCCCACCAGCAGCGTCTGCCCATCGGCGGGCGCCTGCAGCAGGGTCTGCATGCCCAGCAGGCCGCCCGCGCCCGGGCGGTTGTCTATCACCACGGCCTGGCCTGTTTCAGACGCGAGCTGCTGGCCCACGACGCGCGCCACGATGTCCATGGTGCCGCCCGGCGGTGCGGGCACGATGAGCCTGAGCGGCTGGCGGCTCCAGGCCGTGCCGCCGATGGCGATGGCGATGGCGCAGCCCGCGAGCAGCGTGGCGATGGCGTGGGGCAGTCTCATATCCATGTCTCCTTGTTCCGTGTTCTGGCATCCAGTATCGAAAGCCCGCTTTCCCGGGACTTGCCATTGGGGGACAGGCATTTGCCTTGTTGGGACAAATCCATGGCAACCCTGACCAGGGCAACCCGCGCATGTCGTGAATTGCAAAGCCGTTGGCATGAACTGCCAAGAAGCGGCGCGATGGCGTTCCTAGAGTCGATTCGTGGCGCAGGACCGCGCCAGCCCCACGACGAACAGGAGACCTCCATGCCCCGACTTCACCCCCATCCCTGCGGCCTGCACGCGCTGGGCCTGCTGTGTCTGGCAGGCGCGGCCGCCGCCCAGGCGCCCACCTCGGTCACGCTGTTCGGCGTGATGGACGCCGGCATCAGCCGCTACAGCGTGCGCAGCGAATCCTGGGACGCGGGCCCCGTGCGCTCGGCGCGGCAAAGCACCTGGGCGCTATCGCCTTCGGGCAACCTGGCCAGCCGCATCGGCATACGCGCCAGCGAGGACCTGGGCGGCGGCCTCATGGCCGGCCTGTGGCTGGAGGCGCCGGTGGCCAATGACACGGGCGGCGGCGCGCTCAACTTCGGGCGGCGCGCCACCATCAGCCTGTCCGGGCGCCTGGGCGAGCTGCGCATGGGGCGCGACCACACGCCTTCGTTTCTGAACGACTGGGCCTTCGACCCTTTCACCGTCAACGGCGTGGGCACCAACCTGATCGCCGTGGTCAACAGCAACCTGGCCATCGCCCGCGCGCTGGCCACGGGCGGCCTGCTGGGCGGCGGGCTGTCGGCGGGCACGGACACCTATCTGCGCGCAGGCAACTCCATCGGCTATTTCCTGCCGCCGGGCCTGGGCGGCGTCTACGGGCAGGCCATGTACGCCTTTCCCGAGAACAGCTCGAAGCGGGGGCGCTACGCGGGTGCCCGCATCGGCTGGGCCATGGGGGCGGCCGATGTGGCGCTGGGCTATGGCGAGAACACCCTGGGCACCTCGGGCGCCGGCGCGGAAAAGATCCGTTCGCTGAATCTGGGCGGCTCCTATGACTTCGGCCCGGTCAAGCTGTTTGGCGAATGGTCCGGCGTGCGCAACGAGCGGCGCGACGCCGGCACGCTGGCCGCGATCAACGACCGCTACCTGGGCGTTCTGGGCGGCGTGAACATCCCCGTGGGCCAGGGGGCGCTGCGCGCCTCCTATGCACGTGTGCAGTTCAGGAACGGCCAGGGCCTGGCCGACGGCGATTCCTCGGTGAACAAGCTCGCCCTGGGCTATGTGCACCCGCTGTCCAAACGCACGGCGCTGTACGCCACGGTGTCGCGCATCAGCGTGGGCAACGGGCGCAACAACCCGGGCGTGATGGGCGTGACGCCGCTGGTGGTCAGCAACCCGGCCATCCTGCCCCAGCCCGGCTACCTGACCACGGGCGGCATGCAGCCGGCCGGCGCGCTCGGGCTGGACCTGGGCCTGCGGCTGATGTTCTGAACGGCCGTGCCAATAGCCGTGGCGCCCGGGTGCCCATCTTCGCCTGCGCTAATCTGCGCGGCATGAATGGATCTTCTGCATGGACCCTGGGTTGGCGCACCCTGTGGCGCGACCTGCGCGCGGGCGAGTTGCGCCTGTTGATCGTCGCCGTGATGCTGGCCGTGGCCGCGCTCAGTTCGGTGGGCTTTTTTGCCGACCGGCTGCAGGCGGGGCTACAGCGCGATGCGCGCCAGCTGCTGGGCGGCGACGTGGTCGTGGTGGGCGACAACCCCACGGCGCCGGCCTTTGCCGAGCGCGCACGCGCCGAAGGGCTGCAGGCCCTGGAGACATCCAGCTTCCCGACCATGGCGCGCGCCAGCGACACGCAAGGCGGCATGAGCCGCCTGGTGGCGCTCAAGAGCGTGCCCGAAGGCTATCCGCTGCGCGGCAGCCTGCGCGTGGCCGATGCCCCCGGCGCGGCCGACCGGGCCACGCGCGAGATACCGGCGCGGGGCGAGGCCTGGGTCGATGCGCCGCTGCTGGAGTCGCTGGGCATAGGCGTGGGGGACATGCTGCTGCTGGGCGACGCCCAACTGCGCGTGGCGCGCATCATCTCCATCGAGCCCGACCGGGGCGCGGGCTTCATGAACTTTGCGCCGCGCGTGATGATCACCTCCGCCGACCTGGCCGCCACGGGCCTGGTGCAGCCGGCCAGCCGCATCACCTACCGCCTGGCCGTGGCCGGCGCGGGTGATGGCTCCGAGCCGGCCGTGCAGCGCTACCGCGTCTGGGCCGAGCAGCAGGCCAAGGCGCCCGGCGTGCATGGCGTGCGCGTGGAGTCGCTGGACAGCGGCCGCCCCGAGATGCGCCAGACGCTGGACCGCGCCGAGAAATTCCTGAGCCTGGTCGCCCTGCTGGCGGCCCTGCTGTCGGCCGTGGCCGTGGCCCTGGCTGCGCGCGGCTTTGCCAACAGCCACCTCGACGCCTCGGCCATGCTGCGCGTGCTGGGCCAGAGCCAGCGGCGCATTGCAGGGGCCTATACGGTGGAGTTCGTACTGGTCGGCCTGGCCTCCAGCGCCGCGGGCGTGCTGCTGGGCTGGGCCATCCACCATGTGTTCGTGCTGCTGCTGGCCGGGCTGGTGGAAACCGCCTTGCCCGCACCAGGCCTGTGGCCTGCGGCCTTCGGCGTGGGCATGGGGCTGACCCTGCTGCTGGCCTTTGGCCTGCCGCCCGTGCTGCAACTGGCGCGCGTGCCGCCGCTGCGCGTCATGCGCCGCGATCTGGGCGCGCTCAAGCCTGCCTCGGTGGTGGTGCTGGCCGTGGGCGTGGCCGGCTTTGCGGCCTTGCTGCTGGCGGCCAGCCGCGACATCAAGCTGGGCCTGATCGCCGTGGGTGGCTTTGCCGTGGCCGTGCTGCTGTTCGCGGCCCTGGGCTGGCTGGCCGTGCAGGTGCTGCGCCGCCTGGTGCACGAGAGCACGGCGCCGCGCTGGCTGGTGCTGGCCACGCGCCAGATCGCCGCGCGCCCCGCCTATGCCGTGGTGCAGATCAGCAGCCTGGCCGTGGGGCTGCTGGCGCTCATGCTGCTGGTGCTGCTGCGCACCGACCTCATCGGCAGCTGGCGCCAGGCCACGCCGGCCAATGCGCCCAACCGCTTCGTCATCAACGTGCAGCCCGAGCAGGCCGACGGTTTCCGCGCGGCGCTGGCCAAGGCTGGCGTCACCTCCTATGACTGGTTCCCCATGATCCGGGGGCGTCTGGTCACCGTCAACGGCAAGCCGGTCAGTCCCGACGACTTCAGCGAAGACCGCGCTAAGCGCCTGGTGGACCGGGAGTTCAACCTCTCCACCACGGCGCAGGCGCCCGCACACAACCTGATCACGGCGGGCACCTGGACGCCTGGTGCCAAGGGCGAGATCAGCGTGGAGGACGGCATTGCCGAGACCCTGGGCCTCAAGCTCGGCGACACGCTGGGCTTCGACGTGGGCGGCGTGCCCAGCGAAGCGCGCATCACCAGCCTGCGCAAGGTGGACTGGGGATCGATGCGTGCCAACTTCTTCGTGATCTATCCCGTGGACCACCTGGACGACGTGGCCGTCAGCTACCTGGCCGCCTACCGCGCGCCCGACGTGGCGGGCTTCGACAACGCCCTGGTGCGCGAGTTTCCCAACATCACCAACGTGGACCTGAGCACCACGCTGGCCCAGGTGCAGCGCGTGCTGGACCAGGTGATACGCGCGGTGGAATTCCTCTTCGGCTTCACCCTGGCCGCCGGCCTGGTCGTGCTCTTCGCCGCCGTCACCGCCACGCGCGAGGAGCGCGCCCGCGAGTACGCCATCATGCGCGCCGTCGGTGCCCAGGCGCGGCTGCTGGCGCAGGTGCAGCGCGCCGAGCTGGCTGGCGTGGGCCTGCTGGCGGGTTTCCTGGCCAGCTGCGCGGCCGGTGCCGTGGGCTGGGCCCTTGCGCGCTGGGTGTTCGAGTTCAACTGGACCGTGCCCTGGTGGGCTCCGCTGGCGGGGGCTGTTGCCGGGGCCTTGCTGGCCTGGATGGCGGGGTGGTGGGCGTTGCGGGAGGTGTTGAGGAGGCCTGTGATGGATACGTTGAGGCAGGTGGCTGAGTAGGTCTTTGGTTTCCGTTGTTTGCCTGGGTCACCATTTTTTGACCCTGCCGGGCGGTTTCTTTTCGAGGCCGGGTCTCGGCCCGGCGGCCGACCTACTTTCTTATCGCGCGATAAGAAAGTAGGCAAAGAAGCGCGCCCCGCACTGCCCACGACCCTTCGCTTCGCTGCGGGCGACCTGCGTTGGGCGGGATGCGGGGTGTGCCGCAGAACTCGCTTTGCGCTTCGCGCGCCGCTCAAACAACTGCGGCAAGTCAGATGACGAAGCAGCCCTGTCCTTCGGCAGGGCTGCCACCCCGCATCCCGCCCAACGCAGGCGTGGGCAGAAGGGGGGAGGCTGGGGAACAGCCAATAGCCAACAGCCGGAAATGCAAAACAGCCGATGCGCCATTGTTGCGCTCGGCTGTTTTGCATGCTGCTTCAGACCTCGGGTTTGGCGGTGTTGCGCAGGAGATAGATCTCGTCTTCCACGTAGGTCGCCAGCCGCTCGGCGCTGTGCTGAATGGTGCGCAAGGCGTTGGTCACCACGTCCGTGTCGCGCAGGCCTTCGGGCGATAGCAGCCATGCCTGGGCGAGCTGGGAGATGGAGGAGACCTCGTTGCAGCCCATCTGGACCATTCGGTTCACCTCGGTGATGGAGAAGTTCAGCTGCGTGGTTCTGGCGCTGGTGGATCGTGTTTCCTGCTTCATGGCCTGGCCCTGCAGGTGACGGTAACCAGGATGGGACATATGGCGTGCATGGTTTCGCTCTCCTCTGTGAGATAGAAGCCACCCGCTCCACGTTTTGAAGCGCGAAGAAGGTGGACGGGATGTTCAAAACACGTACAGAGCCGTGCGGACGCCCTTGCGGGTAGCCCCATCCCGTCCGTAACCGCAGGGACGTGGGCAGGCACCCACGGTCCGATGATCCAGACGTGACAAGGCCTCGCTGACGGGGAGGCTGCACCGCTCTATAAAGGTGTTTTGAAGCACCAGCCCCTGAACAGGGGGCCGGTCGAAATGATAGAGGTTTTGGACGACGAGCGCGCCCAAAAAATGGCCGAGCGAAGCGAAGGCCCGCACCAACTCCCCGTATGTCAGCGCCTGCGGCGTGGCGGTTGCGGGGTTGCAGTCCTGCCGAAGGACAGGACTGCTTCGTGATCTGACTCGCCGTGATGTTTGAACGTAGCGCGCAGCGCGAAGAGAGTTTCACGGCGAACCCCGCAACTGCCACGACGCAGGTTGCCCGCAGCGAAGCGGAGGGTCGCGGACATTCGGGTCGCCTTTGCTTTGCCTACTTTCCTTTGGCGAAACAAAGGAAAGTAGGTCGGCCGCCGGGCCGAGACCCGGCCTCGAAAAACAACCACCCGGCAGGGGCAGAAAAGGCGACTCCGGCGGGCAGAGAAACAACTCAGCCCTCCTTGAACAACCTCCCCCCCACAAAATCCACAAACGCCCTCACCTTAGGCGACAACTGCCGACTCGACGCCCACAGCGCAGAAAACTGCCCCGTGTGCGTCAGGTCCTCCGCCAACACCCGCTGCAGTTCGCCACGCCCCAGTGCATCCCGCGCCAGGAAGTCCGGCATATAGGCCAGCCCCATGCCCGCCACGGCCGCGCCCAGCATGGCTTCCATGTTGTTGCAGACCAGGGCGGCGGGCAGGTGGGGCGGCATGCCGGGCAGCACCCATTCCTCCAGCTTGCCGCTGCTCAGGAAGCGGTAGCGCAGGCAGCTGTGCTGTGCCAGTTCGGCGGGGGATTGCGGTATGCCTCGTGCCGCCAGGTAGTCGGGCGAGCCGGCCAGGATGAAGCGGAACGGCCCCAGCCGGCGCGCCACCAGGCGTGAGTCGGCCAGTTCACCGCTGCGGATGACCACGTCCAGGCCGGCCTCGACCACGTCCACCAGGTGGTCGTTGAAGTCCAGGTCCAGGTCAACCTCCGGGTACAGGGCCTGGAACTCGGGTAGCACGGGCAGCAGGAAGCGGTAGCCGATGGTGGGCAGGCTCACGCGCAGCCGCCCGCGCGGCGCCTCGGCGGCGGCCTGCATGGTGGCGCGCGCATCGTGCAGTTCATCCAGGATGCGGCGGCAGCGCTCATGGAACAGCGCGCCTTCCTGCGTGAGGCGTACCTGGCGCGTGGTGCGCTGGAACAGGCGCAGGCCCAGTTGCTGTTCCAGCCGCGCCACGTTCTTGCCTACGGCCGAGGCCGAGATGCCCAGGGCGCGCCCGGCCTCGGCAAAGCTCAGCAGGTCGGCTGCACGCACAAAGGATTCGAGTCCGCTGAAGCTGTCCATGTCGATTGCCAACCTGGGGTTGGGAGTGTGGGGAGTCTGGCGCCTATTTTCACGGCATTGCAGCGCTTTTATCGTTCATGCATGCCTGGCCATGTGCGGCCGGGAAATTGCGAAAGCCTTGCCAACCATGTCCTCCTGCCTGACTTCTTCCCGCGCACCGGATGCGCTCCACGGTACAGCGCGTCCGCATGTGTCCCCGGTCTGGGTGCTGTTGTCGGTGTGCCTTGCGGCGCTGGCGATGCCGCTGAGCTTTACCGGGCCGGCCGTGGCCCTGTCTGCGCTGCGCGAGGCGCTGGGCGGCGGGCCGCTGGCGCTCAACTGGGTGACGAATGCCTTCATGCTGAGCTTTGGCGCCACGCTGATGGCGGCCGGCGCGCTGGCCGATCTGCACGGGCGGCGGCGCGTTTTCCTGATGGGGCTGGGCGTGGTGCTGGCCAGTGCGCTGGCCCAGGCCTGCCTGGGCGGGCAGGGGGCCATTGTCGTGTTCAACCTGCTGCGTGCGTTGCAGGGCCTGGGTGCGGCGGCCGCGCTGGCGGGCGGCACGGCGGCGCTGGCCCAGGTGTTCGACGGGACGGCGCGCATGCGTGCCTTCAGTGGCGTGGGCACGTCGTTCGGCGTGGGCCTGGCCTTCGGGCCGTTGCTGTCGGGCTGGTTGCTGGGCGTGGCGGGCTGGCGCGGCGTGGTGCTTTGCGTGGCCGCCGTGGCGCTGGCCGCGCTGGTGCTGGGGCTGCGCTGCATGCCTCAGTCGCGCAATCCGCAGGCGCAGCGGCTGGACCGGGCCGGTGCGCTGCTGTTCACCGCAGCCCTGGCGCTGCTGACCTGGGGCGTGCTGCAGGGGCCGGAGGCGGGCTGGTCCAGCGGGGCGGCGCTGCTGCCGCTGGCCGGTGCCGCGCTGGCGCTGGCGGCCTTTGTGGCCGTGGAGCGGCGCGTGCAGCAGCGCACGGGGCAGCCCATGCTGGACCTGTCGCTGTTTCGCTATCCGCGTTTCGTGGGCGTGCAGTTGCTGGCGGGTGCGCCGGCCTATGCCTTCGTGGTGCTGCTGGTGCTGCTGCCGGTGCGCTTCATCGGCGTGGAGGGCATGGCGCCGCTGCAGGCGGGGCAGCTGATGTTTGTGCTGTCCCTGCCCATGCTGTTCGTGCCGTTGCTGGCGGGCTGGCTCACACGCTGGGTTTCGGCCGCTTTGCTGTGCCTGGCGGGGTTGCTGGTGTGCGCGGCGGGCCTGCTGTGGCTGGGCGGGTGCGCGCCGGGCACGGCCTTTGCGCAGATGGCGCCCCCGTTGCTGCTGATCGGCCTGGGCATCGGGCTGCCCTGGGGTTTGATGGATGGCCTGGCCGTGAGCGTGGTGCCCAGCGAGCGCGCCGGCATGGCCACGGGCATTTTCAGCACGGTGCGCGTGGCGGGCGAGGGCATGGCGCTGGCGCTGGTGGGCGCGGGGCTGGCTGCATTGCTGGCATGGCGTCTGTCGGCCCTGGCAGCTCAGGCGCCCCAGGCGGTGCAGGCGGTGGAGGCGGTGCATGCCACCGGCCGCGCGGCGCAGTTGCTGGTGACGGGGAATATCACCGAGGCCATGGCCCTGCTGCCCGGCCTGTCTGCACCCGCCGTGCTGGCGGCCTATGGCCAGGCCTTTGGCATCTTGCTGGATGTGCTGGCGGGCATCACGGTGCTCACGGCGCTGGCGGTGTACGGGTTCCTGCGTGCCGGGGCCCCCACGGATACCGGTACGGGCACGGACATGGCACATGCCTGACAATCGCGGGTTTCACTCAGCCGCCAGCCGCTTTTCGCCATGTCAGAGGAATCCCAGAACAACGCCCCCCAGACCCCCTATGAATGGATCGGCGGCGAGCCCAGGGTGCAGGCCCTGGTGGACCGTTTCTACGATCTGATGGACCTGGAGCCCGGCTATGCCGAACTGCGTGCCGCCCACGGCAGCACGCTGGCCGATGCGCGCCAGAAGCTGTTCTGGTTCCTGTGCGGCTGGCTGGGCGGCCCGGACCATTACCAGGACCGCTTCGGCCACCCGCGCCTGCGCATGCGCCACATGCCGTTTTCCATCGGCATCCTGGAGCGCGACCAGTGGGTGGCCTGCATGGACCAGGCCATGGGCGAGACCGGCGTGCCCGAGGATTTGCGCGTGCGCCTCAAGGCCAGCTTCATGAACACTGCCGACTGGATGCGGAACCGGTAGCAGGTGGCTGCCCCCGGCGCTGCTGAAAAAAAGGGCCGGCCCCCTGCAGGAGGCCGGCCCAAGCAGCAATCGGTTGGGGTTCAGAGCTTTTCGTCGCGCATGTAGTACCAGTGGTACAGGAACCGCTGCCCCAGCCGGCGAAACGGCGCAAACGCGGGCGAACGCACCATGTTGAAGACGTTCGGATACTCCAGCTCCGAGTTGTAGATGGGCAGCTCGAAGGTCTTGCTCTGGCGCCCCGCGATGCGCTCGGCCATGCGACGGCCCGCGTGGGCCGAGAAGGAGACGCCGTTGCCGCCATAGCCCACGGCGTAGAAGATGCTCTGGGCCGGATCGGGCTGGAAGACGCGCGGCATCATGTCGTGGCTCACATCGACCCAGCCCCACCAGGAGTAGTCGATGGTGATGCCCTTGAGCGCCGGGAATTTGCGGTGCAGGCCGTCCACCAGCTTGGCCATGTGGATGGGGTTGGGCGCATCGGCACCCGTGACGGCGCTGCGGCTGCCGATCTGCACGCGGTTGTCGGGCAGGCGGCGGTAGTAAAAGCGCAGCGTGCGGGTGTCGGTGATGACCTGGGTGGTCTTGAAGCCCGTGGCCTCCAGTTCCTGCTCGGTCAGCGGTCGCGTGACCAGCGAGTTCGAGAGGATGGGCATGATCTTGGAGCGCAGGCTGCCATGCAGGGCGTTGCTGGTGTAGCCGCCCGTGGCAAAGCCCACGGCACGCGCCCGCACGGTGCCGCCGGGCGTGCGCAGGTGGTGCACGCCGTTGCGCGTCTCGACGCCCAGCACCGGGCTGGCCGGGTGCACCTTGACGCCCAGCTCCCGCGCCTTGCGCAGGTAGCCGAAGGCCAGCTTGAGCGGGTGCACGCCGATGCCGTCGGGCTCGTGCATGGCGCCGTGGCTGTCGGCATCGTTCACATAGTCGCGGCGCAGCTCCTCGGGGCTGAGCATGCGGGCGTCATAGCCGAAGACCTCGCGCATGATCTGGGTCTCGTTGCGCAGGAAGTCGAGTTTCTTTTCGCGGTGGGCGATGTAGAGGTGGCCGCCGGGCTGAGGCTCGCACTCGGGGAATTCGGCCACCAGGTCCTTGAAGGTCTGGAAGCCCTCGCGGATCTCGGCGTCGAGCTTGAGCGCCACGTCCTTGCCCCAGCGTGCGATCCATTGCGAGCGGTACAGGCGCCCGCTGGCGTTCTGCCCCTGGCCGCCATTGCGGCTGGTGCAGCCCCAGGCGGTCTGGTTGGCGTCCAGCACCACGGCGCGGATGTCGTGCTCGCGCGCCAGGAACAGGGCCGTGGCCAGGCCCGTGAAGCCCGAGCCGACGATGGCCACGTCCACGTCCATGTCGCCGCTGACGGGGCCGTCATCGTCTGGCGGGCGTCCCGCCGTGCCAACCCAGTAGGTGGGCGCATAGCCCGTGCCGTGGCCCGGGTTGGCGGCCACCAGCGGGTCGTACTGAGGGTCGTAGGGACGCAGGTGGCTGGGGCGGATGTCCTCGGCTTTCATGGCGGATGTCTCCTGGTGCGGCGGCTTGGGATCTGCCGCTTTTTGCTATGGATTCGGTGGAATGGGGCCAATGCCGGCAAGCCACGCAAGGCGGTGCGCCGACGATGGAATCAGCATAGCCAGCAGGCCATGGAGCCAGTTAGCGCCACAGCCCAGCTTTCGATAGAGCCAGTGGCGGCCGGTGCGCGCGCCTGGACCTAACGATTGATGGCATCTGGTTCTAACGGGTCCGTGTGCCTGCTACCTACCATGGCCCATCGACATTTCGATGACGCGGCGCGGCGGCCCTGCCCGGGGCCGGGCGCCGTGGTACCCACCACAGACAAGGAGACAGCATGAGCGCAGACACCAACCCTCCGGATGCCCAGTTCCTGGCCCGCTTCGCCGAGGCCTGGAACCGCCACGACATCGAGGCCCTGATGGGCTTCATGGCCGATGAATGCGAGTTCCACGCCGTGGCCGGGCCCGATCTCATGGGCCGCAGCTTCGTCGGCCGCCAGGCGGTGCGCGAGGGTTTCCAGATGGCCTGGCAGGCCTTCCCCGATGCGGCCTGGCTCGATGGAGACCATTTCGTGCAGGGCGACCGTGGCGTGTCCGAGAGCACCTTCAAGGGCACCAAGGCCGACGGCCTGCGCGTGGAAGCGCGCATGGTGGATGTCTTCACCTTCAAGGACGGAAAGATCGCCGTGAAGAACGCCTTCCGCAAGGACCGCCCGCCGGTGGCGGCCGCCTGACGGCGCGGGGCCTTGCGGCCCCGTGCCACCGGGAACACCGGATACGCCACGGCAAGGCGCGCACCTGCGCAGCCACCACAACAGAGCATCAGCCGTGGCGCCTGAACGCAACAGGAGACAAGACATGATCGGACATCAGCAAGCCTCTTCGCCGGGGCTTTCACACGGGCTCAAACAGCGGCACATGACCATGATCGCCCTGGGCGGCGTCATCGGCGCCGGGCTGTTCGTGGGCAGCGGCGTGGTCATCAAGTCGGCCGGGCCGGCCGCGATTCTTTCCTTCCTCATCACGGGCCTGCTCGTGGTGCTGGTCATGCGCATGCTGGGCGAGCTGGCCTGCTCCATGCCCGGCGGAGGGTCCTTCTACGAATATGCGCGAGAGGCCTGGCGCGACCGCCCCGGCGTGGGCCGGCTGGCAGGCTTTCTGACGGGCTGGATGTACTGGTACTTCTGGGTCATCGTCGTGGCGCTGGAGGCCGTGGCCGGTGCCGACCTGGTGCGCTACTGGCTGCCCGATGTCCCCAACTGGAGCATCAGCCTGGTGCTGCTGGTGATGCTGACGCTGACAAACCTGGTCTCGGTGAAGTCCTTTGGCGAGTTCGAGTTCTGGTTCGCCTCCATCAAGGTGGCGGCCATCGTGGTCTTCCTGTTCGTGGCCGGCGTCTACGTGCTGGGCCTGACGCCTGCGTCGCAGGGCATGCACTTCGGCAACCTCACCGGCAATGGCGGCTTCATGCCCAACGGCATCGTGCCGGTGCTGACCGGGGCCGTGGCGGCCACGGGCTTTTACTTCGGCGCCGAGATCGTGACCATCGCGGCGGCTGAAACGGCCGAGCCGCAGAAGGCCGTGGCCAAGGCCACCAGCTCGGTGATCACGCGCGTGCTGGTGTTCTATGTGGGCTCCATCTTCCTGGTGGCCTGCCTGGTGCCCTGGAATGCGGTTGGCATCGCCACGCCGTATGTGAGCGCACTGAACACCATGGGCGTGCCGGCTGCCGCGCAGATCATGAACGCCATCGTGCTGACGGCCGTGCTGTCGGCGCTGAACTCGGGGCTGTATGCATCCTCGCGCATGCTGTTCGCGCTGACGCGGCGCGGCGATGCGCCCCAGGCGCTGGCCAAGGTCAGCCGCAACGGCGTGCCCACGCGCGCCATCCTGGTGGCCACGGTGTTCGGCTACGGCGCCGTGGTGATGTCCTATGTGTCGCCCGACAAGGTGTTTGCCTTCCTGGTCAATTCGTACGGCACGGTGGCGATCTTCGTCTACATCCTGATCGCCATCTCGCAGCTGCGCCTGCGCTCCCGTCTGGAGCGTGAGGCGCCGCACCTGCTCAAGGTGCGCATGTGGTGCTATCCGTACCTGACCTGGTTCGCCATCTTCGGCATGCTGTCCATCGTCATCGCCATGGCCTTCATCCCCGAGCAGCGCACACCGCTGGCGCTGGGCGTGGCCAGCCTGTGCATCCTGCTGCTGGCCTATGGCGTGCGGCAGTTCCTGCAGCGTGGCGTGGCGCCGGTGGTGTCCTCGCTGTCCGAGGCCGCGCAGCCCGAGCCGCAGAAGTACTGACCCAGGGGCGACGGGACCGGCAGGGCCGGTCCCGGCCACTCCTCGCGTTACTTCTCGGGCTGCTCCTCACGGATCGCATCGGCCAGGGCCTTCACGCCCTGGCCGATGTCGTTGGCGGGTATGGATTGGTAGCCCATGCGCATGAAGTTGCCGGGCGTGCCCGGGCGGGCGAAGAACACATCGCCGGGCTCGATGAGCACGCCGTGCGCTGCGGCGCGCTGCGCCAGGGCTTCGACAGGCATGTGGTCGGGCAACTGCACCCAGCACGAGCCGCCGCCGCGCACGGGCGTGATGCGGCAGCCGGGGGCATGCTCGGCCATGGCGGCCGTGAGGGCTGCGTGCCGCTCCTTCTGCGCCTGTGCCAGGCGCCGCTGCTGGGCCTCGTAGTGGCCCAGGGAGATGAACATGGCCAGCGTGCGCTGCACGAAGGTGGCAGGGTGGCGGATCATGAGCCGGCGCAGCGCGCGCAGCTCGCGTATCAGCTCGGGCGCAGCCACGATGTAGCCCACGCGCAGGCCCGGCGCCAGGCTCTTGGACAGGCTGCCCACGTAGATCACGCGGTTGCTGCGGTCCAGGCTCTTGAGCGCCGGAATGGGCTGGCCGTCGAAGCTGCTCTCGCTCTCGTAGTCATCCTCGATGAGGATGATGTCGTGCGCCTCGGCCATCTCCAGCAGCGCCTCGCGCCGCGCCAGCGGCATGGTCACGCCCGTGGGGCATTGGTGGCTGGGGGTCACGTAGAGGTAGTCGAGCTGGCGCAGCAGCGGCGTGACCGGCAGGCCCTGGCCGTCCACCGGCAGCGGGATGACCTGTGAAGTGCGGCTGCTGAAGATGTTGCGCGCGTCGGGGTAGCCGGGCTCCTCGATGCCCACGGCCGTGCCCTCGCGCATCAGCAGGTCGGCCACCATGTAGAGGGCGTGCTGCGCACCCACGGTGATGATCAGCTCGTCGGCCGAGGCCCAGACGCCGCGCCTGGGCAGGATCTTGGTCTGCACCTGCTGGATCAGCATCTCGTCGTCGCGCGCGATCTGGTCGGGCGCCCACTGGCGTATGTCCAGCACGCCCAGGGCCTTGAGGCAGCATTCGCGCCAGGCGGCCGTGGGAAACAGCTCCTTGTCGAACTGGCCGTACAGGAAGGGATAGGGGTAGCGCTGCCAGTCCTCTTCCTTGACGATGCTGCGCTGCTGGCTGGGCAGCAGCCACAGGCGCCGCGACCAGTCGGTGCGGCGGCCTTCGCCAGGGGTGCTGCTGGCCGCAGCGCCGCCCGGCGTGCGCCCCTTGAGTACGTCGGGATGGATGAAGTGGCCCTTGCGCTGGCGGCTCAGCAAAAAGGCTTCCTCGGCCAGCTGCTGGTAGGCCAGCACCACGGTGATGCGTGCCACGCCCAGGTGGCGCGCCAGCTCGCGGCTGGAGGGAATGGATTCGCCGGGTGCGAGGATGCCCGAGAGGATGGCATCGACCAGCATCTCGCGGATCTGGCCCTGCAGGCTCAGGGAGGGGCGGGCGCTGCGGCGAAACAGCTGCCCCCACATGGCGCCCTCGGGCGGTTGCGGCTGCGTGGCCGCGCGCTTGTCTGTCATGTCTTGTCGTTCCCGCCGCTGCGGCGGGCCGCTCGCTGTGTTTGTCTCCCGCGCAGGTGCAGGGCAGGGCCTGCATCCGCGACCGGCCAATATAGGCCAGCCGGTGCGCCACGGGGCCCGGAGTTTGCGATGGTTGCAATTTTTGCGGAGAGGCCGGAAATTGATATACAATCGTTGTCTTGGCGGCTGTAGCTCAGCTGGATAGAGTACTTGGCTACGAACCAAGGGGTCGTGGGTTCGATTCCTGCCAGCCGCACCAAAACGACAAGCCTCAGAACTGCAAAGTTCTGAGGCTTTTTCGTTTGTGCTCAGTTGGTGTCGTGGTTTGTGCGGCGTCTTCGCCTGCTGCGGTGATCTGTGTGAAGATCGGCTCCCTATGAGCAAGGCTTTCACCAAGGAATCCGACGGCGACGACGATGATGAAGTCGGCCTGCCGCCCTTGCCGCCGGGCGGCAAGAACTACATCACGCCCCAGGGCTTCGAGCGGCTGAAGACGGAGCTGCTGGATCTGATCGACAACGAGCGCCCGCGCATCGTGGAGATCGTGCACTGGGCGGCCAGCAATGGCGACCGCTCCGAGAACGGCGACTATCTCTACGGCAAGAAGCGCCTGCGCGAGATCGACCGGCGCATCCGCTTTCTGACCAAGCGGCTGGAGATCGCCGAGGTGGTCGATCCCTCCGTGCATGCCGGCAGCGAGCAGATCTACTTCGGCGCCACCGTCACCTATGTCGATGACGAGGGCGAGGAGCGCACCATCACCATCATGGGCATCGACGAGGCCGACAGCGCACGCCAGCAGGTCAGCTGGATCGCACCCGTCTCGCGCGCCCTGCTCAAGGCCCGTGTGGGCGACGAGGTGGCCCTGCCCACACCCGCAGGTGTGCGCACGCTGGAAGTGCTGGAAGTCACCTACCCGGAGCCGGGCAGCGCCGCCGGGTGAGCGTTCAGGGCTGCAGTTTCTGCAGCAGCTCCAGCGTGGGATAGCCGTCGGCCACCAGGCCCTGGCTTTGCTGGAACTGGCGCAGGCCCGCGCGTGTGGCCGGGCCCATCACGCCATCGGCCGTGCCGGCCGAAAATCCCCGTTCGTTGAGCGCAGCCTGCAAGGCGCGCAACTGCTCGCGCGACAGCGGTGCCAGATCGCGCGGCCAGGCCGCCTGCACACCCGGGCCGCCGGCCAGTTGCTGCGACAGCAGGCCCACGCCCAGCGCGTAATTCACGGAGTTGTTGTAGCGCAGGATGGTGCGGAAGTTGGCACCCACCATGAAGGCCGGGCCGCGCGCGCCGGCCGGCGCGATCACGCTGGCATCGGCCATGGAGGGCAGGGCGGAGCCGTCCACGGCCTGCACGCCCTCGGCCGCCCATTGCGCGCTGTCCTGGCGCACGCTGGTCTCGGCGCGTGCATGGTCAAAGCCTGCCGGCAGGCGCACTTCCACGCCCCATGGCTCGCCCGTCTTCCAGCCCGAATGGGCCAGGTAGTTCGCCGTGGAGGCCGTCACATCGGGCAGGCTGCCCCAGATGTCGCGGCGGCCATCGCCATCGGCATCCACCGCATAGGCCAGGAACACGGAGGGCAGGAACTGCGTGTGGCCCATGGCACCCGCCCAGGAGCCGATCATGTGGGCCGCATCGATATCGCCGTTGTCGATGATGCGCAGGGCGGCCAGCAACTCCTTCTGAGCCCAGGCCGCGCGCCGGCCGTCGAAGGCCAGGGTGGCCAGCGCATCGACGGTGGGGAAGTTGCCGAAGTTGCTGCCGTAATTGCTTTCCATGCCCCAGATGGCGGCGATCACCTCGGCCGGCACGCCATGGCGCTGGCTGGCCGCCTGTAGCGGTGCGGCCGCTTCGCGCAGCTTGGTGCGGCCCTGGGCAATGCGCTGGGCCGAGACGGCGCTGTCCAGGTACTGCCAGGGCGTGCGCGTGAATTCAGGCTGCGAGCGGTCCAGCTGCACCGCGCGGCGCTGCAGCCGGGCAGGCTCCAGCGCGCTGCGCACGGTTTTCTCCGAGATGCCGGCGTCCAGCGCCTTGCGCGCGAAATCACGCTTCCACGCTTCGAAGCTGGTGGCCTCGGCCTGCTGGGCGGCATCCGGCGCGGTGGCGGGTTCGGGCTGCACGGGCGCGGCAGGCGCCGTGGGGGCCGGCATGGAGGGTGGCACCGTGACCGGCGCAGGCGCCGGCCGGGACGCGCAGCCGGCCAGCAGCACGGCGGCCAGGGCGGTGGCCAGGGCGGCACGGTTGAGCGCGGCGGGATGGCGGGCGGTGGGAAAAGCTTGGGCAGTGGCGTGTGCGGCGGCTTGGGCGGTGGCGTGTGCGTGGTGCATCCAGCCATTGTCTCCGCTGCGCCCCGGCTCGGAGTGCAACACGGTGTTTCTGCATTGGGCGTGCGGGGCCGCTATGCTGTGCGGCCATGACCGCCATCGCTCCGCCGCCATCACCATCCCCGGTTCTGCACGATGCCGCGCTGGCCCTGCGCGCCTTGCTGCCGCCCGGCCGGCGCTGGCTGGTGCTGACGGGCGCGGGCTGCAGCACGGGCTCCGGCATTCCGGACTACCGGGATCTGGAGGGGCAATGGAAGCGCCCCCAGCCGGTGACGCTGCAGGCCTTCATGGGCAGCCATGCCACGCGCCAGCGCTATTGGGCGCGCAGCCTTCTTGGCTGGCCCGTGATGGCGCAGGCCAGGCCCGGCCAGGCCCACGCGGCACTGGCGCAGTTGCAGCAGCGCGGATGGATCGAAGGCCTGGTCACCCAGAATGTGGACGGCCTGCACACGGCCGCGGGCAGCGATGGCGTCATCGACCTGCACGGCCGCATCGCCGCCGTGCGCTGCATGGGCTGCGGCACCGGCATGGAGCGCGCCGTGCTGCAGGCCATGCTGCTGGAGCGCAACCCCGGCTGGGCCGGCCTGAGCGCCCAGGCCGCGCCCGACGGCGATGCCGATCTGGAGGGGCGCGACTTCAGCCGCTTCGACGTGCCGGCCTGCCCGCACTGCGGCGGCGTGCTCAAGCCCGACGTGGTGTTCTACGGGGAAGGCGTGCCCAGCCAGCGGGTGCAGGCCGTGCGCGCCATGCTGCAGCAGGCCGGTGGGCTGCTGGTCGCAGGTTCTTCGCTGATGGTGTATTCAGGCCTGCGCTTCGTGCATGAGGCCGTGGCCCAGGGCAAGCCGGTGGCCGCCATCAACCAGGGCCGCATGCGCTCCGAGGATTTGCTGGCCCTCAAGATCGAGCAGGACTGCGGCCCGTTGCTGCAGCAGCTGGTCCAGGACCTGGCGCAATGAAAAAGCCCCGCAGGAGCGGGGCAGTGTTCATCAGGGGATGACGCGCGATGCGCGCACCACCGAGTGCACGCGGCGCAGGTTGCGCAGCGCGGACTCCACCTGCTGGTTGTCGTGCACCGAGATCACGAAGCACAGGTCCGTGGTGCTCATGGCGGCCTCGTCGGCCATGTCCACGCGCAGGATGTCCACCTCGGCGCCGGCCAGCTCGGCCGCCACGCGCGCGAGCACGCCCTTGCCGTTGTTGACGGTGACCACGATGCGTGCCTCGAACAGGCGCGCGGCATCCATGTCATCGGCCCACTCGACCACGATGAAGCGGTCCCTGTCCTTTTCCTGCAGGCGCTGCGCGATCTTGCACTGCGCATGGTGGACGATCAGGCCTTCGCCGCTGCCCAGGTAGCCCACGATGGGGTCGCCAGGCACGGGGCGGCAGCATTGCGCGTAGTGGATGGAGCCCTGGTTGGAGCCGTCCAGCAGCACGGCGCCCTGGAAGGGGCGGTTGCTGGAGTTGAAGCGTTCGCGTGTGAGCAGCAGGGCGTCGGGCCGGTGGCCGTGGCGCGCCATCAGCGCCGTCAGGCGCGAGGCCACCAGCGACGCAATGCGCCGGCCCATGCCGATGTCCACCATCAGGTCGGCGCGGCTGCGGCTGCCGGCCATGCGCAGCACCTCGTCCCACAGTGCCTGGTTGGCCTCGTCGGCCGGCGGCACGGCATCCATGCCTTCGGCACGCATGGCCTGGGCCAGCAGGTTCTCGCCCAGGCGGGCCGATTCGCTTTGCGCGGCCGACTTCAGGTAGTGGCGGATCTTGGAGCGCGCGCGGCCCGTCTTCACGAAGCCCAGCCAGGCCGGGTTGGGCGTGGCGTCCTCGGAGGTGACGATCTGCACCACGTCGCCGCTCTTGAGTTCGGTGCGCAGCGGCACTTCCTCGTTGTTGATGCGGGCGGCCGTCATGTGGTTGCCGACCTTGCTGTGGATGGCGTAGGCGAAGTCCACCACGGTGGCGCCGCGCGGCATGGCCATGATCTCGCTCTTGGGCGTGAACACGTAGACGGCGTCGGGGAACAGGTCCACCTTGACGTGGTCCCAGAACTCGGCCGCATCGCGCGTCTCGTTCTGTATGTCCAGCAGCGACTGCAGCCACTGCGTGCCCAGCTGCTCGGAATCGTGGCCGGGCTGGGCCTTGTACAGCCAGTGCGCGGCGACGCCGGCTTCGGCGACGATGTGCATTTCCTCGGTGCGGATCTGGAACTCGATGTTCACGCCCGAGGGGCCCACCAGCGTGGTGTGCAGCGACTGGTAGCCATTGTTCTTGGCAATGGCGATGTAGTCCTTGAAGCGGCCCGGCATGGGCTTGTACATCTGGTGCAGCACGCCCAGCGCGGTGTAGCAGTCGATCACGCGCGGCAGGATGACGCGAAACCCGTAGACGTCCGTCACCTTGGCAAAGCTCAGCTGGTTCTTCTCCATGCGCAGATAGAGCGAATACAGCGTGCTTTCGCGCCCGGCCAGGCGTGCCTGCAGGCCTGCGCCGGCGAACTCCGCATTGACCTCGTCCTGCACGCGCTGGACCAGGTCGCGGCGGCGCTTGCGCGAGCGGGCGATGGCCTTTTCCAGCGTGGCATAGCGCCAGGGGTGCAGGTGACGGAAGGCCAGGTCCTGCAGCTCGCGGTAGGTCTGGTTCAGGCCCAGGCGGTGGGCGATGGGTGCGTAGATCTCCAGCGTCTCCGACGAGATGCGGCCCCACTTGTTGCGCGGCATGTCGCCCATGGTGCGCATGTTGTGGGTGCGGTCGGCCAGCTTGATCAGGATGACGCGCACATCGCGCGCCATGGCCAGCAGCATCTTGCGGAAGGACTCTGCCTGGTTTTCCTCACGCGTGTTGAACTGCAGCTTGTCCAGCTTGGTGAGGCCGTCGACCAGCTCGGCCACGTCCTGGCCGAAGCGCTGGGCGAGGTCCGCCTTGGTGACGCCGCAGTCTTCCATCGCATCGTGCAGCAGCGCGGCCATCAGGGCCGGGGCGTCGAGCTTCCAGCTCGCGCACAGCGCGGTGACGGCAATGGGATGGGTGATGTAGGGTTCACCGCTGCTGCGCCACTGGTCGCTGTGGGCCAGGTCGGCAAAGGCATAGGCTTCGCGCACCTGCTCGATGCTGGTGGCATCCAGGTAACCCAGGTGCTCCATCAGTCCGGCAAAGGCATTGGCCGACACGCTCGCTGCCTGCTCTGCAGACATGCGCTCGGGCCGGGGTGTCGGTACGGGATCAGAGGGGGCTGTGAACGAAGTCAAGGCCGCTTTCATGACTTAAATGTAGCGTGCATGCGGGTTTGTGCAGGCTTCATGTAAAAAAAGCACCGCTGTGCGGTGCTTTTTGTGGGGCCATTGTGTTGCTTTGCAGCAAATCAGCCCGGAACCTTCTTCAGCATCTCCAGGCCGACCTTGCCTTCGGCGATCTCGCGCAGGGCGGTGACACCGGGCTTGTTCTTGGTTTCGATCCTGGGCGTGTGGCCCTGGCTCAGCATGCGGGCGCGGTAGGTGGCGGCCAACACGAGCTGGAAGCGGTTAGGGATCTGCTCCAGGCAGTCTTCAACAGTGATGCGTGCCATCAGGATCTCCGGGAAACGTCAGTTGGGTACAGAAATATTGAGAGACTCGAAGGTCTCTGCTCGGCGGCTGCGCTGAGCCGCATACTTGAGGCGCTGGGCGTGGATGATCGTCTTGAGATCAAACAGTGCGCTCTCGAACAATTCGTTGATTATAACGAAGTCGAATTTCGCTACCTGCGCCATCTCCTCGGCCGCGTTCGTCAGGCGCAGCTCGATCACCTCGGGCGCATCCTCGCCCCGGTTTTCCAGGCGTGCGCGAAGCTCGTCCCAGCTGGGCGGCAGGATGAAGATCAGAACGGCGTTCGGAAACGCCTCCTTGACCTGCAGCGCGCCCTGGTAGTCGATCTCCAGCAGCACGTCGGTGCCGACCTGGATGCGCTCTTCCAGCGCCTTCTTGGCCGTGCCGTAGCGGCGGCTGTGCACATTCGCCCATTCGACGAAGGCGTTGTTCGACACCATGGTGTCGAATTCCTGGTCGGAGACGAAGTAGTACTCGCGGCCGTGCTTTTCCTGGCCACGCGGCGCGCGGGTGGTGTGGGAGACGGAGGGCGAGACGCGCGCATCGAACTCGCGCAGGGCTCGCACCAGGCTGGACTTGCCGGCCCCGCTGGGGGCCGAGACGACAAAGAGGTTTCCGGGGTAATCCATGGATTTGTGCGCAGTTTGGTTACGCATGGGCATCTGTGATGGGCTTATTCGATGTTCTGCACCTGCTCGCGCATCTGCTCGATCAGCACCTTCATGTCCACGCTGATGCGGGTCAGCTCCAGCGTGGCGGACTTGGAGCCCAGCGTGTTGGCTTCGCGGTGCAGTTCCTGGATCAGGAAATCCAGGCGCTTGCCGATCTCGCCGCCCTTCTTGAGCAGGCTCTGGATCTCGTCCAGGTGCGAGTCCAGGCGGGTGACTTCTTCCGCCACGTCGATGCGGATGGCAAAGGCCGTGGCCTCGGTCAGGGCGCGGTCCTGGGCGGCTTCGGGCGCCACGGCGCCTTCGGCCAGGGCCATCGCTTCCTTCCAGCGCTCCATGAAGCGCAGGCGCTGCTGCTCCACAAGCTGGGGCACCAGGGGCGTGGCGTCTGCCGCGAGCTTGCGCAGCTGGGCGATGCGGTCCAGCAGCATGGTGGCCAGGCGCTTGCCTTCGCGGGCGCGGGCTTCCAGCAGCTCGGTCAGGGCCTGCTCTGCCAGCGTGGGCAGCATGCTGCTCCAGTCGATGGCCGAGTTGGCGCCGCCGCTGGCCAGGCGCAGTGCGTCGGAGACGGACAGGCTGCGAGCGTCGGGCAGCCATGACTGGACGGTGTCCTGGAGCATGGCCAGGCGCTGCAGCATGGCGGTGGAGGGGTCGGGCAGGGAGTTGCCGTCGTCGTTGTCGATGGCGGCGCGCACTTCGACCTTGCCGCGCTTGAGGCGGGCGGTCAGAAGGGCCCGCAGGGCCGGCTCATGGGCGCGCAACTCGTCGGGCAGGCGGAACGAAAGATCCAGGAAGCGGCTGTTGACCGAGCGGATCTCCAGACCGAGCCGGCTGTTGCGGCCCGACGCTCCACCATCTTCTGCGGACGCGCCGTGCTGGGCACTGGCGTATCCGGTCATGCTGTAAACTGGCATTGGACTTTTGATGGATGCTTGCAATTGCCCGATTATCCGGGTTTCGCCTCATCCCTGAGACTCACCGGAGAAAAATGTCTTCCAAGATCAAGCCGGCGCCATTGCCGCCAGGCAGCACGATCGGCGGCTATCGGGTGGTGCGCAGGCTTGCTTCCGGCGGTTTCGGCGTCGTTTACCTGGCCTTGGATGCAGAGGGCAAGCAGGTTGCGATCAAGGAATACCTGCCCGCATCGCTGGCCACCCGTGCCCCCGGAGAGTTGCAGCCCGCCGTGGCTCCCGAAAAGCTTTCACTGTACCGCCTGGGCCTCAAGAGCTTCTTCGAGGAAGGGCGTTCCCTTGCACAGATCTCGCACGCTTCCGTGGTCAGCGTGCTCAACTTCTTTCGCGAGAACGAAACCGTCTACATGGTGATGAACTACCTGGAGGGTGCCACCCTGCAGGACTTCGTTGTCACCGCGCGCGAGCTCAAGGCCGAGAAAGTGTTCCGCGAATCGACCATCCGTTCGCTGTTCGACGAGGTGCTGCGCGGCCTGCGCATCGTGCACCAGCACAAGATGCTGCACCTGGACATCAAGCCGGCCAACATCTTCATCACCAATGACGACCGTGCCGTGATGATCGACTTCGGCGCGGCGCGCGAGGTGCTGTCCAAGGAAGGCAACTTCATCCGCCCCATGTACACGCCGGGCTTTGCCGCGCCCGAGATGTACCGTCGCGATGCGTCGCTCGGCCCCTGGACCGACATCTACGCGATTGGTGCCTGCATCTATGCCTGCATGCAGGGCTTTCCGCCCAACGAGGCGCCGCAGCGCCAGGACAAGGACAGGCTCACGCTGGCGCTGACCAAGCTGCGCGGCGTGTACTCGGACAACCTCATCGAAGTCGTCGAGTGGTGCATGGCCATGGACCCGGGTTCGCGCCCGCAGTCGGTGTTTGCGCTGCAAAAGGAATTGAGCCGCGAGGGTGAGCGCCGCTACACCAAGCTCAGTGTCTCCGAGCGTATGCGCCTGCAACTGGACACGCTGGTGACCGACGCCAAGAAGAACATGCAGAAGATCAGCGGCGCGGCAGGCCTGCCGGCCGTCGGCCAGGAGCGCAAGCCATGAGGTTTTCGGTATTTCAGCTGAGCCGCCGCGGCGGCCGGGCGCTCAATGAAGACCGCATGGGCTACTGCTACACGCGGGAGGCCGTGCTCTTCGTGCTGGCCGACGGCATGGGCGGCCATCCCGAAGGCGAGGTCGCCGCGCAGCTGGCGCTGCAGGTGATGTCCGTGCATTTCCAGCGCCAGGCCAAGCCGCTGCTGGACGATCCGCAGGGCTTTCTGGTCGATGCGCTGCTGCACGCGCACCGGCAGATCCTGCGCTACGCCAGCGCCAAGGGCATGATCGATACGCCGCGCACCACGCTGGTGGCGGCCGTCATCCAGAAGGGCAAGATCACCTGGATCCACTGCGGCGACTCGCGCCTGTACCTGGTGCGCGGTGGCGAGCTGCTGGTGCGCACGCGCGACCACTCCTATCTGGAGATGGGCGAGATCGCCGCGCAGCTCAAGACATCCAGCCGCAATGTGCTGTTCACCTGCCTGGGCTCGCCGTCCAAGCCCATCTACGACGTGACCGAGCCGCGCCGGCTGGAGCAGGGCGACAAGCTGCTGCTGTGCTCCGACGGCCTGTGGGGCAGCGTGGACGAAGGGCACCTGATGCGCACCCTGCACGGCCGCACCGTGTCCCAGGCCATCCCGCAACTGGTGGAAACGGCGCTGCGCAACGCGGGCGATGCCAGCGACAACGTCACGGCCATCGCCATGGAGTGGGAGACGCCCGACGCCTTCGAGTCCACCATGGGCATCTCCACCCAGGACATCGAGAACGACGCGTTTGAATCCACGATCCAGGGGGGGCCAATCGAAGACCTGGAAGATGAGCTGGATGACGCCGCCATCGAGCGCTCCATCGCCGAGATCAACGAGGCGATACGCCGCTCGGCCGAGCGCCAGTTCAAGCGCTGAACGCCGCTGCCGGCCCGCAGCAGCGGTGCCGGTGGCGCGCATGGACTACCGAACCTATTGACGACAAAGGGCGCACGGGCGCCCGACTGGATTTCTACGATGAAGATTGTGTTGGCCTCCAACAACCGCGGCAAGCTCGCCGAGCTGCAAGCCATGTTCGCCCCGCTGGGCGTTGAACTGATTCGCCAGGGCGACCTGTTCGAGGGCGAGGCGCCCGAGCCGCATTGCACCTTCGTGGAGAACGCGCTGTCCAAGGCCCGCTTCGCGGCCGAGCGCACGGGCCTGCCCGCCATTGCCGACGACGCCGGCATGTGCGTCTCGCACTTCGGCGGCCTGCCGGGCGTGGATACGGCCTACTACTGCACGCAGTTCGGCTACGAGAAAAGCGACGACAACAACGTGCGCGCCCTGCTGGAGCAGATGCAGGGCGTGGCCGACCGCCGCGCCGCCATGGTCAGCACCCTGGTGGGCGTGCGCAGCGCCAGGGACCCCGAGCCGCTGATCGCCATGGGCCGCGTGCAGGGCGAGATCACCACCGAGCGCCGTGGCACGCAGGGCTTCGGCTTCGACCCCGTGATGTACATCCCCGAGCTGGGCCAGACCTTTGCCGAGATGGACCCGGCCGTGAAGCACGCGCACAGCCACCGCGGCCGCGCCACGCTGCAGATGATCGAACTCGTGCGCGAGCGCTGGGTGCGATGATTCCCATCCAGCCCCAGGATTCGGCCTCCGGCGCCCAGGCCGCCGTGCAGCGCGACATCCAGCACTACATGCGCCCCGGCACGCTGCAGCTGGGCAGCCTGCCGCCGCTGTCGCTGTATGTGCACCTGCCCTGGTGCATTCGCAAGTGCCCGTACTGCGACTTCAACTCGCACGAGCATGGCCGCGACGGCCCCGAGCTGCCCGAAGACCGCTACATCGACGCCCTGGTCGCCGACCTGGAGAGCGCGCTGCCGCTGATCTGGGGCCGCACCGTGCACAGCATCTTCATCGGCGGCGGCACGCCCAGCCTGTTCGCGCCCGAGTCCATCGACCGGCTGCTGGCTGCCATCCGCGCGCGCCTGCGCATGGAGGCCGACTGCGAGATCACCATGGAGGCCAACCCCGGCACCTTCGAGACCGACCGCTTCCGCGCCTTCCGCGCGGCCGGTGTCACGCGGCTGTCCATTGGCGTGCAGAGCTTTGACGACCGCCTGCTGCAGGCCGTGGGCCGCGTGCACGACGGCGCCCAGGCGCGTGCGGCCGTGCGCGAGGCGGCCGACAGCTTCGAGACCTTCAACATCGACCTGATGTACGCGCTGCCCGGCCAGACCGAACTGGACCTGGCGCGGGACCTGGACGTGGCCATGTCCTTCGCCCCGCCGCACCTGTCGGTCTATCACCTGACCATCGAGCCCAATACGTATTTCGCCAAGTTTCCGCCGGCCATCCCCGAGGACGACCTGGCCTACGACATGCTGGACCGCATCACCGCGCGCACCGCTGCCGCGGGCATGCAGCGCTACGAGATCTCGGCCTATGCGCGTGAGGGCCACCAGTGCTGGCACAACCGCAATTACTGGCAGTTCGGCGACTACCTGGGTATAGGCGCGGGCGCGCACAGCAAGCTCAGCTTTGCGCACCGCATCGTGCGCCAGGTGCGCTTTCGCGATCCCGCGCGCTACATGGACCAGGCCCTGGCCGGCGCGCCGCTGGCGCAGGACGGCGAGGTGCGCCGTGCCGACCTGCCCTTCGAGTACATGCTCAACGCGCTGCGCCTGCGCGAAGGCTTTGCGCTGCAGGACTTCATGGAGCGCACGGGCCTGCCGCTGTCGTCCATCGCCAAGGGGCTGGACGCCGCTCAGGCCAAGGGCCTGATCACGCGCGACCTGGGGCGGGTGGTGCCCACGGAGCGGGGCTTTGACTTCCTCAGCGACCTGCAGGAGCTGTTCCTGGCGGAGTGAGCGGGCCAACGACGATTGAAAAAGGACGCCTCGGCGTCCTTTTTTCGTCCAGCGCCACCGCGCAATCGGTCGGCGATCAGCCGCAGCGCACGGCCACGATGCGGCCTGTGCCGTCGACCACCAGGTTCAGGCGTTCCTGGTTGAACTCCATCGTCGTTGGCTGGCCTTCGCGCAGCACGCGGGCCATGTAGGCGCCCGACTGCTTGCGGGCGGCCTCCAGCGTGGCCGAGGTATTGCTCTTGCCCACGAAGGACTGCGCCGATGCCGCATTGCAGACCTGCACGGGGCGCGGGGCCGGTTGCGCCGCGCCGCCGCTGCTGCCACCAAAAGGATTGCTCATGCCGGCGCAGCCTGCCACCAGGGTGGTGGCGCCCAGCAGGGCCAGGGCGGCAAGGCGGCGTTGGAGGGCGGGGGCGGTCATCGGCATGGTCTGTCTCCTCGATTCATGGGGTGTTGCTGCGCAGTATCAGGGCGGGCGCGGGCGCGCTGCCTCGGACAATGCCGCATACCTTAGCCGGGCTGAGCCGGGCCAAGGCGAAGCCGAAGGCATGCGGAAGTAACAGGTGGCAGCAAAGGCTTCAGCGCCGCGCGCTGCGGCCTTCCGCGGGGGCGTGGTGGAAGACCGTGGCCTCCATGCCCATGGCGCGTATCTTGGCGGCCGCCTGATCGGCGCTGCGCTGCTTGGCAAAGGGGCCTGAGCGCACGCGCACGATCTCGCCCTTGTTGCTGTGCAGGGTCTGGCTGAGCGTGGGCAGCTTGGCTTTCTCCAGCCGCTCCACCACGCGCCCGGCATTGCCTGCTTCAGAGAACACGCCGATGTTGATGTAGTAGTTGCCCGGCTCCAGAGCCGCCGAGGCGGCCTTGGCAGGTGCCGGGGCCTTTGCGACGGGTTCGGCGGGCTTGGCGGGCTTGGCTGGTTTGGTTTCAGCCGCCACCTTGGAGGGCTTGGCGGGCGCTGGCGTGGCTGCTTGCACGGACGCAGGCGTAGGCGTAGGCGTAGGTGCAGGTGCAGGTGCAGGTGCAGGTGCTTTGGCTGGCACCAACGCGGCCTTGACGGGAATGGCTGCCGCTGCAGTGGCCGCGACGGCACCCGCAGCGCCGGCCGCTGCCACGATGGGCATGGGTTCGACCGTGCCGGAGACGGTGCTGCCGGCAGCGGGCAAGGGCGCTTGCAGATCAGGGCGCGCCTCGGTCTGGGCAGCCGGCTCTTGCGGCTGGGGCGTGGGGGCGGGAG
>NZ_JFYT01000093.1:0-21438 GCF_000632165.1 Delftia sp. RIT313 | reverse complement strand
GGGCTTGCGCAGCGTGAACTGGACGACATCGGTGTTGCCGGTGTCGAAGGCCGCCTCGCAGTAGGCCAGGTAGAAGGTCCAGATGCGCACGAAGCGTTCGTCAAAGCCCTGGGCACGCACGGCCTCCAGGCGCTCCTCGAAGGACTGGCGCCAGCGCCGCAGCGTTTCCGCATAGTCGCGGCCGAAGGCCATGCGGCGCTCCACCACCAGGCCGGCGCGGCGCGCCTCCTGCTCGAAGGCGGGGATGCTGGGCAGCAGGCCGCCCGGGAAGATGTACTGCTGGATGAAGTCGGTGGAGCGCAGATAGCGCGCGAACAGGTCCTCGCGCAGCGTGATGGTCTGTATGCACGCCAGCCCCCCGGGCTTGAGGCAGTCGCGCAGCGTCTGGAAGTAGCCGCGCCAGTATTCGCGGCCCACGGCCTCGAACATCTCGATGGAGACGATGGCATCGAAGGGCTCGCCCGCATGGCGCGCGGGCAGGTCGCGGTAGTCCTGGTAGCGCAGCTCCACCGCGTCGGCCAGGCCCGCCTGCTGCATGCGCTGCTGCCCCCAGACCAGTTGCTCGCGCGACAGGGTCACGCCCGTGACCCGGGCGCCGAACTCCTGCGCCGCCGCCTCGGCCAGCCCGCCCCAGCCGCAACCGATTTCCAGCAGGCGCTGGCCGGGCTGCAGCCGCACCTCGTCCAGCGTGCGCCTGAGCTTGGCCTGCTGGGCTTGCTGGAGGTCCGCGTTGCGCAGCGCTTGGCCCGTGCGGCCCTGGAACCAGGCCGCGCTGTAGCTCATGCCCGGGTCCAGCCACAGGCGGTAGAAATCATTGCCCAGGTCGTAATGGGCATGGATGTTCCTGGCACTGCCGGCCCGCGTATTGCGCTGCAGCAGATGGCGCAGGCGGTAGCCCAGCCGGCCCCACCAGCTGCCATAGACCAGGCTTTGCACATGGTCGCGGTTGGCCATGCACAGCCGCAGCAGGGCGGCCAGGTCGGGGCTGTCCCACTCACCGGCGATATAGCCTTCGGCCAGCCCGATGTCGCCCGATTTGAGCGTGCGCTCCAGCGCCTGCCAGTCGTGCAGCACGCAATGCGCATCGGCAGCCCCCGACGGCGGGCGGGGCAGGTGCAGCAGGCGGCCATCGGGCTGCTCCAGGTCCAGCTGCCCGTGGGGCAGGCGTTCGAGCAGGTTCAGCACCCGGCGCGCCCGTGCAGGCGTGCGGCGCGGCGCTGCCGCGGAGGGGCTCAGCAGGGGGGCGGCGGTAGTGTTCATCGTGTGACGAAGCGCTTGGGCTCGGAGGGTTTGCCATGGAAAGGCACGCGCTTGGCCCAAAGGCGCAGCGCATGCCAGTGGATGCGGGCGACCACGCCCAACGTCATCAGGGGCGTGCCGAAGAAGGCGCGGCGCACGGTGGCGCCGTCGAGCGGGTGCAGCACGCCGCCCACGCTGGTCTGCAGCAGCGGGCCGTCCTCGTCGTGCAGGTCCACGCGCGCCAGGGTGCGGTCTTCGCCGCGCTCGAAGCGGAAGCGGTACTCGCCGCGCACCTCGCAGAACGGCGAGACATGGAATTGCTTGCGCGCCACCTGCTCGCGGCCCCAGTCCAGGTCCGGTCCCGCCAGCAGATAGGCATGGCGCTCGCCAAAGGTGTTGTTGACCTCGGCCAGCACGGCGGCCAGCGAGCCGTCGGCGCGGTGCGCATACCAAAAGCTCACGGGCTTGAACACGTAGCCCAGCACGCGGGGGAAGGTGTGCAGCCAGACCTCGCCATCGGCGTCGGCTATGCCTTCGCTGTGCAGCAGCTGCTCGAACCAGGCCAGTGCGTCGCAGCCGCCTTCGCCATGGTCGCTGTCATGAAAGCTCAACCAGCCCAGCCGGTTGCGCCGCAGCGCGGCGTCCGGCTGCGTGCGCAGGCTGCGCAGCGGCAGCATCAGAAAGTAGCCGGGATAGCGGAAGGCATGCTCGACAGGCCGCAGGCGGCGGTGCCAGACATGGCCGAAGCCGATGAGGGGGCGGGCCGTCATGCGACCCCCTCGAAGGCCGCGCTGGCGGGCAGAACGGGCAAGGCCGGCAGGGCGCGCAGCAGTCCATCGGCCGCGTCCAGGCCAGAGCGCAGGCCGTCTTCGTGAAAGCCGTAGCCGCACCATGCGCCGCAGAACCAGGTCCGGCGCTGGCCCTGCACGCCGGCCACGCGGCCCTGAGCCTCGATGGCCGCCAGGTCGAACACCGGGTGGCTGTACTCGATGCGCGCATGGACCTGGCCTTCATCGATCGGGCGCACCGGGTTCAGCGAGACCATCACGGGCTGCTGCCACGGCAGGGGCTGCAGGCGGTTGAGCAGGTAGTGCAGGCAGACGCCGGCCTGGTCCCGCCCCGGGTCGGCCGCACGTTCGTAGTTCCAGGCGGCCCAGGCCGCCTGCCTGCGCGGCAGCACGCTGGCATCGGTGTGCAGAACGGCCTGGTTGGGCTGGTAGCGGATGGCGCCCAGCACGCTGCGCTCCTGTGGCGTGGCATCGCTGCCGAGCAGGCGCAGGGCCTGGTCGCTGTGGCAGGCCAGCACCACGGCGTCGAACGGCTCCGTGCCGTTCGCCGTCTGCAGCAGCGCGCCGTGCGCCGCGCGGCGCAGGCCCAGCACGGGCGCATTCAGGCGCGCCTCGTGGCGGCCGTCCTTCAGCAGCGCGGCCACCATGCGCCGCACGTACTGGCGCGAGCCGCCGCGCACCGTGTGCCACTGCGGCCGGTCCGTGACCTGGATCAGTCCATGGTTGTGGCAAAAGCGGATCAGCGTGGCCACGGGAAAGCGCAGCATCTGGTCGGTGGGGCAGGACCAGATGCAGCCCATCATGGGCAACAGGTAGTCCTGACGGAAGGCGGCGCCAAAGCCGTGGTCGTCCAGAAAATCGCCGATGGCGCTGCGCAGCCGCGCTTCATCGCCTTCCTGGGCGATGCGCGTGGCCAGGCGGTTGAAGCGCAGGATCTCGGCCAGCATCTTCAGAAAGCGCGGGCGCAGCAGATTGCCCCGCTGCGCGAACACGCCGCCCAGCGAACTGCCGCTCCATTCCAGGCCCGCGCGGCCATCGGCCTCAGGCACCTGCACGGAAAACGACATCTCGGCGGCAGCCGTGGGCACCTGCAGCTGCTCGAACAAGCGCGTCAGCAGCGGATAGGTGCGGTGGTTGAAGACCAGAAAGCCGGTGTCCACGCCCTGGCTCACGCCGCCCAGCGTCAGGTCCACCGTGTTGGCGTGCCCCCCGAAATGGCCGCCCGCCTCCAGCAAGGTCACGGCAGGCCCGCCCGGCGCAGCGGCCAGGCGGCTCGCTGCGGCCAGCCCCGCAATCCCCGAACCGATGACAGCAATGCGATGCATGGAGGCGCCCTTCTTGGTTGAACAGCCCGACTAGACCACAAAGACCAAATCGTGAACTGATGAGTTCAAACTATAAACCAAACATACCCGCTTTGCACTATTTGGTATCAGATATGACCTGCGAGGTCTAAAATATCGCTATGACTAGCCGCTCCTCCATCAAAGAACAGATACAGCGCGTGCGCGAGCAGGCCATCGTGGCGGCCGTCAACCGGCTGCTTGCCACCAAGGGCTACGACGCCATGACGGTGGACGAGGTCGCGGCCGAGGCCGGCATGGCCAAGGCCAGCCTGTACAAGCTGTTCACCTCCAAGGAAGAACTGGCGGGCGCCGCCATGGTGGGCGTGCTGGACCGCGCCCTGGCCTTTGTGGACGGCCTGCGCGACACGGCGGCCCAGGCCGCCGAGGCCGGCACGCCGGTGCGCCCGCTGGACCAGCTCAAGGCCGTGACATGCTGGGCCATGCAGACCCAGCTGGAAGGCGAAATGCCCTCCCTGCCGGCGCAGAACTCCAACCTCAGCGCCTCCCTGCAATCCAACGATGCCTACATGGACCGGCTGATCGCCCTGAGCAACCGCCTGAGCATCTGGATCACCGAGGCCCAGACCAGCGGCCAGCTGCAGCCCGCGCTGCCGGCCGAGCTGGTGCTCTACACGCTGTTCGCGCGGGCCTGCGATCCGGTGGTGGCCCTGCTCAAGGAGTCGGGCCAGTACACGCACGCGCAAATCATCGACTGGGTGACGAGCACCACGTTCGACGGGCTGGCGGCGGCGGATTGACCTAGGCCGCGCAGCGACAGCTGCGATGCGTCGACCCGTCTCCAGCATGGCCGGCAGCCGGTCCCCGCGGGCTCTCTGTTGCGCATCGTGCCGCCTTCGCGACTCCTGCGAAACACAGCCGGGCGCGCCTGTATAGTTGCGGCCTGGCGACCACGGCAACACCCCGCGCCGTGCGGGATTGTCCTGCCAGGTCCTGTCTTTTACTGCGCTGATACCTCGCAATGCAGCCCCCGGCCACAGCCCTGCCCAGCACGACGTTCGCCACCGACCAATTGGCGCAGGCAGACCGCTTCGAGGCGTGGCGCAGCAGCATCTCCGTGCTTTTCGACGTGGCGCCGCTGGAGCGCGGCGCGTCGCCAGGGCGCTTCCATGCCTCGGTGCATGCGGTCCACCTGGGCCAATTGCTGCTGGGCGACCTGCGCTTCGGCGCGCAGCGCTTCTCGCGCGGCCAGGCACGCGCCGCCCACGACGGCCTGGACCACTACCTGGTGCAGTGGTACCGCGCAGGGGGTTTCGTGGGCCAGCATGGCGACGGCAGCGAACTGCGGGTCCGCGCCGGTGACGTGGTCGTCTTCGACATGGCCCGCACCCAGCACACCGTGGCCCAGGACTCCCATGTGCTCTCGCTGATCGTTCCCCGCAGGCTGGGCGAGGCTGCCTGCGGGTCCCCGGGCCCGGGCACCCACGGCACCGTGCTGGCCGCCGACAGCCTGTTCGGCGGCCTGCTGGCAGACCACCTGGGCGCACTGCACCGGCGCCTGCCCTCCATCGGCCCGGCGCAGGCCGATGACGTGGTGCACGCCACCCTGCAAATGCTGGCCGCCTGCCTGCGCCCCAGCCAGCGCACCCTGGCCGAAGCCCGCGCCGAGGTGCATGCCGCCACGCTGGAGCGCATCCAGCGCCATATCGCGCGGAACCTGGGCACGCCGCTCTCGCCCGAGGCACTGTGCCGCTGCTTCGGCATTTCGCGCCACCGCCTCTACCACCTCTTCGAGCCCCTGGGCGGCGTGATGCGCTATGTGCAGCAGCGCCGTCTGCAACGGGCCTTCCACACGCTGTCCAATCCCGCCTACCGGCGCCTGCGCATTGCCGAGGTGGCCGCACGCCTGGGCTTTGCCAGCGAGGCGCACTTCAGCCGCGCCTTCCGCGCCGCGTTCAGCCACACGCCCAGCGATGTGCGGGCCATGGCCGAGGCGGCGCACGCGGCGCGCATGTCACCGTCCGCCGCCAGCACGGCGGCATCGGTGGAATACGCAGACTGGCTTCTCGGGCTCATGGCCTGAGCGCCGGATGCTGGGTCAAGCGGCGGACCAACGCGCGGTCAAGCCTTCGGGCCACCCCTCCCGCAAGATAGCCGCAGGCAGCCGCGCCCGGTTTGCAGCCTGCATGGCGGCCGCGCCCGGCCGTCCCCAATCCACCCGACATCCAACAGCCAAGAACACCATGCCAGAAAAAAACAGAAGGCATCTTTCCATCCATGCGCTGCGTTGGCTGCCCATCTCATGGGTACTGCTTGCCATCCTTCTATCGGCGTCCGGTGCCCATGCGGCCACGATCAGGACACTGCTGTCCACTCTCGATGCGGCCACAGGCAATGTCTGGGCGAACGGCAGCTATCCCAGATACCAGGAATTCAGGACGGGTGAAACCAATGTCATCATCTCCGATGTATCCGTTCGCATTTTTGAAGTATTTGGCGGCGGATTCCCGCGACTGAAACTTTGCGACAGCGCCTCTGCCAACTGCCAACAGCTCGATTACCAGGAAACCATCGGCGATACCTACAGGTTCACAGGTGCCTACCCTGCGTATGCCAACACATCTGTGCGCATCATCTTCGACTGCAATTGCAGTGGCAGCGCCGGATACGGCATCTATCTCGGACCCAAGGTCATTCCCGGGGCATCCTCCAGTGCCTTTGGCTATCTATTCGCGGTCAAGGTGGATGCCATTGCCATGCCGACCGTCAACCAGATTCTTCCCTCTGCCGGCCCGGCCACAGGAAGCACGCCGGTCAGGCTCGATGGCACAGGATTTCTGGACGCCACCGGCGTCCAGTTCGGCGATACGGACGCGCTTCACTTCCAGGTGGATAGCGACACGCAGATCACGGCGACATCACCTGCGCATTCACCGGGTGCCGTGGGCATCAAACTCATGACCGCCGCCAATGGCGCATCCACCAGCGGCAGCTTCACCTATGTGGCAGCCCCTGCCATCACGGCCATCAGCCCCGTGGCCGGCCCCACCGCCGGGGGCAGCCCGGTGACCCTGATCGGCACGGGATTCGCTGCAGCACCGGCCACGGGAGCCGTGCGGTTCGGCGCCGCCGCTGCCGCCTACACGGTGCTCAGCGACACGCAAATCACCGCCATGGCGCCCGCGGGCGCCGCCGGCACCGTCGATGTCACTGTGGCCACCGTCGGCGGCACTTCCGCCGCCAGCGCGGCCGACCGGTACACCTATGTGGCCGTGCCCACCCTCACCGCCATCAGCCCCGCCGCGGGGCCGACGGCCGGCGGCACCGCGGTCACGCTCACCGGCACCGGCTTTTCCGCGGCACCGGCCACCGGCGCCGTGCGGTTCAGCGCCGCCGCTGCCGCCTACACGGTGCTCAGCGACACGCAGATCACCGCCATGGCGCCCGCGGGCGCCGCCGGCACCGTCGATGTCACTGTGGCCACCGTCGGCGGCACTTCCGCCGCCAGCGCGGCCGACCGGTTCACCTATGTGGCCGCGCCCACCCTCACAGCCATCAGCCCCGCCGCGGGGCCAGTGGCCGGCGGCACCGTGGTCACGCTTACCGGCACCGGATTTTCCGCGGCACCGGCCACCGGCGCCGTGCGGTTCGGCGCCGCCGCTGCCGCCTACACGGTGCTCAGCGACACGCAGATCACCGCCATGGCGCCTGCGGGCGCCGCCAGCACCGTCGATGTCACCGTGGCCACCATCGGCGGCACCTCCGCCGCCAGCGCCGGGGACCGTTTCACCTATGCCGAGGCACCGACCGTCGCCTCGCTGGCCCCGACGACGGGCCCGAGCGCGGGAGGCACACAGGTCACCCTCACCGGAATCCACCTGAGCGCCGCCAGCACGGTGAAATTCGGCCATCAATACGCCAGCGGCGTTTCGGTGCTCAGCGATACGCAGCTCACCGCGATTTCACCCCCCGGCAGCGGGACCGTCGATCTGACGGTGACCAGTCCCGGCGGCACTTCTGCGGTCACGGGCTCGGCCCGGTTCAGCTATGCGGGCGCTCCCGCCATCACGGGCCTGTCCACGCAACGCGGCCCAGCCTCGGGAGGCAGTTCGGTGATCCTGTCCGGCAGTGACTTCACGGGAGCAACCGCGGTCCGGTTTGGCGCGGTCCAAGCCACGGGCTTCACGGTGGACAGCGCCACCCAGATCACGGCCACCGCTCCCGCGGGTTCCCCGGGCACCGTGGCGGTTTCGGTAACGACCCCCGAGGGCACCAGCCCCGCAAGCGCGACGGCACAGTTCAGCTACCAGGCGGACTCGGCCTCATTGCAGCTTGCCGCAGGGACCGTGGCGATGCACCTGTCCGGCGCGGACTGCGGCTTCGATGGCATGCCGACGAATGCGGCAGCGCCGTCCAGCGGCGCCCCCCCGGGCTTCGGCTTTCCGTATGGCCAGATCGCCTTCAAGGCCACCGGCTGCACGAACGGCGGAACACTCCGCGTGGCGCTCACGCTGCCCAGGCAGGTGCCCCCGGGCGCCGTGCTCTACAAGCTGGTGGACGGGCAATGGCAGCCATGGGATGCAAGCGTGAACGGCACGAACATCGGGTTTGCGGTCACCGACAACGATGGCACCTCCACCGCACGTGTCACCGGGGACAACGATCCCGCGCCCGGCAGCATCGACGATCCCATCATGATCGCCGTGCCCGCGGCCTCCGCCACGCCGGCCACCGTGCCGGCCACCGGACCTGGTTCACTGGCACTGCTGTCCCTGGCCATTGCAGGCCTGGTGGCAGGCGGCCTTCGACATCGCAAAAGGGGATAGCCCCCGGCGCCCCGGCATTGCACACGCCAGCGGATAGAATGAGAACCAATCGCATTGAGTCATTGATGCCAAGGGGATCCTCCTTGCGATGGTGGGGGTCAGCATGTCATCCGGCGAATTCGCGCTGCACAACGAGGTCCAGTCGCTCTATCGTGACCATCACCGATGGCTGCGCGATTGGCTGCGCAGAAAACTGGGCTGTTCCCACCATGCCGCCGACCTGGCCCACGACACCTTCGTGCGCCTGCTCGGCCGCAAGGAGCGGGCGGACCCGGTGGACCCCCGCGCCTACCTGACCACCATCGCCCACGGCCTGGTGGTGGACTTTCACCGGCGCCGGGCCCTGGAGCGGGCCTATCTGGAATCGCTGGCGGCCCTGCCCGAGCCGCAGGCGCCTTCGCCCGAGGCGCGGGCCATCGTGCTGGAGGCCCTGGTGGCCATCGACGCCATGCTCGACGGCATGAAGCCCGCCGTGCGCCAGGCCTTCATCCTCTCGCAGCTCGAAGGCCTGACCTATGCGCAGATCGCCGCCCGGCTGCAGGTGACCGTGCGCACCGTCAACAACTACATGCTCAAGGCGCTGGAACACTGCTACCTCATCGTGGCAGACGGCGCATGACGGCCTTGCCCTCGAACAGCGACAGCGCCGTGGACGCGGCTGCACACTCGCCCACCCACACCACCATCCCAGCCCAGGCACAGGCCCGCATCCGCCAGGAAGCGATTGCTTGGTACGCGCGCCTGTGCTCCGGCGATGCCACCGACGCCGACCGTGCCGCCTGGAAGCGCTGGCATGAGTCCCACCCCGAGCACCAGCGCGCATGGCAGCATTTCGACGCCCTGCAGTCCATGCTGCAGCGCGTGCCGGGCCATCTGGCCGCCTCCACGCTGCAGGCCAGCCGGCGCAGCCGCCGCCGGGTGCTGCGCGGCATCGGCGCACTGGTGGGCAGCGGGGCCGTGGCGGGCCTGTCATGGCAGCTGGCCGGCGGGCAGGGCGGCGTGCGCTCCTGGCTGGCCGACTACCGCACCGGCACGGGCGAGCGCCGCACCGTCACGCTGGCCGACGGGTCCGAGCTGACGCTGAACACCCGGACCTCGGTGGATGTGTCCATGGACCCCACGCGCCGGCTGCTGGTGCTGCGCGAGGGCGAGATCCTGGTGCAAACCGCCCATTCCCTGGCCGGGCCCGGCGCGGGCGCCAAGGATGGCCGCCCGTTCATGGTGCACACGCCGCAGGGCCGCATCCTGGCGCTGGGCACGCGCTTCACCGTGCGCAGCGAGGGTGGCGAGGGCGGTGACACCGTGGTGAGCGTGCTGCAGGACGCCGTGGAAATCCAGCCCCTGCAGGACCCCAGCCGCAGCCTGCGGCTGCAGGCCGGCCAGCAGGCCAGCTTCAGCCGCAACGGCATGCTGCCCGCCCAGGCCGCCGACCCGGCCCTGGTCAGCTGGGTGGGCGGCAGCCTCATCGTGGACGGCTGGCGGCTGGACGACGTGGTGCGCGAACTCGCACGCTACCGGCCCGGCCGCCTGGCCTGCGACCCGGCCGTGGCCGACCTGCGCGTGTCCGGCGTGTTTCCGCTGGCCGACACGGACAAGGCGCTGGCCGTCATCACGCGCGCCTTCCCGGTGCGCGCGGCCGGCCTGTCGCGCTACTGGCTGACCCTGGTGCCCGTCTAGGGCCAGCCCAGGACCAGCCAGGGTCAGCCATTTCCCCATGCCGCACAAAAAACTTCGCGGCCAATTTTCATCTTTTGCGATCTCGTTCGGCTCCCTTCATGAAAGCCCTTGTCTCACCGCTGTTCATGGCCAGGAAACCCGAATGCAAACGCCCTTCACACCGACACCCGCCCGCGCGGCGCTGACCTGCCTGCTGGCTGCAGCGGTGGCATGTGCGGCCCCCGGCCATGCGGCCGAGCCCCTGGCGCAGACCCGCCAGGCCGCCAGGGCCTATGAGATCGGGGCCGGCCCGCTGGCCTCGGTGCTGGGCCAGTTTGCGGCGGCCGCAGGCGTGGCCCTGTCCTATGACCCGGCCAGCACGCGCCAGCGGCAGTCGGACGGCCTGCGCGGCAGCTATACCGTGGGCGCGGGCTTTGCAGCCATCCTGGCGGGCTCCGGGCTGGAGGCGGTGGAAGGTGGCGCGGGTGAATTCATCGTGCGCAAGGCGGCCATGCCCGCAACGGCCGGCGCTGCAGCGGCCGACGCCACCGAGCTGCCCGCCGTGCGCGTCGTGGCCCGGGCGGCCCCTGCCCCGGTCGATGCCGACGAGCGCTACCAGCCCACGCCCGATGCCTCCAGCCTGCGCACCACGGCGCCCGTGCTGCAGATCCCGCAGGTGGTCAACGTGGTGCCGGCCCAGGTGATCCGCGACCAGCGCCCGCGCAACCTGGACGAGGCGCTGGCCAACGTCAGCGGCGTCACCCAGGGCAACACCCTGGCCAGCACGCAGGACACCATCATGAAGCGCGGCTTCGGCACCAACCGCGACGGCTCCGTCATGCACAACGGCATGCCTCTGGTGCAGGGGCGCGGCATGAACGCCGCCGCCGAGAGCGTGGAAGTGATCAAGGGCCCGTCCTCGCTGCTGTACGGCCTCATGGACCCGGGCGGCGTGATCAACGTGGTCAGCAAGAAGCCGCAGCTGCGCCAGCGCACGGCGCTGTCGCTGCAGGGCTCGGGCTACGCGGGCGGGCGCAACGGCACGGGCGCCACGCTGGACACCACGGGCCCCATCGGGGAGAACGGTCTGGCCTACCGCCTGGTCGTCGACCATGTGGACGAGGACTACTGGCGCAACTTCGGCCAGCACCGCGAGACGCTGGTGGCGCCGTCGCTGGCCTGGTATGGCGACGACACGCAGGCCGTGCTCTGGTACGAATACCGCAAGTACCTGACGCCCTTCGATCGCGGCACGGCGCTGGACCCGGTCACCCGGCGCCCGCTGGACCTTCCCGCCACGCGCCGGCTGGACGAGCCCTTCAACCAGATGACGGGCGAGACCCACCTGGCCCAGCTCTCCGTGGACCACCGCCTGGGCAGCGGCTGGGCCGCCCACCTGAACCTGAGCTACAACCGCGAGATCTACGACGCCAACCAGCTGCGCGTGAACGGCGTGAACACCGCGCGCGGCACCCTGCAGCGCAGCAACGACGCCACGCACGGCGCACTCAGCACCGACAGCTATGGCTCTGCCTATGTGGACGGCAGCGTGCAGCTGGCCGGCCTGCGCCATGACCTGCAGTTCGGCGCCGATGCCGAGTACCGGCTGATCTACCGCTCCGACCTGCTGCGCCAGGCCGTCACCTCCACCTTCAGCTACACCAATCCCGTCTACGGGCTGGAGCAGCCATCGGCCACCGTCTCGGCCAGCGACAGCGACCAGAGGGACCAGCTGCACAACCAGTCGCTGTTCCTGCAGGACGCCATCCACCTGGGCGACCGCTGGGTGCTGACCACCGGCCTGCGCTACCAGACCTGGCGCCAGACCGCCGGCCGGGGCCGCCCGTTCAAGGCCAACACCCAGGCCGACGGCACGGCCTGGCTGCCGCGCGCCGGCCTGGTCTACCAACTGGCAAACGGCCTGTCGCTCTACGGCAACTACTCGCAATCGCTCAGGCCCACCTCCACCATCGCGCCGCTGGCCAGCGGCACCGTGATCGACTCGGGCGTGGCGCCCGAGGAGGCCCGGTCCTGGGAAGCCGGCGCCAAGCTGGACCTGCCAGGGCAGCTCACCGGCACGCTGGCGCTGTTCGACATCCGCAAGAAGAACGTGCTGGTCTCCCAGTTCAACGACGCCACCAAGCTGACCGACTGGCGCACCTCGGGCGCGGCGCGATCGCGCGGGCTGGAGGTGGATGTGGCCGGCGAGCTGGGCCGCCACTGGAGCGCCATCGCGGCCTTTGCCTATGTGGATGCCAAGACCACGCAGGACCCGCTCTACCAGGGCAACCAGCTGTGGAACGTGGCGCGGCAGACGGCCTCGCTGTCGGCCGTGTACGACTTTGGCCAGGTCCTGGGCGGTGTGCTGGACGATGTGCTGGGCGAGGGCCGGCTGCGCGTGGGCGGCGGCCTGCAGTACGTGGGCAGGCGGCCCGGCGACTCGGCCAACTCCTTCTGGCTGCCGGGCTACACCGTGGCCCATGCCTTTGCCACGTATGACACGCGGATCAACGGCTACAGGACGCGCTTTCAGCTCAACGTGAAGAACCTGTTCGACCGCACCTACTACCCGTCGAGCGCCAACACCTACTTCATCTCGATGGGCGACGCGCGCCAGGTGCTGCTGCGCGCCACGGTCGAGTTCTGAGCGGGCGCCAGCCCGGCCCCCGGCCTTTCCTTTTTCTGTGTCTGTCCCGGCCCGCAGCCGCATGCGATGCCGCGCATCACGCATCACCTCCATGAACTTATCTCCGCCGCTTATCGCCTCGCCGAACGCCCCGCCAAACGCTTTTTTCCTCTATTGACTGGTCATTGCGCATGCCTTCCTCCTTCCACACCCTCCCCACCATTGCCGGCATGCCCCGCTCCTGCCTGTGCCTTGCCCTGGCTGCCATCCCCGTGATGGCCTTCTCCCAGGCTGCCGACGCACCGTCCACGCAACTGGAAACCGTGCAGATCCAGGCCGAGAAGCAGCAGAACAACGAAGACAACTTCGTCGCCCGCAAAACCACGGGTGTGCTGCGCTCCGATGCGCCGCTGTTCGAGACCGCGCAGTCCATCAGCGTGGTGACCCAGCGCCAGATCGAGGAAAAACAGGTCAGGTCCGTGGCCGAGGCGCTGGAGAGCGTGGCCGGTGTTGCGTCCGGCTCGTACGGCCGGCGCGGCTGGGATGACTTCATCATCCGCGGCCAGATCTCCAGCGCGCAAACCTATGTGGACGGCCTGCGGGCGCAGACCTCCACCAATGTGCTGCGCTCCGAGGACATCTTCGGCATCGGCTCCATCGAAGTGGTCAAGGGCCCCACCTCGGTGGGCTTCGGCCTGGCCCTGCCGGGAGGCCTGGTCAACCTGACCACCAAGCGCCCGCAGGCCGAGTCGTTCTCGCGCGCCGGCATCAGCGTGGGCAGCTATGGATTGAAGGAGGCCAATTTCGACCTGAACTACTCGCCCGACGCAAGCCACAAGGGCGCCTTCCGCATCGTGGGCCGCGCGTCCGACCAGAACGATCCCACGGACTACGTCTACTTCAAGAACCAGTACCTGGCGGGCTCGTACAACTTCGACCTGGACGGCAGGAACGAGCTGTCCGTCATCGCCAGCTACCAGCACCGCAACTACATCCGCAACCAGGGCATTCCGCAGAACTACGAGAAGTACGGGCGCAATGTCTTCATCGGCGAACCCGACCGCAGCTACGAGGTGGACTCCTACCGCCTGGGCGCCAACTACGCGCACTACTTCGACAACGAATGGGTGTTCCGCCAGAACTTCGCGCTTACCAAGGGCAGCAGCCTGAGCAACTCGGTCTTTGCGGCGGCCAATGCCAAGTTCCCCCTGGTGGCGCGCCAGATCAACTACCAGGACAAGCAGGACGTCAACATCGCCCTGGACAACTACCTGCAGCGCAACTTCAAGTTTGATCGCGTGAACTACGAGCTGACCGCCGGCATCGACATGATGCGAGAGCGCAGCGACTACTACCAGCGCGTGGACAACATCAACCCCTTCAACGCCGACAACCCGGTCTATGGCGTCACCTCCATCAAGGAGGGCAAGCCCTCGCACAACCTGACCTACAGCCAGTACGTGGGCCTGTACCTGCGCAACACCATCAAGATCGACGAGAAATGGATCGTCGGCCTGAATGGTCGCCATGACTGGACGCGCGTGGAAATCCAGGACAGGCTGGCCGGCGGCTCCGTCAGCAACAGCAACACCGCCTTCACGGGCAGTGCCTCGCTGATGTACCAGGCCAGCGAGTTCCTGGCACCCTACGTCAGCTACTCCACCTCCTTCATGCCCGTGACGGATGCCGGCATCAACGGCACGCTGCTCAATCCCGAGGAAGGCAAGCAGACCGAGCTGGGCGTGAAATTCCAGGCCCTTGACCGGCGCGTGCAAGGCTATCTGGCGGTGTATGACCTGCGGCGCAAGAACGTCACCGAGAACGACGCCACCCTGGGCTACGCCGTCCAGACCGGCGAGCAGACCACCAAGGGTTTCGAAGCGGAAATCGCCGCCTCGCTGACGCGGCAATGGAATGTCTCGGCCGCCTACAGCTACATCCCCTCGGCCCGGACCTCCCAAAGCCTGACGGCCAGCGAAATCGGCAAGCGCATCAACCATGTGCCCAAGAACGCGGGCTCCGTCTTCACGCAGTACTACTTCAACCCCGACCGCCTGGGCTGGAACATGGGCGCAGGCCTGCGCATGCAGGGCGCCCGCACGGCGCAGCGCGGCACGGCCTTCGTCAACCTGGCCAAGTACACCCTGCTCGACCTCAACGTGGGCTATGAAGCGAAGTCATGGGGCCTGAGCCTGGCCATCAAGAACCTGCTGGACAAGGACTACGTCCAGGGCACCACGCCGAACGCGCAGCTGCTGAGCTTCGGCAGCCCGCGCACGCTGATGGTGAGTGCCAGGTTCAAGTACTGAGGCTGGCTGGCTCCTTCAAGCATGCGAGCCTTTCAGCGAAGGTGCGCAACCCGGCGGCGCCGATAGGCGGGCGCCGGCTGCGCCCCGGCTTCATGGCCCCTTGCGCAGCGAGATCGGCGTGCCCCAGACCGGGTCGGCCGCGCCCTGGCGGCCCAGCGTGGTGACCTGCATGGGCACCAGGCGTGCCATCAGCTTTTCCTGCTCGGCGTTGAGATTGGCGCGCGTGGCCAGATAGTTGCGCGTGAACTCCATGGGCGGCGGCAGTGTGTGGACGGTGAAGTCTTCCAGCGGGCATTCCACCTTCTCGGCCGCCACCTTGCGGCAGCCTGCCTGGCGGAACTGGTAGCTGGGCGTCTTCAGGTGCGAACGCTGGCTCAGCACCAGTTGGCCGCCCTCCAGCGTGAAGCTGGCCAGCGCCTGCCTGGGCGGCACGCGCACCTGGACCTTGAGTGCGGGAACGTCGCGCGAATCCGTGTCCTGGTAGTAGCCCGCCGCCATGCCCGGCGTGCTGTCGGTGACCATGCGCTCGCCCCAGGCCACGCAATTGCCCGAGGCGCGGTGCACCGTGGTGCAGTACTTCTCGATCCGGCTTTGCGAGTGCGTCGTGCCCTCCTTCCAGTTCATCTCGGTATAGAACTGGCGATAGGTTTCCGGCGACAACGTGGCCGTTCCAAGGGTGCCGCGGCCTGAGCCGGCGGCCCCGGCCTTGGCGCCCAGCTGGTCAAGCTGGGCATTGAGCCGGTAGTCGTCACCCCCCGTCATCAGGTACTTGCCCGGCGGCAGCACATGGACCTCGAAGGCCTTGAACAGATAGGTGGTCTTGGGGTCGCGCTGCAGCGCGTTGTTCTGGAACTTGCGGCCAAACACGATCTCCGGCTTGTCCTCATGGGTCCAGACCACGTTGGGAGTCCACTTCGACATGCCATCGGCGTCGGCCAGCGACTTGTGCGGCGTCAGATCAGCCACCAGCACCACGGCCATGTTGGCCTTCAAGGCTTCGCTGATCACCCACAGCGCCTTTGCCTGCTCCGCTTCCTCCTTCTCAAGCTGCCCGCTGGAAGGCGGCGCGGCACACCCTGACAATCCCAGGGCGAGCACCAGGGTCGGCAAAACGAAGCAGGGGCGCTGCAGTGTCATCGTTGAAATCCTTGGGGGTTGATGCTGGAAAGGCGTCATTTTGCGGGGAGATCTCCGGCGGCCCCTGCCAGGGGCAGGCCCTCGACACGGAAAAGCCGCCCGAAGGCGGCCGGTTCCAGGGAGCGCTGCACCAGCGCTGGCTGCGATCAATCAGCGTTGCTGTGGCTGGCGCAAAGGCTGCCCTTGTTGGCGGACGTTCGCCTTGCACTGCATCTGGCTGTAGTTCCTGTCCGTGATGGGTTGCCCCATCTGCATGGGAACATGGACCGGATGCAGCGGGCCTCTCGTGGGAAGAAGCTGTTTCATGGTTCCATCCTCACGTCAAACGGAACGCCGCCCAGCCCGTCAGCGGGGCTGATTGGGCTGCTGCTGGCCTGGCTGGTTCTGGCCAGGTTGCTTGTGCTGGGGGTTGTCCTGCTGCTGTTGACCCGGGTTTTGCTGGTTCGGGTTCTGCTGCTGCGGGTTGTTTTGCTGCTGCTGTTGCTGGTCGTTTTGCTGAGCCATGGGTATCTCCTTCACATGGTGGTCAAAGAGGCGCGTCAAACGAAGCGCCCGACTGCAGCGCAGATATGCACTGCGCTGGTAACCAGTGTGGGACCAAGCATGCGGCTCAGCCGTAGGACCGGCCAGAGCGTGCGCAGCCCCATGTTGCGACACCGCAGGTAGGCCAGCCGCCGGGTGTCCGACGGACATTTCGCACAGGGGCAACGAAGGACGAGGGCAGGTCAAGACCTGTGCCTTGCCGCCCCCGGCCCTCTGCCTCACTCCACCGTCACGCTCTTGGCCAGATTGCGCGGCTTGTCCACGTCGGTGCCGCGTGCGCAGGCCGTGTGGTAGGCCAGCAGCTGCAGCGGGACCACGTGCAGGATGGGGCTCAGGGCGCCGTAGTTCTCGGGCATGCGGATGACGTGCATGCCTTCGCTGCTTTCGATGTTGGTCTTGGCATCGGCCAGCACGTAGAGCACGCCGCCGCGCGCGCGCACTTCCTGCATGTTGCTCTTGAGCTTTTCCAGCAGCTCGTCGTTGGGCGCGACCGTGACCACGGGCATGGCGCTGTCCACCAGGGCCAGCGGGCCGTGCTTGAGCTCGCCCGCCGGATAGGCCTCGGCGTGGATGTAGCTGATTTCCTTGAGCTTGAGCGCGCCTTCCAGCGCAATCGGGTAGTGGATACCACGGCCCAGGAAGAGCGCGTTCTCGCGCTTGGCGAAGTCCTCGGACCAGCTGATGACCTGGGGCTCCAGCGCCAGCACCGATTGCAGGGCCACGGGCAGGTGGCGCATGGCGGCAAGGTACTGCTGCTCCTTTTCCTCGCTCAGGCGCCCTTGCGACTGGGCCAGGGCCAGGGTAAGCAGGAACAGGCCTGCCAGCTGGGTGGTGAAGGCCTTGGTGGAGGCCACGCCGATCTCCACGCCGGCGCGCGTGATGTAGGCCAGCTCGCATTCGCGCACCATGGCACTGGTGGCCACGTTGCAGACAGTCAGCGTGTGCTTCATGCCCAGGTTCTGGGCATGGCGCAGCGCGGCCAGGGTGTCGGCGGTCTCGCCCGACTGGCTGATGGTGACGACAAGGGTCTTGGGATGGGGAACGCTGGTGCGGTAGCGGTACTCGCTGGCCACTTCCACGCTGCAGGGCAGGCCGGCCAGCGCTTCGATCCAGTACTTGGCCGTGCAGCCGCTGTAGTAGCTGGTGCCGCAGGCCAGGATGAGCACGCGGTCGATTTCCTTGAACACGCGCCAGGCCGAGGCGCCGGCCTTGCCGTCCGAGGCCACGCCGTCGAACAGCTCGGGCACGATGGCCTGCACGCCTTCCAGCGTGTCGGCAATGGCGCGCGGCTGCTCGAAGATTTCCTTTTGCATGTAGTGGCGGTAGGGACCCAGCTCGGCCGCGCCGCTGTGGGCGTGCACGGTGCGCACGGGGCGCTGCTCGGGCGCCAGGCGCTCGCCGCCCTTGCCCACCAGCCAGTAGCGGCCGGGCTGCAGGTCAACGATGTCGCCCTCTTCCAGGTAGACGATCTGGTCGGTCACGCCGGCCAGGGCCATGGCGTCGCTGGCCAGGAAGTGTTCGGAGCCATCCTGGCCCACGCCCAGGATCAGCGGCGAGCCGGCGCGCGAGCCCACCACGCGCTGCGGCTCGTCCTTGTGCATGACGGCGATGGCGAAGGCACCATGCAGCCGCTGCGTGGCGGCCTGCACTGCCTCGAACAGATCACCGCCGTAGAGGCTGTCCACCAGGTGGGCGATGACCTCGGTATCGGTCTGGCTGGCGAAGACATAGCCCTTGGACTGCAGCTCGGCGCGCAGGGCTTCGTAGTTTTCGATGATGCCGTTGTGCACCAGGGCCACGCGGGCCGGCTGGTCGGCATCGGCCACGGGCGAGACGCCGGGGCCGTGGCTGAAATGCGGATGGGCGTTGCGCACGGCCGGCTCGCCATGCGTGGCCCAGCGCGTGTGGGCAATGCCGGTGTGGCCGATGACCTTGTCCTGCTGCACCTGGGCCATGAGTTCGGCCACGCGCGCCGTGGAACGGGCGCGCTGCAGGCCCTGGCTGTGCACGCCCTGGGCGTCCAGCGCCTGCACGGCCACGCCGCAGGAGTCATAGCCGCGATATTCCAGGCGCTGCAGGCCCTGGACGAGGACGGGGACGATATCGCGGAAGGAAACCGCTGCGACGATGCCACACATGGACAAGCTCCTTGTTTCGAGATGACGACGGATGCTACGCAGGTTGAAAAGAAATTTCTCGCCAAATTTCTTTATCTATTGAACTAATATTTCATCAAAACCAGCACAAGAAATATTATTTCAATTCACAGAATTCAATGACACAAAATTCCATAGAACTGGACGCCACCGATCTGCGGTTGCTGCAATTGCTGCAGGTCGATGCCAGCCGCAGCAACCAGGCCCTGGCCGCGCTGCTGCAGCTGTCGCCGCCCACCTGCCTGCGCCGCGTGCGGCGGTTGCAGGAGACCGGGCTGATCGAGCGGCAGGTGGCCATCCTCCAGCCGGAACGCCTGGCCGCCGCCCTGGGCCACGGGCTGCAGGCCATCGTGGAAGTCTCGCTGGACCGCCAGGACAGTGATTCGCTGGACAGCTTCGAGCGCCGCGCCGTGGCGCTGGACGCCGTGCAGCAGTGCTGGCGCGTGTCGGCCGGGCCTGATTTCATCCTCGTGGTGGCCGCGCCCGACATGCCGGCCTACCTGGAGCTGAGCCGCGCGCTATTCACGGGCGACGCCAACGTGCGCAATGTCAAGAGTTTTTTCAGCGTCAAGCGCGCCAAGTTTTCCACCGCCATGCCGCTGCCGTCCACAAATCCCGGAACAGCCGCCGAATGAGGCCAGGAGCCTTGATTTTGTGAGTATTTGTGCTCATCAGGAAGCTACGCTGCATCGGGCCCGCGTAGGACAACAGGCCTGCAATGTGTCCCGAACGCCAACTTTGGGCAACGTTAAACTTTAAGGCGTTGCGCACGCACGGGGACAATGATACAAATTGATGCAACAACACTTTCTGACGCGCTAGGCAATCGGCGCGCACTCGGCTCGCACCGCCATGTCCTTGCGCCAGCGCATCCATCGCCGAACCTACCCCTTGCGCGTCTCCAGCATGGCATTGGGCGGCCTCGTCGTGGGCACGGCCATGACCGAGATGGGCGCCAGCCCGGCGGTCTGGGGCTTTGTGCTGGTGAGCGCCCTGGTCTGGCCGCACATCGCCTTTTTGCACGCCCGCCACAGCCGTGACAGCCACCGCGCCGAACACGCCAATCTGCAGATAGACGCGCTGATCATCGGCAGCTGGATTCCCGTGATGCATTTCTGCGCATTGCCCAGCATTGCGCTGCTGGCCATCAGCATTGCCGACCGCAACCACACGGCCACGCGCGACGGCTGGCTGCAATCGCTGGTGGCCACCTTGCTGGCCGCCGCGCTGGTGGCCCTGCTGCTGCGGCCCGTGCCCGACTGGGAGGCCAGCCTGGCCGTTCAGCTGAGCATGCTGCCCCTGCTCCTGCTGCACAGCGTGTTCTCCAGCTGGTCCACGCGCCAGCTGGTGCGCAAGCTGGCGCGCCAGAACGTGAAGCTGCAGGTGCTCAGCCGCATCGACCCGCTGACCACGCTGTACAGCCGGGACTACTGGTGGCAAAAGGCCCGCGCCGCGCTGCGCGATTACCGGCAGACGCAGGCCTCGGCCTGCCTGCTGATCGTGGACATAGACCACTTCAAGCGCATCAACGACAGCTTTGGCCACACCGTGGGCGACGAGGTGCTGCAGGCCATAGGCCTGACCATCCGGCACTGCCTGCGCTCGCACGACGCGGCGGGCCGCTATGGCGGTGACGAGTTCGCCGTGCTGTGCATGCACACCCAGCTGGACGACGCCTATGCGGTGGCGCTGCGCATACGCAACCAGTTGAGCCAGCTGCGCGTGCGCGAGCATCCCCAGCTGCGCGTGAGCGCCAGCATTGGCGTGGCGGCGGCGGACCCGAGCTTTCTGTCGGTCAAGGACTGGATCAATGCGGCCGACAGCGCGCTCTACAGCGCCAAGGATGCCGGGCGCGACCAGGTGATTCCCGCCGCGCCGCTGATGGCCGGCAGCGCGCCTGCCCGGGCGGGAACAGGCTCGGACACAGACCCCGATACTGGCTCCGACATGGGCCCGGACACCAGGGACTCCCGCCCCACGCACCAGCCCGAGCCGGACGACACGCTGATCTGAGGGCAGGCGCCAGCGGCAGGCGGTCTCAGAGCCCGCGATCGGCGCGCCGCACTTCGCCGCCGGGCCAGTTCAGACAAACGCAGCAGCCGCCCGCGGGCGTGGCGCGGATGGTGGCCTCGCCGCCGTGGCGGCGCATCACGCCGCGCACCAGGGCCAGGCCCGTGCCCAGGCCGGGGAACTCGGATTCGCGGTGCATGCGCTGGAAGATGCCGAACAGCGCTCCCGCACGCGAGGGATCGAACCCCACGCCGTTGTCCGTCACGCTGAGCGTGATGCCGCCGTCGGCATGGCGTTCCACATCGATGGCAATGCGCGGCTGGTCCACGGGCCGGGTGAACTTGACGGCGTTGTCCAGCAGCGCCTCCAGCACCTGGCGCAGCAGGGCCGCGTCGGCACGCACGGCGGGACTTTGCTGCGGCAGGCTCCATTGCAGCCGCGCCGCCGCGCCGCAGGCCGCCCAGCGCGGCTGCGCCAGCACCGCCGTGCGCGCCTGCTCCAGCAGCTCCTGCAAGGCGACGGGCTGCCACTGCATGGGCGTGCGCGCGGCGCGCGACAGGGCCAGCAGGCCGTCGAGCATGCCGCCCATGCGGCGCGCCGACTGGTCCATGGTCTGCAGGAAGCCGCGCGCCTCCTGCAGCTCCTGCGGTGAAGGCGCGGCCTGCGACAGCAGCTCATCGACCAGGGGGCCGAAGGACAGCACATGGCGCAGCGGCGCGCGCAGGTCGTGCGACACCGCATGCAGCCATTCCTGCTGCGCGGCGCGCAGGGCCTGCAGTTCCTGCTCGCGCTGGGCCAGGCGCTCCAGCGCGTCCTGCAGCGTGCGGGGAGGGCCCTGCAGGTC
>NZ_JFYT01000092.1:0-21917 GCF_000632165.1 Delftia sp. RIT313 | reverse complement strand
GGGGAGGGGAACGCCCCTTTTTTTTGGGGGGTGAGGCTTGCGAAACGTCCAGTCAAGCGCGGCACGAACGCACAGTCAAGCCGCCAGGGCTGCGCGCCCGCAAGATGGCCGGCAGTGCGCATCCACCCGTGCCACACGCTTCCATAAACATGGCTTTCAGCGCTTGATACACAAGTGCTGAAAGCATTTTTCATGGCCGATCGCGGCTGGGTGGAACACAGCTCCACCCACCCACCACATCGCCATGAAAACCCTTGCCCTTCGAATTGCCATGCTGCTGCTGACGGCGGCGGCTTCAGTGTCTGCTGGTGCAGTCACGGTATTCGACAACCTGGCAGCCGCCAATGACCCGTGGCTCATCCAGCACAACTCCAGCTACCACACCAACCTGTGGGTGGCCAACCGGATCCCGATTGGCAGCCAGTCGCTGCGCATCACGCAGGTGAAGATGAATCTCACCCAGATCGACCAGTTCGAGCTGCAAGTGTGCGCAACCGACGCCAGCGCCGCCACGCCGTTCGTGGACATGACGGCCTGCGCCCCCTTCACCGCCGACGCGGCCACGCCAGGCATGCGCGTGTTCACGGGCGACCGCATCGTGGCGGCGGGCGACTTTGCCTGGGTGGTGGTGCGCAGCATCGGTCAGACCATGATCCGCCGCCAGATCACCACGGCCACCAACGACGGGCTGACCTGGTATTCAGGGGCGAGCCACAACCCGGCCTGGGTGGCCGAGCCGCAGACCTCCATCGGCATGACGGTCGAGGCCGGTTCCGTGCAGCTCGATGGCGTGTGCGGCAGTGCCAGCAGCGCCACGCCTCGCCGCTATCCGCCAGATGCCTTGCTGTGCAGCGTGGGCACGACCAGCGGCGTGATGGGTGAAACCTACTCCTTCTCCTGGGTGTGCCAGAGCAGCTACGGCGGCAACCCTTCGCCGCAATGCTCCGTGCCTCGCGCCTACCTCGTTACCTCCCAGGCCACGGGCGGCGGCAGCATCGAGGCGGGGCGCGATGTAGCGGCGGGGCAGCAGGCCAGCTTCACGCTCACCACGCCACCGGGCTATACGGTGCAGGCCAGCGGCTGCGGCGGATCGCTTGCGGGCAACACCTACACCACTGCGACCATTACCGGCAATTGCACCATCAGCGCCACCTTCGCCCCGCCGCCCACCAACGGCGCGTGTGGCAGCACGGCGCCTTCGCTCACCTTGCCAACCCTCTTGTGCAGCGCCGGTTCGGCCACCAACCAGTCTGCCGCGGCCGATGCCTTCCGCTGGAATTGCGCGGGCATCAGCGGCGGCACCACGGCCGCTTGCCTGGCACCGCGCCAATACATGGTGACAGTCAACACGGATGCGGGCATCGCCAGCGCACAGTGCACCCCGAACCCCGTGACCCATGGCTCCAGCGCCACCTGCGCGGCCACGGTGCACGACCCTGTCGCCCGCCCCTTCAGCGGCTGGGGCGGCGCATGCAGCGGCGTGGGGGCTTGCCAGCCCGTGGTTCTCGGGGCTACCACCGTCTCTGCCAATACGACGCTCATCACCTACGCCATCACCACTACTGCCACCACGGGCGGGAGCATGTCGTGCACGCCCAACCCCGTGCCCCACGGCCAGGGCGCTGGCTGCACTGCCACGCCGCAAACGGGCTTTCAGTTCACCGGCTGGACGGGCGATTGCGCGGGCACGGGTGCATGCCAGTTCACCAACGTGACCAGCGCGCACAGCGTGGGAGCCACCTTCGCGCCCATTACCTACGCCATCGCCACCCCCGCCGTCACCGGCGGCAGCGTGAACTGCACGCCCAACCCCGTGCCCCATGGGCAAGACACTATCTGCGTCGCCTCGCCCGCTATGGGCTACCACTTCACCCATTGGTCGGGCGATTGCGCGGGCACTGCCAGCGCGTGCATTCTCTACAACGTGACCAGCCCGCGCAGCGTGGGTGCCACATTTGTGCTCAACACCTATTCCATCGGCATCGTCCCCGCCCCGGCCAACGGCACAGTCGCCTGCACGCCCAACCCCGTCACCCACGGCCAGGATGCAAGCTGCACCGCCACGCCCGATGCGGGTTACCACTTCACCAGTTGGTCGGGCGATTGCACGGGCACAGGTGCATGCCAGTTCACCAGCGTGACCGCGTCGCGCACCGTCTCGGCCACCTTCACGCCCAACACCCACTCCATCGCCACCCCCGCCGCCGTCAACGGCACGGTCACCTGCGCACCCAACCCCGTCACCCACGGCCAGGACGCAAGCTGCACCGCCACGCCCGATGCGGGCTACCACTTCACCAGTTGGTCAGGCGATTGCGCGGGCACGGGTGCATGCCAGCTCACCAGCGTGACCAGCCCGCGCAGCGTGGGTGCGACCTTCGCGCTGAACACCTATCCCATCAGCATCACCCCCGCCACCACCAACGGCACGGTCACCTGCACACCCAACCCGGTTAACCATGGGCAGGGCGCAAGCTGCACCGCCACGCCCGATGCGGGCTATCACTTCACCAGTTGGTCAGGTGATTGCGCGGGCACAGGGGCATGCCAGCTCACCAACGTGACGAGCCCGCGCAGCGTGAGTGCCACATTTGTGCTCAACACCTACTCCATCGGCATCGTCCCCGCCCCGGCCAACGGCACAGTCACCTGCACGCCCAACCCCGTCACCCACGGCCAGGATGCAAACTGCACCGCCACGCCCAATACGGGTTACCACTTCACCAGTTGGTCGGGCGATTGCGCGGGCACGGGGACATGCCAGCTCACCAACGTGACCAGCCCGCGCAGCGTGAGTGCCACCTTCGCGCTGAACACCTACCCCATCAGCATCGCCCCCGTCACCACAAACGGCACGGTCACCTGCGCACCCAACCCCGTTAACCATGGGCAGGGCGCAAGCTGCACCGCCACGCCCGATGCGGGCTATCACTTCACCAGTTGGGCGGGCGATTGCACGGGCACGGGTGCATGCCAGCTCACCAATGTGACCAGCCCGCGCAGCGTGAGCGCCACTTTCACCCACGATCCGGTCGATGCCACCTGCGGCTCAGCGGCCAACGGCGCTGTGGCCTTCAAGCCCAGCGCGAATCTGTGCGTCACGGGCACGCCAGGGACCGTGCTATCCGCTGGCGGCCAATACAAATGGCAGTGCAGCGGTGAATATGGCGGCGCAGCGCAGCAGTGCAGCGCACCGTGGCAGGGTGCGGGCGGCAACGGCAATCTGGGGGCGGTGGAGGTGGACGGCGCGAACGGCTGGGAGATCAGCAGCGCCGCATTTGCCTCCACCTTGCCCGCGCCCTTGCCGTCCCATGTGCGTGCGGTGCACGCGCCGCTGGGGCTGGTGCTGGGGCGTGTCGCTGGCAATGCAGATGCACAGGTGACCGTGCACTTCACCACACCAGTTCCGCAGGGCGCCGTTTATTACAAATACGGCCCCAGCCCCGACGGGCTGGGCTGCACCGGCGCTGCCTGCGCGCAGCCGCACTGGTATGCGCTGCCCGGTGCGCAGTTTGCGCCCGACGGCCTGAGCGTGACCTTCACCCTGGCCGATGGCGGCGTGGGTGACAGCGATTCCGTGCCCAACCAGATCACCGACCCCGGCCTGCCCGTGCTGCTGGCCCCGCAGGCCATCCCCGCACTCGGCCCCTGGGCGCTGGCGCTGCTTTCGCTGCTGGCGGCGGGTCTGGTGGCTGTGCGTCGCCGCGCGTTGGGGGGTGCTTGCGCACCACTGATCAGAAAGTGAAGCCAAGCTGTCACCAAGGCAAAGCCGCCCCAGCGACGGGTTTCAGATGAGTTGCCGGCGGGACTCAGGGGCTCCGCAAAGTTTCCTATTGCGACCCATGCATAGGCGCTGCCGAAACAGCGCCGCCGTTCAGCGCATTCCACAGGAGCCGCGACGACTTCGCAGGTGTGTACCGTCATACTTCACGCAACGCTGAATCATTTGCAAAGTTGCCATGTACACACTCCGCACATCACGTCCTGAAGATGGCGCCGCCCTGGTTGACCTTTGGCGGCGTTCCGTAGACGCCACCCATCACTTTCTCAGTCCCGATGATCGAAAGGCAATTGATGCCGAAGTGGTCGAGTTTCTGCCTCATGCGCCGGTGACTGTTGCCGTCGATGAACATGACCAGCCCCATGGCTTCATGCTGATCGATGGCACGCACATGGAGGCGCTGTTCATCGATCCGGATGTCCGTGGCACCGGCATCGGCCGCAGGTTGTTGCAGCATGGATTGGCGCTGCACGGGGCATTAGGCACAGACGTCAACATGCAGAACTCCCAAGCGGTTGGCTTCTATCAACGGATGGGGTTCGTTGAAACTGGACGTTCGGAGGTGGATTCGCAGGGACGCCCTTATCCTCTTATTCACCTGCGATACCAGGGCTAGCTGGAAGCAGGCCGCAGCTCGCATGGCGCCTGCCTTGCAGCAACAGCAACCCCGCACTGTGGACTGCTGCCCCCTTGGTTGACGCTCAGATACACGGTCGGCAACCACCGTTTTGGTACGCTTTGAATTTGATGGATAGACAACCAGATACAGGCATGAATTTGAAATTTAAGCGGCTCACTGAAGTTGATCCGGCTCATATTGTTTCGCTGAACAACAATCCAGATGTGCTGCGACAAATGCCGCTTGGAACTGCGGATTTCGACCTGGCGAAAGCAAATGAATGGGCTCAGAAAAAAGATGCCCAGTGGCAGCAATACGGCTATGGGCCGTGGGCGTTTGAAATTGATCAGCAATTTGCCGGCTGGGGCGGCTTGCAGTACGAGGAAGGTGATGCCGACCTCGCTTTGGTGCTTCACCCCAAGTTCTGGGGAAGTGGCAAGGCCATCTATCAAGAGATAGTGAAACGTGCATTCACTGGCTTGGGGCTGAACTCCATCACGATTTTGCTGCCACCTTCAAGAACCAGAATAAAAGGGATTCTCAAGCTGGGATTTCGGCCAGATGGCGCATTGGATATCGAGGGGACTCGTTTTTTGCGCTATCGCCTGCATGCACCCGGCAAACCCGCTTGACCAGATATTTGAGCAGCGCGTCTTGATCCCGCGCGCTCATACCTTGGCGAGGAAGGCCGCCGCATCACCCGCTTCACACTTCCAGTCTGCGAAGACTCCAACCAGATTGCATTCCACGCAGTGGCAAGCGATGTAGTACCAGCGCACGTCATGTGTGCCTTCGTACACGGAGACGCCGGACATCAGTTCGAACGTCTCGTTCTCGCACACGCACTCGTGTGCCTCGGGGGTGGCCTCTTCAACATATTCCGCGCTGTCGCCCATCAGGTGTTCCTGCCCGCAGTCGGTGCAGGTGCGGATGGCCACGCCGGCTTCCTCATCCGTCTGCAGCGCAAAAGTCCGGCACCCGCAATCGCATTTGGACGAGGCAAACCGGACGGCCTCATGGCCATTCGCAACGCTGTAGCTGCGCAGCTCGGCTTGGGTGTCGCCGGAAGTCGTCCCGTACCAGAACTCGCCCTTCTTCGTCAGTGCCATTGATACTGTTCCATTCTTCAAGTTGGGCCTCTCGGCAGACCTGACGCCAAGCGTTCCCGATGTTCCGGATTTTGCCTGATGGCACGGTGAATCGTCGCCAAGGGGCCGGGCCGAGGTGGACGCCGATTCTTGGAGATTGCAGCCAGCGACCATCAAGTTCAACTGTTGATCGCCGCCGATGTTCGATGTTGAAGCTCCTGCGTCCAGCTCTCAGCCTGAGACCAGTGTTCGGAAATCTGCAGCTGCCGGCTGCTCCGCAGCGGTTGCTGCCGCCCAGGGCCTCCTCGCGAGCTCGCTGCCGGTGCCGCGCGTCAGCAGCCGTGAGCACGCTTGTGCGAAAGGAAGAAGCGCAGCATCTCGGCGCTGGCGTCGATTCCTCCTGGCGTGGTGTAGCTGCCCTCTGAGCTGCCGCCGGACCATGCGTGGCCTGCGCCATGCAGTTGCCAGTGTTCAATGGCAGTACTTCCGTCGGCCGCGACATAGGCAGAGCGGGTGAATCGCTGGCGGTTCGGCGCATGGCCCTGGATGACGCGAGGTGCGCCTTGGGGACTTTGCGCGCTGCGTGCAGCATTCACCACGGCCGCGCCGTTGTCGTGGTGCACCGTCGTGTCGGCATCGCCGTGAAACACGATCACCGGACACACGCTGGGACCGCTGGCCGAGCCTGATGCTGCGCCTCTTCGCATCGCCTCGAGGGCTGATGGCAGATTGGACGCAGCACCGGCGGGCAAGCCCGAATGCACGCCCACGGCGGCGAACAGCTCAGGATAGGTGCGTCCCAATATGTCCGCCATTGCACCGCCAGCCGATAGTCCGGCGACATAGACACGCGATGCGTCCGCGCCATGGTCAGCCACCACTTGGCGTGTGAGGCCCGCCAGCAGTGCTGGCTCGCCCCGGCCCCGCTGCTGATGCTGGGCCTTGAACCAGTTCCAGCATTTTTGCGAGTTCGCATGCTGTGTTTGTTCGGGATAGAGCACCAATACACCAGCCCTGCGTGCCTGGTCATTCATGCGCGTGCCGGCGGCGAAGTCTTCCGGCCCTTGGGTGCAACCGTGCAGCATGAGGACGAGCGGCCGAGGCCCCGCTTCAAGTGCACTGCCTGGCGGCACATACAGCCGATAGGCCAGCTGCCGGCCTCCGTGCGAGTAGCTGCCGCGCAGCCATTGCTCGTCGCTGGAGCTGTCTGCCTGCGATGAGCCCGCAGGCACGGCGAGTTCGGGAGCATCGTCGATGAAGCGGGCTTCAGCATCGACGATCCAGCCTTCTTCCCTATGACTGGTTGCGGCTGTCTTGCCGTGGGGCACGGGCGCGGGCGCGGGCGGGCTTTCGCCTCGCAACGTGCGCTGAATCAGCTCGGTTGCTTCCAGCAAATTGCCAGTGCGCGTCAGGCGTGTAGCCTCGCCCAGCATGTCGTGAAAAAGCTGTTTCATGGAATGGTTCTCAGGTAATGCGGCCGGCCAGAGCGGCACGAACGGCGGGGCTGGCCTGGAGCGCTCCCAGCACCGTGATGGATTCGATGGTTTCTGCGGCCAGCTGCGCAGGCACGTCCTGCGCAATGCTGGCCAGGCCCAGCACCCGGATCTGCAGCTTTTCCCCGGCAGCCTGCACCCGCATGAGATCGGCCTGGGAGAAATGCTGCATACCCAGGACCAGCATCTTGCGGGCGACGACCTGTTGCAACGCGTCCGCGTGGCTGCGCAGGTGATTGCGTATCGCTGTACGGATGAAATCACTGCGGTTTGCGTAGAAGCCTTCGGCGACCAGCAGGTCGATTTGGCCCAGGTCGACATAGCCCAGATTGATGGTGAGCTTCTCGGATTCGCTCACGCGAGGGGTGGAGGTGGTTGTGGCCATGGAACATCCTTATGCCATCCATATGGATGGTTTGAGGATGGTTTCAAGGCCTGATTTTCAATTTGGCGCTGCACGTCGTGTGGTGTCCGGTGGACGGGCCCTCAAGCGTGTCCGTTGCCATCATTGCCCTGTCACGTCCGGGCCTTAGGGTGGCCGAGCCGGGCCACCGCGCCCGGCGTTGCTCAGCCATGCGCCAGGAGGCTCCATGCAAGATTTGCAGGCAGGCTCGCCGCACGGCCCTTGCGTTTGGGGCCGGCCCGGCGAACGGTTCAATACCTGGAGTCATCTGGCAGCCCTGCCCGTGGGCCTGGCGGCCAGTGTGGTTCTCATCTGCGAAACGGTGGCCGGCGGCGATGCGCGCAAGATTGTGGGCGCTGTGGTGTTTGGCCTGTCTCTGGCGGCGCTGTTTGGCGCATCGGCCCTCTTTCATGGCTGTACCGGGGTGCGCAAGGGTTTCTGGCAGCGCGTCGACCACGCCTGCATTTACCTGCTGATTGCCGGCAGCCACACGCCCTTTGCCTTGATGGCGCCCCCTGGCTTGTGGGCTTGGCTGCTGCTTGGCGGCGTATGGGGACTCGCATTCCAGGGTGCGATACGTGCACTGGGTTTCGATTCGCCGCCGCGCCTGTCCCTGTACATCAGCCTTGGCTGGCTCAGCTTGGGGGGCGCGGTGCCGGTGGCCTTTCGCCATGGTGCGCAGACCCTGGCCTGGCTGCTCGCCGGCGGACTGCTCTATTCGGCAGGAACGGTGTTCTACCGTCGTCTGGCGAGCATGCGCCACGCGCACGGCATCTGGCACCTGTTCGTGGTTGCCGGCAGCGCCTGCCATACCGTCGCGGTGGCCGGTTTGCTCGCCTGACCTCCTGCCATTCATGGCTTCGACACCCTGCCGTACTGATGAGGCTGTTTGCTTACGCAATTTCGGCGGGGCGGACCTCATCGAAAATTCTGGCATGGGCTTAAAACATGGTCGAGGCGGGGTGCATCTATCTCTTCCTCATCTTCGAGGAGAAGGCCATGACTGCATCGATTTCACTGAGGTCACTGCTTGGCAGGCCTCAGGACCCTGATCTTGCCGATCAGGCGGTCCCAGGGCACGGCGTTCCTTCGCAGGACCCCGACCAGGCAGCACAGATTCGAATGGGCAAGGCAGAGGCCTTGCGGGAGTCCAAATCAACCATGGTGGCCGGCTTCATGATTTTTGGCGCAGCACTGGGGTCTGCACTGGGCGCAGCCGTGGGAGGACCGGTTGGAATATTCGTTGGGGGCGCCGTCGGTGGCCTGGTGGGCGCCGGATGCGGGGAGGCGGCTGGAGCCACGTGGATCAAACACAAGGATTGATGGACCGGCCGGATGCAGAAACCCGTCCTTTGCGTCCATTGAAATCAAAAAGGGCCCGAGGGCCCTTTTTCGTTACGGAGCGGCTGGATTACTGCTTCGGTTGCCCTTGATGGGCTTGCTTCTTTTGCTCTTCAGCGGAGCCCGGCTGATGCTGCTTGGGAGCAGTTTGCTGTGGCTGGGGCTTGCTGGGCTGGCCAACGGGCTGCTGGCTTTTGCCTGGCGTGTTCTGGGAAACGGACATGTGAAACTCCTATGGTCTTCAAAAGCCAAGATGGCTCTTGAAAGTCCACTGTGTTCCTGGTCCAGGCGATGGGATGTAGTCAAACCAGCCGCAGACAAATTATGTTGTAAGCGTGGCGGCACAAGGGTTTTCGGGGGGCTTTCTGGATGCGGGGGGCCCGCAGGGCCAGGCACAGATGCCACTGCCGGTATGTGCGGTACCGCACAGAGCCGGTGGGCCTGGCCCGTAAGATGCAAGAGCGTCATTTCTGCTGTCTCCAGACTCTCTTGAAGTGCCGGGATGACTGCACTGGAATTGCCTTTATGCCCTCTTGCGCCGCGTCCACCGGCAATCATTTGCTCGACTCCTTGCCACCCGAGCCATGGCAGCGGTGGGAGCCTGCGCTGGAGCCCGTGGAGCTTGCCCTGGGCCAGGTGCTGTATGAAGCGGGCCGGGTCATGAGTCACGTGTACTTTCCCACGACGGCGATCGTCTCCCTGCTGTACGTGATGGAGAACGGTGCGTCGGCGGAGATCGCGGTGGTGGGCAACGAAGGGATTGTGGGCATTTCCCTCTTCATGGGCGGAGGGTCCACGACCAGCAGGGCGGTCGTGCAAAGCGCCGGCAGGGGCTATCGGCTGAAGGTCGGCGCCATGCAGGCGGAGTTCGAGCGCGGTGGCCCGGTTCTTCACCTCTTGCTGCGCTACACGCAGGCGTTGATCACCCAGATGGCCCAGACCGCCGTCTGCAACCGTCACCATTCACTTGACCAGCAGCTTTGCCGCTGGTTGCTGCTGAGCCTGGACCGGCTCCAGGGCACGGACCTGGTGATGACGCAGGAGCTGATCTCCAACATGCTCGGAGTCCGCCGCGAGGGAGTGACCGAGGCCGCGCTGAAGCTGCAGCGCGCCGAGATCATCCGCTATTCGCGTGGCCGCATCAGTGTGCTGGACCGTACGGGCCTGGAGCAGCGCTCCTGCGAGTGCTATGCGGTGGTGAGAAAAGAGTACGACCGGTTGCTGCCGGACATCACCGCTTGCTAGGTCCCGATCGCGGCCTCTTGCACAGGGATGACAAAGCAGCTGTGCGCTGCCAGCTCTGTCCAGCGCAGCCTCTGCGATACCTGGAGCATGACCGCGCCCTCCACGGCACACCTGGCCGCCAGCGCGTCGGCGCTGCCGCGAATCAGGAGAAAGCGCATGCTGCGGCCCTCCCGTTTCAATACCAGTTCGGCCTGGGGCCAATGGGAAGGAAGGCAGGGGGTGAAGAACAGTTCCCCGGCGTGGATGTGCAGCCCCAGGATGGATTCCACCGCGGCGCGATGCATCCATGCAGCCGAGCCCGTGTACCAGCTCCATCCGCCCCGTCCGACAAAAGGGGGCTGGGTGTATACGTCTGCAGCCATGGCGTAAGGCTCGATGGCGTATTGGCTGCCCCATACGGAATGGCTGGCGCGATGGGCCGGACTCAGGTAGGTGAAGTACCGGTAGGGTGTGTCCTGGAGGCGCTCGCTGCCGGTGGCGGTGGCGTGCGCCGCCTGGCGCAGGGCCAGCGAAGCGGCGGCCATCACGGCCCACGCTCCGGCATGGGTGTACTGCCCGCCGTTTTCCCGCACCCCTGCCGGGTAGGCCTGGATATAGCCCGCATGCGGAAGGCCATGGACCAGGGGCGGTGCCAGCAGCGGGATCAGGCCTGTATCGGGCTGGACCAGCTCCGTGTCCACCGCTTCCATGGCAATGCGCGGGCGCGAGGTGCCTGACGTGGTGACCAGGACCGACCAGGCCTGCGCAATCAGATCGATGCGCGCCTCGGGCTGCCGGGCCGAACCCAGTACCGTGCCGTCATCGAAGAACGCCCGCCGGTACCAGCGCCCATCCCAGCCTGCAACATCCAGGGCCTGGCGCCAGCCGGACAGGGCTGTCTGCCAGGCGTCGGCGCGTGCTTCGTCGCCGCAGCCGCGTGCCAGCGGTATCCAGTCCGTGACGATGGCGCACAGGAACCAGGCGAGCCATACCGATTCGCCCCGGCCTTGGTGACCAACAGCGCTCATGCCATCGTTCCAGTCTCCTGCGCCCATCAGGGGCAGGCCGTGCACGCCCACGGCAAGGCTGCGGTCGATGGCGCGCGCCGCATGCTCGTAGACCGAAGCCGAAACTTCGCTGATGCCCGGTGTTTCGTAGACGTCGTCCACGCCGTCGGCAATGGCGGGCGCCTCCAGGAACGGAACCTGCTGCTGCAGCAGCGCCGTGTCGCCAGTGGCCTGGAGATAGTGCGAGCAGGCGAAGGGCAGCCACAGCAGGTCGTCGCTGCAGCGGGTGCGCACGCCGGCACCCGAAGGCGCATGCCACCAGTGCTGCACGTCCCCTTCGATGAATTGCCGTGAGGCGCACAGCGTGATCTGTTGCCGCAGCACGCCGGGATCGGCCCAGACAAGCGCCATGGCGTCCTGCAATTGGTCGCGGTAACCGGTGGCGCCTCCCGCCTGGTAGAAACCGGCCTTGGACCACAGCCGCGAGGAGACCGTCTGGTAGGGCAGCCAGCGGTTCACAAGCACGTCCATCAGCGGATCGGGCGTGTGGATCTGCGTGGCCTGGAGCAGGCCATCCCAGTAGTCGCTGTTGGCCTGTTCTCGTGCCCGGGGGGCCAGGGCGGTGGCTTGCTCCAGCAACTGGCGCGCCGCATCGGGACTCGTGGCATGGCCGATCAGATAGGTCTGCTCCCAGGCCACGCCGGGCCGAAGCGTGGCCAGGCGCGACAGGGCTGCGCAGGGTTCGAGCCCGTATCCGCTGCGCTGCCCCAGCTGTGCCGGGAGCTGCAAATGTCCGTCGGATGCAAAGAACTCGCTGCGGTCGCAGGTCCAGTCAAGGCTGTCGTGCTTTCCCGCGAGGGTGCCTTCGCCGGCATGCGATTCGCAGAAGAAAGCCGTGCCGCCGCCAAAGCCGCCCGCAGCCTCGGTCTGGGTGCATAGCAGGCCCAGAAAGCGCTTGTCGGGCGCTGCTGCCCACAGGGCCATGGTCTCCAGCGTGGCGCGGTCGGCCCGGCGCTCGCCCAGCATCCACTCCACCATGCCCGCCATCCTCAGGTGCATCTTGGAGTTGCCATGGTTGACCACGGTAATGCGCACTTGCTTGACGGCCGTCCTGATGTCCACGCACCAGCGCGCACGGATGCCCAGGTCGCCGTGGCGGTGGGCGATTTCAGTGAAGCCCTGGCCATGCACCACGCTGTAGCGGGCCTGGGCATGCCCCCAGGCGCTGGGGGCCACGCTCCATGTCTCGCGTGTGCGCCGGTTCTGGAGAAAAAACCACTCGGACGGCATGTCGCAGACGGGATCATTGGACCAGGCCGTGACCTGATTGAGCCGGCTGTTGATCGCCCAGGTATTGCCTGCGCCGCTTTCGGATATCTGCCCTCCGAAGCCGGGGTTGGCCAGGACGTTGATCCAGGGCCTGCCCGGACGCCGGGATGCGCTGACATCGAATTGGAAGTGACCATGGTCGCCGAGGAACTGTCCGGTCGATGCGGGGACAGCCGAGCCCCGGCTTGGCTGGACCGGTATTTTCTGGGGCAGATGCGCTGTGCGCCGCCGGCTGGCCTGGGCCTCGAACTGCTCGCTCCAGGCATGGATCTGTTGCAGCAATGCACGGCCATCGGCATGCAGGCGCACACATGCCAGGCGCTCCAGGCAGGCTGCCTGCGCGGGGGTGAGCGTGTCCTGGCCCAGGACATGAAAGCCTGTCGTGCTCAGCCCTGGGCGGGCGTTGCCGGCCGCCTCATGCTGTTCGCCGATGGCGTTCAGCTCGGCTTGCACCGGCATGTAGTAGGAGTGGAACTCGCTGCTGAGCACGACCAGGTCGCAGGCCACGCCGGCACGCGACCATTCGCCCAGGGCCTGTCCCAGTATGCGCAGCAGGCCCAGGCCCTGGGGCGCCGCGGCACTCACCACGATGATCGGCCTGTCGCCCGAAAGGCCCAACTGCCACAGCACGCGCCGGTCCTGGATCTGCGGCAGGCGGACGGCGCCTGCGCGATGCGGGTGCAGGCCGGGCTGCAGCTTGGGCAGGGTGAACATCAGCGCCGTGCCCAGCAGTTGCAGTGCCGGCAGGTACTCGGGCCGGGGCCGGTGCTGCAGGGCATCCTGGCCCTGCGCCAAGGTGGCGGAGATCACGGAGGTGCGCTCCACATAGCTGGGCTGGCGGTACTTGTCCAGGATGGCCATGAGGGTGCTGGCACTGTCGCAGGCAGCCGTCGCAAACACCACGCTCACTTGTCCGCCAGGGCCCACGCGCATGCGCACGCCCAGCACGGCGACGGGATCCAGGCCGGTGTCCAGCGCGACAGCTTCACCCGGTGCGGGCTCCAGGCACGCCTGCGGCTGGCTGGCCGCGTGATTGCGGCCGGCCCATTTCGCCCGATCGCTCTGGTAGCGCAGGCCCAGGACCTCCCCCTGCGTGCCGGCCACGAAATGGGCCATCTGCACCACCTTCTCCTCCTTGTGGCGGGCAACCCGCTCAAAACGCATGCCCTGCTGCTGCTGCGCCAGCCAGTGCGCCTTCACGAACATGCTGGAGAACGCCGGGTGGGCCTCGTCCGCGCCCGCGCCGGCCAGGACCACCTCCATGGCCGATATCAGCTCCACGTCCATGGGCAGGTTACCCAGGTTGTTCAGCACGACCTTGCGCAGCTCGATATCGTCTTCAGGGCTGATCCAGACCGTGGTGCGCACACGCCATTGCGGCCAGCGGGCATCGAAGCACATGCGGTCCGGGTGGAACGTGCTGGTGTAGGCCGCCTGCGGATCGGGTGCCGGGCTGCGGGTCACGGACACCGGGGCGCTGTCCCGGTCCGTTCGCAGGTAGACAAAGCTCCCGTGCGCATCGCGCAGCAGGTCGTCGCGCCAGCGCGTGATGTGGGTGTTGCCCAGGCGGCTCCACCCGGCTCCGTTGGCGCGCAATGCAACGCTGTAGCGCCCATTGCTCAGCAAGAGGGTCGGCTCCATGGCCCGGGCCCCCGGGACGACGGTGCGGATCGCGTTGGCAGGCCGTCGGGACTGGGCATGCAAAAAGGGTGCGGCAAGCGCGCCGGGCCTCAGGCCTGCAAGCTCGCGGGGGGTGCGCTCCTGCAGCAGCGTGGACATGGCCTGGATGCGGGGGTGGTCCGAGCCCCAGCGCTGTGCAACCCCTTGCAGCAGCACATTGGCCAGGGCCACGATGGTCATGCCCTGGTGATGGGCCATGTAGGTGCTGACGAGCGTGAACCTTCCGCCATGGATTTGCCGTGCGGCAGAAAAGTCCAGGGCCTCGTAGAAGCCATAGCGCCCGCGCGCAGCCAGGGCGGCCAGCGCGCGGAAGTTCGCGCACGCAGGTACCGCAGCCACCTGGCAGGCCAGCGCCGTGGCGTAGGGGGCGATGACTTTCTCTGCCATCGGCGTGCGGCGCAGTGCCAGGCAGGGCACTCCCTGGGAGGCGTACTGGTAGGCCAGCGACTGGTCGCGCGCCGCATAGGCGCTTTCCGACATGCCCCAGGGAATGCCCAGGCCCTTGGCAAAAGCCATCTGTTCGCGCAGTGCGCAGCGGTTGGCCTCGTCCAGCGCGCTGCCCGCTGGCTCCACTGCCACCAGCGAAGGCATCAGGTACTCGAACATGGACCCCGACCAGGACCGCAAAATCGCGTTGCGGCCATGGGCGAAGAACGGCCGGCCCAACGCCTTCCAGTGCCTGGCGGGAAGGTCGCCCTTGGCAATGGCCAGCAAGCTGGTGGTGCGGGACTCGGAGGCCAGCAGGTCGTAGAACGATGCGTCGAGTTGCTGCTCCTCGAGCCGGTAGCCTATGTGCAGCAATTGCCGCCGCGGGTCGAGCAGGAAACGGAAATCCGCTTCCCACGCCAGCTGTTCCAGGGTGTGGGCCATCGTCCGCAGGCGCAGGGAGATCGCATCTTGCTGCCCCGCGCCGACGGCGCTGACGTCCAGGGCCGCCGACTGCAGGGTGGCCAGCAGGTCGGCCAGCAGCCATGGCAAGGGGTCCTGCGGCCCGGGCGGGGTGTCGGCCACGGCCCCAGGTTCCGGCAGATCGAGCGCGTGAAGCTCCGCAAAGGCGTCGCGCAGCAATCCCTGCAGCATCATCTGGGCCGATATGTCTGCGGGCTCGGCCAGGGGGCTGTCCAGCAACTGGCCGATAGCCGTCTGCTGCAGCGGGCGCTGCAACAGGCGCGCTGCACCCGCCAGGCAGGGTTTCAACCGGCGCCTGGCCGCATGGATCGCCTGCTGGCTGGCCGCAGGATCCAGCGGGGCGCGGGCCAGCTCAAGGCAGGCGCGGGATACGGCAAGCAGATGGGCTCCGAGGTTGCCGCTGTCCACGGTGGAGACATAGCGAGGCAGCAGCGGCTGCAGGCTCTGGGTGTCATACCAGTTGAGGAAGTGGCCGTTGTGGCGCTCCATCCTGGCCAGCGTGGCCGAGGTCGCTTCCAGGCGCATCAGCAGATCCTGGGTGCCGATCCAGCCGAACTGCCGCGCACAGGCGGCGCTGAGCAGATAAAGGCCGATGTTGGTGGGAGAGGTCCGGTGGGCGAGCACCTCGAACGGCGCCGTCTGAAGGTTGTCCGGGGGCAGGTGGTTGTCGCCTTCGCCCACGCAGCGCTCGAAAAGCCGCCAGGTGTCACGCGCAATGTCCTGCAGCAGTTCGCGGTCTGTGGTCTGCAGCCCTGCATGGCTGAAAGGGGCCCGCCACGGGGCATTGCACAGCCAGACCAGGGCCGGGGTGAAAACCCAGGCGGACAGCAGCAGCCATGCCGCGGCTGGCAGCGGGGCGGGCAGCAGCCACAGGGCCGCCAGCAGCGCAAGCGCGAGCACGGTGCTGTGCCAGTGCCTTGACAAGGCCGGCGCCCAGCCGGGCCGGATGGCGGCATGGGATGCTTCGGCGGTGGTCCATTCCAGCAGATGCCTTTTGCTTACGGCCATGCGGTACAGCGTGCGGGCCACGGCATCCGCGTGGAGCATGGCCTGCGGCAGCAGTTGCGCCAGGTACCACGCGCCGGACAGTGCTACCTGCAGCAACTGCCGTGCGCACTGCAGGGCGAAGCGGCTGCCCACGAATCGCGCATGGTGCGGGAGGGCACCGGCGATGGCGCCTATCAACGGCCCGGTGATGCAGGCCGCCGCCGCCAGTGCCAGGGACAAAGGCAGGGCCAGGCCATGTCCTGCCATGGACAGCACGATCAGCAGCAGCGACACGGGCGCAACCAGGGAGCGGCGCAGGTTGTCGAACAGCTTCCATCGGTGGATGGCCGCCAGTTGCCAGTACCTGCCGTGCCACAGCACGGGCAGCAATTGCCAGTCCCCGCGCACCCAGCGATGCAGCCGGGCTGCTGCCGTGTCGCTGTGCAGCGGGTCCGACTCCATCACGGTCACATCGGAGATCGCCGCGCAGCGGGCCAGCGAGCCTTCCAGCAGGTCATGGCTGAGGATGCGGTCCTCGGGCAGGCGCTGCGACAGCACGGCGTGCAGGGCCTGCACATGGAGAAGGCCCTTGCCGATGAAACTGCCTTCTCCAAAGAGGTCCTGGTACACATCCGAAGTGGCTGCGCTGTAGGGGTCCATGCCCCGCTGTCCGGAAAAAAGCCACTGCCAGGCAGAGGTTTGCCGCGTCTGCGGCAAGGGCGACACCACGTGCGGCTGCAGGATGCCGTAGCCGCGTATGACCTTGCGCCCGGTGGCATCCAGTTCAGGCTGGTTGTGCGGGTGCTCGGCGATGCCTACCAAAGCCCTGACCTGGCCCGGCGGCAGTTCGGTGTCGCTGTCCAGCGTCAGCACATAGCGCACGCCGGCAGGCAGGTCGGACAGCACGCCCATCTCCAGGAAGGGGGCCGGCATTTCCGTCGCCAGCGCGGCCACCAGTTGCTCGAGCTTGCCGCGCTTGCGCTCCCAGCCCATCCACAGGCCCTGCGTCGCGCTGAAGGACCGGGGGCGGTGCAGCAGCAAAAAGCGCTGCGCCTGGCCCTCGCCGGCGGGGTAGCGCAGGTTGAGCGCCTGTATCTGTTCGTGTGCCTGCGCGAGCAGCGGCTCATCGTCGGCCGTACCCTGCCGGTCCGCATCCGCCCAATCGCTCAGCAGCGCGAAATGGACACAGTGCTCCGGATTGGCGAGATAGTGCAGCTGCAGGCGATGTGCCAGTTCGGAGATGGCAGCAGGCTTGCTCAGCAGCGCAGGAATGACTACCAGGGTGCGCGCCGAGGGGCCGATCCCCTCCTTCAAGAGAAAGCGGGGCAGATGCGCTGGAGTGGCGGACTCGCATATGAGCCGGTTCACCAGGGCCAAAACCGCCTCGGAGGCCGGGAAAAACATGAGCAGTCCCAGCAGGGCCAGGCCTGCATGGCCCACCCATGCGTCTAGCGGGCCCAGGGGACCCAGCGGACCCTGCATCGCGGCGGCATTGCCTGCGCCGTTGAGGTGCAGCATCCATGCCACCAGGGCCAGCGAAGCCGCCACAACGGCGCCGATGTAGGTGACCGTGCGCGACAGCAGGAGGATGGCATACCAGCGGTCCGACAGGGGCCGTCGCGCGCCGAACATGTCCTCCAGTTGGGCGCGTCCCTCGCCCTGCAGCCAGTACCCGGCCAGTTGGGCTGCGCCCTGCGACTGGCCCATCAACCGGATGAGGGCCCTGGCCACAGCGGCCTCGGAGCGATCAGGGCTGCGTGCGGCCAGGCGCTCTATGCCATGCAGCGTAGTGTTGCGGCTGGCATCGTCCTCGGCCAGGAAAACGGGCGAGGCTTGCAGTGCGCGCACGACCAGGCTGGTCCTGCCCACGATACCGGGCCAGTCCCCGGCGCCCACCAGCCGCAGCGAGGCCACCGCATTGCCCACGCTCAGGTGGTCGGCCGCGCTGTCGGCATGCTGCTGCACCTGCAGTGCCGCCAGATCGGGCACTGCACTGCGCAGCCACTCTTCGATCTGCATGTACGCGCCGTCGCTGAAGACCGAGCGATGCCCAAAGAGTGTTTGCGCCAGATGGGACAGGAAGACCTGGCCTACGCCGCGCAATTGCATCAAGCGGTGGATTTCGTGGAAGCCGGCGGCATCGAGCCTGTCGATATGGCCCGCAGCCAGGGTGGCCACCTCCTTGGCCGCCGCCTGGCACGCAATCCGCTCGGCCAGGCGCCTCAAATTCTCGACCAGAATCACCCGCAGCGTGGTGGGCAGCGCCCAGAGCTCACCCTGGCTGAGTTCGCTCTTGCTCTGGTATGCGTCAAGAAAGCAGGTCAATAGCGATTCATCGAAGGCACCATCGGTGTGGGCGACAAAGGACCATGCCACCTGGTAGATGCGTGGAAGGCCTGTGAGCGGGGCCTCCTGCAAGACGGGCAGCGAGCGGTAGTAGCGGATGGAAAGGCCTTCGCTGATCTCCCGCAGCTGATCCTCGATCAGGTGGAAATTGTCGAAAAGCCACTCTGCGCCGGATCCCAGCTCATGGCCCTCCTGGTGCAGGCCGGCGATGTACCTGAATGAGGTGCGCAGGGATCTGAGATTGTTTTCAAGACGTGGATAGAACGTCGCCTGGCCAAAACGTGGGCGGCCCACGGCATGCGCGCCCCCCAGGGTCATCCCATACTGTTCAAAGTGTGCGCAGCCAAAAAGCTCCGACCTGATGGGTGCCAGGACTTCTCCATGGCGGGCATCCAGCAGGTGGCTGATATGTGGCGGTATCCATTTCCAGCGCTTGCGCATTTGCATTCATGGCTTCCGGGCAGCGCACTACAGAGCAAGCCACACGACGGCGGCCAGGGTTGCGATCAGCAGCATTCCCGTCAGCGTGCGCTCGCCCAGCATGCGGTGGATGGCCGTGAATCCCGTCCAAAGCGCGAGCAATGGCCTTCTCAGCGCATCGCAGTGCGCCAGGTGCTCGGTGAGCATGAGGCGATCCATCTGCGACAGGCTGGCAGGCCCGCCGACGCAGGAGGTGTCCCAGGTCGGGACGAGGTTGGAAAAGCGGGGCATGGGCGGAACTCCTGGTGCGGATTGCGCGGATGCAATCCCTTGGACACATGCCCTCTTGTAGGGAGCGCAGGCCGCGGCGTCTGTGCGCAGACGAACATTCACGGGCAACACGCGGCGATGTGCCCTACCGCACCGACGGCGATGCGCGAACAGGCCACTGTGGGATGGCATGGCAGGCACAGCGCAGCGCGCGGGTGCGGTGGACGGCGTTCCTGACCAGGGCGGGCAGCCTCCACGCCATGCGCCAGTCCACTACGTTTCAAAGAGGTTCTCCCATGAAAAAAATCAAGGTCAATGCGCTCGCCCTGGCGGCGACAGTCCTGCTGATGGGCCTGGCCGGCTGCGGCAATATGTCCAAAAGGGATCAAAGCACGGCGATCGGTGCGGGTGCAGGAGCGATCGGCGGGGCCGTGCTCACAGGAGGTAGCGCTGTGGGAACGGTCGGTGGTGCTGCGGTCGGTGGAGTGATCGGCAACCAGGTCGGCAAGGACAAGAAGTAAACCGTGCCATGCAGGCTTGGCATCCTGCATGGCCATGTAGAAATCGCTGGCGGATCAAGGGCTTGTCTGTGAAATGGTGAAGGCGATATTCATCTTCCGGATCTGCGAATCATCCGTTTCCCTCAAGCATGGCGAATTCTGAGGAACACCATGGCTCAAAGGTATCCAAGGCACATCGGATCAAGAAGAACAGGTGCTTTTTTTGCAGACGAAGCAGGCCTTCGCCCCCACGCCATCCAGTCGGATTTCGAGCGAAATCACTGGCTGGGCGTCTCCGTGGAAAATCGAATGCGCAAGGGGCTTGAAGCCTGTTTGCAAGGCCTGCAGCGGCAATGCGATTCACTGCGCGAGGAGTTGCACAACACGCGTATCGCCCTGGGAAAGGCGCATTTCGAGCTTGACAGGACCAAGGCGGATGAACGCGCAGCGCATCACCTGGCGACACATGACCATCTGACCTCCCTGCCGAACAGGTTCTCATTCCTGGATCGGCTTTCCAGAGCGATCGGCTTTGCCATGCCCCAGGCCATTCCCATCGCGGTGTTGTATATGGATCTGGATGGCTTCAAGACAATCAACGATCTCTATGGCCACAGTGCAGGAGATGAAGTCCTCAGGGTCGTATCGGGCCGCCTGAGATCCTTCATCCGCCGCGAGGATCTGGTGTGCAGGCTGGGAGGCGACGAGTTCGCATGCCTGCTGGAGCCCTCTCCGGAAATGGAGCAGCTGCGCGCCCTGGCCAGAATGATCTGCAGGGAAATAGCCAACCCCATTCACTGCAACGGGCTGGAGCTGAAAGTGGAGGCCAGCATGGGCATCGTGATCGCACACGAATGGCCTGTGTCTGCGGAGCAATTGATTGCTGATGCGGATCGCGCCATGTATCGGGCCAAGCGCATGCGCAGTGGCTATCAGTTCAGTGTTTTTGAGGGCACTTAGGCCCGCCCCGTAAGCAGCAATACCACGACCACCACCACCAGCAGGCTTATCGCGATGCTGGGAGCGTATCCCCAGCTACGGCTGTGGGGCCATGAAGGCAGAGCGCCTACAAGCACCAGGATCAGGACGATTAGAAGAATGGTGGTCAGACTCATGATGCTCTCCAAGGCGCTTTGCAATGCACGGCGTAGAGTTGCATTGCATCGTGTTCCCAAGCGATGGTCTGTGCGCTGGCGCACGTCCTTGGATTTTTGAATTTTTGACTTTGGTCTTTCAGGCCGGGGTTCCCATGATTCTTGAATAGATTTGTCTGTCTGCCGCGTAGCAGCTGCACGCCCTGTTTTCCAGCGCTGCGCGGTTCAATACCATCATCTCACCACGTTTGTAGGCAATCATGCCGTCGTTCTGAAATCTGCTGGCGATGTTGGTGATGCTGACACGCCGTACGCCCAGTATCAGTGCCATGAATTGCTGTGTGACATGGAAGCTGCCGGCACATCGGTCGCTGCTCATCAACAGCCATCGGGCCAGACGGGAGGCTGCCGTATGGTAGTTAAGGCAGACTGTGAAACGTGCCTGTTGATGCAAGCGCACAAGTATGAACTTTTTAATCAATTCACCGAGCATGGGGATCTCTGTGCACTGCTTTTCTAAATCCGTGCGGCTTATTCGCCAGCAGGTACCAGATTGTTGTACCAAGATCTTCCAAGGAGGAGGTGTTGCATTGCCTAGAATGATTTCTGACCCGACCATCGCCTCATTCCCTACCATGCCTATTCCCAGGGAATGTCCCAGGGAATGGTTGCTGTTGATTTCCATGACCAAGGAGATGCATCCGCTTTCAGGAAAGTAAGCGTGCTCCATGGGGTTGCCTGATTTGCTCAATTCTGATAATGCGATCAATTCGAAGATTTCACAGTGCTCAACAAAGTGATCTGCCGATGAAGGATAAAGCAGGCGTATTATCCTGTTTTCAATATTGGCATGGTGGGCGCCCGAATTTTTCATACAATTCCAATGAAATGAGTTTCGTCCATTTCTCGTGATGGATACCTCGATGACTGACGCTGAAGCCGGTCATCAGATGATTTTTCTCTTCAAGCAGGCCGCACTATTGATCATGGTGCTTTTTTGATTCCATGTATGTGCGGCTGCGTACGCAAAGCCCGCTGCCGGGAAAGTGGTTTTTCATATGAAAATCAGTTCTGCTGCCGAATCCGAGATGAGGTCATTTAATTGCGCATCCAAAATATTTTTTCCATGATGTGCGCTGGCGAACAGAAAAATAGCAAAAATAGATCCAAAAATAACGCTGGCCGGCCTACGCAACTAAAAAAACGAAGAAATGCCACGCACGGAAGGCGCCATGACCGCCAATTCAAAATCTCGGAACTTGGGCGCCGGCAGCGCCTTGCAGAACAACCAGCGAGTGACCGGTCTTGACCGTTGCAGCCACTCACGCACTGCGCCGTGAATGTCGCAGTTCAGCCTGAAGCAGCCAACCCAAGCGGGCGTCGCAACCAGCCGCTCCTGGCCGAACCAGCCCCCGATCACTCCATC
>NZ_JFYT01000091.1:0-21948 GCF_000632165.1 Delftia sp. RIT313 | reverse complement strand
CTGGCGGTTTCGATGGGGTCGAGGTCGCCGGGGGCGGGGCGCAGGTCTTTGTTCATCGGGGTTCTGGCGTCGTGAGGCAAGGGGTTCAGAATAATTGACCGACCGGACGGTAGGATTATAAGATGCAGCTTTCTTGAGCAACAAGGCTTGTTGTCCGGTACTAACCCTGATAGCGACGCCACATTCCAACCCAGGAGACATCCCATGCCCGCCCACGCCCTCTACGAACGCCACCGCCCCCTGCTCGACGACGCGCTGCAGGCCCTGTCCCGCCGGGGCCACTGGTCGCCCTTTCCTGAAGCGCCCTCGCCCAAGGTGTATGGCGAGACTGCCCAGGCCCAGGGCCATGCCGCCGTGCAGGCGCTGTTCGGCAAGGACTATCCGCTGCGCCAGCCCGGTGAACGCGCCCGCGTGGCCACCGAGCAATCGCCCTATGGCGTGGCCCTGGACATCCGCTACCCCGGGTGCGATGCCCAGGCGCTGGTGGACGCGGCCCAGGCGGCCGAGCCCGCATGGCAGGCGCTGGGACCCCAGGGCCGCACCGGCGTGCTGCTGGAGGCGCTGACGCGCATCCACCAGCGCAGCTTTGAGATCGCGCATGCCGTGATGCTGACCACGGGCCAGGGCGCGATGATGGCCTTCCAGGCCGGCGGCCCCCATGCCCAGGACCGCGCCCTAGAAGCCATTGCCGTGGCCTGGAAGGCCATGGCCGACGTGCCTGCCGAGGCCGTCTGGGAAAAGCCCCAGGGCAAGCATGCGCCCGCCGTGCTGCACAAGCGCTTCGAGATCGTGGGGCGTGGCGTGGCCCTGGTCATCGGCTGCGCCACCTTCCCGACCTGGAACACCTACCCGGGCCTGTTCGCCGCGCTGGCCACGGGCAACCCCGTGATCGTCAAGCCCCACCCCAACGCCGTGCTGCCGGCTGCGCTCACCGTGAGCGTGCTGCGCGATGTGCTGACCGAGCAGGGCCTGGACCCCAACCTCGTGACCCTGGCCGTGAGCGACAAGCCCGAATTGACCCAGGCCCTGGCCACACATGCGGCCGTGGCCTCCATCGACTTCACCGGCGGCAATGCCTTCGGCCAGTGGCTGCAGTCCAACGCGCCGCAGGCACGCCTGTATGCCGAGATGGCCGGCGTGAACCTGGTGGTGATCGAGTCCACCGATGCCTACGCAGGCATGCTGCGCAATCTGGCCCTGTCACTGTCGCTGTACAGCGGCCAGATGTGCACCACCACGCAGAACCTGCTGATTCCGGCCGGCGGCATAGAGACTGACCAGGGCCACAAGAGCTTCGAGCAGGTCGGCGCCGATCTGGCCGCCGCCATCGACCAGTTGCTGGCCGATCCCAAGGTGGCCTTCACCGTGCTGGGCGCCATAGGCTCTGCGCAGACCGTGGAGCGCGTGGAACAGGCGGCCACCGTGGGCCGCACCGTGCGCGCCTCGCAAAAGCTCACCCATCCCGAGTACCCGCAGGCCGAGGTGCGCACGCCCGCGCTGCGCGCGCTGGACGTGGCGGACGCCGCCATCTACGAGCGCGAATGCTTCGGCCCCGTCTCCTACCTGGTGGCCGTGCCCTCGGCCCAGGCCGCCCGCGAGCTGGCCGAGCGCAGCGTGCGCGCGCATGGCGCGATGACGCTGGGCCTGTACTCCACGGATGCGGCCTTTGTCGATGCCGTGGCGGCCTCGGCGCTGCGCTCGCGCGTGGCCCTGTCCATCAACCTCACGCAGGGCGTGATGGTCAACCAGTCGGCAGGCTTCTCGGACTTCCACGCCACGGGCGGCAATCCCGCGGCCAATGCCAGCTACACCACGCTGGCCTTCGTGGCCGACCGCTTCGTGGTCGTGCAGCGCAGGTGGTAAGGGACCGGGCCGAGCCTAGGCCTGGCGGGCCTTGCGCGGCTTCTTGCCGTCCGGCACGCTGACCGCGCGCACGCCGCCGAAGAACAGCTGGGACACCATGGTGCCTATGGCGTCATGGTCCAGCGTGCCGCCCGGCTTGAGCCAGGTGAAGGTCCAGTTGATCATGCCGAACAGCAGCATGGCCAGGGGCTTGCCCAGGGCGCTGTCGGCAGGTTCTCCGCGCACCTGGGCAATGGTCTGCGCAAAGGCGGCGACCACGCGGCGCTCCACGTCCAGGATGCGCTGCTGGTCTTCCTCGCGCAGGAAGCGCACGTCCTCGGTCAGCACGCGGTGGGCATTCTGGGCCTGGGCGTACTCCTGGCCGAAGCCGCGGATCAGCGCATGCAGGCGCTGCTCGGGATCGGCATGGGCCTGCAGGGTGTCGTTGACCAGGGCTTCGAGGCGCAGCACATGCTCTTCGGCAATGCGCACGGCCAGGTCGTGCTTGTCGATCACGTAGTGGTAGAGCGTGGCCTTGGAGACGCCGCAGGCCGCAGCCACCTCGTTCATGGAGGTGCCCGCATAGCCGCGCTGCGCGAACAGCTGGGCGGCGTGGGAGAGGATCATTTCACGCTGGCCATCGTAGCCAGCAGGGTCACGTACGCGTGCCATGCGGCGGCGTCCTTTCGGTAGGTGTCGTTGCCAGGGTCCGCCCGTGCGGCCCGGGCCGGAATTATGGACGGCGCAGCGGCGCGCGCCCCCGCGATTACCAGTTTTCAGGGATATGCAAAGATGCGGGCTTCGCCCACAGTCGGGCGGCCATCCTGCCCCTTTTTACGCCCGCCGCTGCGCACGCCTTTTCCATGCCCGCCCACCTGCTTGTCCCAGAGTCCACGCTTCCGGCCCCGGTGCTGGTGGTGGAGGACGAGCCGCTGATCCGCCAGCGGCTGCAGTCCGTGCTGGGCCAGCTGGGCTACACGCCCGATGCCCTGCTGTTCGCAGGCTCCCTGGCCCAGGCCCGCGCCTGCCTGGCCGAGCCCGTGGCCCTGGCCCTGGTGGACCTGGGCCTGCCCGACGGCAGCGGCATCGACCTGATCGCCGAGATGCGCAGCGCAGACCCGGCCGTGGGCATCCTGGTGATCTCTGCCTGGAGCACCGAGGACGCCATCCTGGCGGCGCTACGCGCAGGCGCCACCGGCTATGTGCTCAAGGAACGCGACGACCTGGAAGTGTCGCTGTCCATCCGCAGCGTGCTGCGCGGCGGCGCGCCCATCGACCCCTTCATCGCGCGCCGCGTGATCGCCGAGCTGCAGGGCGCGGCACCCGCCACGCCGGAGAGCACCGGCACCGAGTCCACGCTGAGCGCGCGCGAAAGCCAGATCCTGCGCCTGGTGGCCGATGGCCTGACCAACCGCGAGATCGCCGAGCAGCTGCACCTGTCGCGCTACACGGTGGAATGCCACATCAAGCACATCTACCGCAAGCTGGCCGTGTCCTCACGCACGCGCGCCGTCAACACGGCACGCGTGCGCGGATTGCTGGGCTGACGGCCATGGGCGGGTGGCGCCGGTGGTTCGGCCCGGTGCGGCACTTCGCCCTGGGCCTCGCCCTGAGCCTTGCGTTTCTCCTGTGCAGTACCTGCGCCTTGGCCCAGGCCTGCCTGCCGCAGATCCTGTCCATCCAGTCCGCCAAGGCCGCAGGCCAGGGACCGCCGCCCATCGCCAGCGCGGTACGCGACTGGCACAACGTGACCCTGCCCGACCACTGGCTGGACCGCTGGCCCGGCTACAGCGGCGCCGTCTGGTACCGCATCGACTGGCAACGCGGCTGCGCTCACCCCGCTGCCGCCGATCCCGTGGCGCTGGCCCTGCACTCGATGGTCATGGCCGGCGAGGTCTTCGTGAACGGCGACCTGCTGTGGCGCGACCGGCACCTGGTCGAGCCCCTGTCGCGCAGCTGGAACATGCCGCGCTTTTGGCTGCTGCCCGAATCCGCCCTGCATGCGGGCACCAACAGCGTGTGGATACGCGTGCACGGCCTGGCCGAGCAGACGCCGGGCCTGGGCGAGGTGCGCCTGGGCGAGCCCGAGGCGCTGCGCCAGTGGCACGAGCAGACCTGGTGGAACCAGCGCACGCTGTTTGCCATGAACATCGTGGTCTCGCTGGTGCTGGGCGTGCTGTTCGCCTTTGCCTGGCTGCAGCGGCGCGCCAGCAAGGCCTTTGGCTGGTACGCGCTCAATGCCTTCTGCTGGGCGCTGTTCCTGGCCAATATCCTGGCCACCGAGGCCTGGCCCTTCCCCGACACCCTGGCCGTGGCACGCGGCAACCTGCTGGTCTTTTTGCTGTTCGGCCAGAGCTTTTGCCTGTTCACCTGGCGCTTCGGCAGGCTGCACCTGCCCCGGCTGGAAAAGCTGCTGTGGGCGCTGACGCTGGCCGGCATGGCCGCCGCCATCTTCGCGCCCTGGTCGCTGGTGGACGGCGTGCTGCACATCGGCCTAGTGTACTTCGGCATCTGCGTGGCCGTGTCGCTGCACTTTCCGCTGCACGCCTGGCGCACGCGGGAGCCAGGCCACCTGGTCTACGCGGCCTGCCTGCTGGTCTTCCTGTGCGCGGGCCTGCACGACATGCTGGCGCTCAAGAAGGTGATTGGCCCCGCCACGCCCTGGATGCCCTATACCGCGCCGCTGACCATGCTGGCTCTGTCCATGGTGCTGGGCCGGCAGTTCGTGCTCAGCATGCGCCGCATCGAACAGTTCAACCAGGAGCTGACCGACAGCGTGGCCCGTGCCTGCGACGAGCTCGGCGGCACGCTGGCGCGCGAGCATGCGCTGGCGCTCAGCCACTCGCGGCTGCAGGAACGGATGCAGCTGGCGCACGACCTGCACGACAGCCTGGGCGGCTCCCTGGTGCGCTCCATCGCCATGGTGGAGCAGGCCGGCACCCCCATGCACAACCGCCAGTTCCTGTCCGTGCTCAAGCTGCTGCGCGACGACCTGCGCCAGATGATCGACAGCGGCACCAGCGTCTCCGTCACCGTGCCGGACACGCCCCAGGCCTGGATCGCGCCGCTGCGCCACCGCTTTGCCAGCCTGTTCGACGCGCTGGACATGCAGTCCGACTGGCAGGTGCCGGCCGCCTGGCCGCAGCCGCCCGGTGCGCTGCAGTGCCTGGCGCTGACGCGCGTGCTGGAGGAAGCGCTTGCCAATGTGATCAAGCACAGCCGCGCCCAGTGCGTGCAGGTGCAGTTGCAGTGGCCCGAGCCGCATTGGCTGATGCTGCGCATCACCGACGACGGCGCAGGCTTTGACGTGGCCGCCGTGCAGCAGGCCGGCATGGGAGTGGGCCTGCGCAGCATGCAGGCGCGCCTGCAGCGCCTGGGCGGCCATCTGGACATGGATTCAGAACCCGGCGCCACCGTGCTGGCCGCCTGGCTGCCCGTGCCCGGCGATCACCTGCACGACGGCACGGAGCAGGCCACCCTCAGCGCGAAAAGCGCCCTATCCCCGCACTGACGCCGGCCGGCGTCAGCACATCGTCGAAATACTCCAGCGTGAGCTGGTTGCCGTCGAACGTGGCCTTGGACAGGCTGCCCGGCGAATCCCCCTCGGGCACGAAGCTGAAGACCTCGCCATCCCAGTGGCTGAGCAGCATGCGCTGCGAACCCAGGCTGACCTGCAGCCCCCCGCCGCCCGTCTGCAGGCTGACCTGGGCCGGCCCGTAGAAGCGGTTGGCGTAGCTGCCCACATAGGCGCCCAGCGGCCGGGGCGGTCGGGGGAAAGGGGGCCGGGTCTTGCCTGCCAGCTCGCCATGCGGCTGCATGATGGGTGCCAGCCGCTTGGTCCAGATGCTCTCCCAGTCCTGGCGCTGGCGGCCCCATTCGACCTGGTCCAGGAACTGCGAGACCACGATCTCGGGCACGCCGATGGGCATGCCGTTGGTCAGCACCACGATGCCCAGCTTGAGCTCGGGCATGACGGTGAAGCTGGTCGCGCTGCCCGTGCCGAAGGCGCCCGAGTGGCTGTAGGTGGTGCGCCCTGCCTCGGACACGCCCACGTTGAAGCCGAAGCCGTAGTAGCGCGCAGGCTCGCCGTTGCCGGCCGGCGACTGCAGCATCTGCGGCGACAGCGCCGTGCGCAGGGCCTGCGCATCGACCACCTGGCGGCCCTCGAAGCGGCCCTCGTCCAGCAGCATGGTCATCCAGCGCGCCATGTCGCGCACCGTGGAGCTGACGCCGCCCGCAGCCGACTGCGCATCGGGCCGGCGCACCGGCCCCGTCTGCCACACGCCATTGACGCGCAGGTGGCCGGCCGCTCGGTTGGCGCGCGCCTCGAAATCTGCAAACAGCGAACTGGTCTGGGTCATGCCCAGCGGGCCGTAGACGGCCTGCTGCGACAGCGCGGCCCAGGACTGGCCTGCGATGGCGGCCACCGCCTCGGCACCCGTGGTCAGGCCGAAGTTGCTGTAGGCGTACTGGGTGCCCACGGGCCGCAGCGGCAGGTAGCGCAGGCGCTCCAGGATCTGGCGCTGGCTGTAGCCCAGCTCCTCCAGCGCATCGCCGGCCTGGCCGGGCAGGCCTGAGCGGTGGGCATACATGTCGCCCACGGTGATGCGCTGGGCGGCGTCGGCGTCCTCCAGCGTCCACCAGGGCAGGCCCTGCTGTACGCGCGTGTCCCAGGACACGCGGCGCTGACCCACCTGCTGCGCCACCACGGTGGCGCCCACGGACTTGGAGACGGAGGCGAGCTGGAACACCGTGTCCGCATCCACGGCCAGCGACGAGCCCAGACGGCGCACGCCCATGCCCTGGGCATAGACCAGGCGCCCCTCATGCACCACGGCCACAGCCACGCCGGGCACGCCCGTGCGCCGCATCTGCGCGCGCACCTGGCCGTCGAGTTGGTCGAGCGCACGCTTGACGCGGTCCGTCACGGGCGGATCGATGGGATCGCCCCAGGACACCTCGCCGTTGCATCCGGCCGTGGCCACGGCGCCCAGGGCCGCTCCCAGAAAATGCCGGCGCGCAAGAATCGATGAAGCCATGGGGTCTCCTGTGGTGCTGTCGTGAAGAACAAAAGGAAAAAGAAAAAGGGGCGGTTGTGCCGCCCCCCGTGACGATAGCAAAACGCGCCGGGCCGAATCCTGCCCGGCGTCAATCCGCATCAATGCCGCGTCAGTGCTGCATCAATGCGGATCCACCGCCGCGATGATGCCGCCGCCCAGGCACACGTCGCCGTCGTAGAGCACGGCCGACTGGCCTGGCGTGACGGCCCATTGCGGCTCGGGAAAATCCAGCCGGAAGCCTTCGGGCGTGGCGCCCGAGATCAGGGCCGGCGAGTCGGGCTGGCGGTAGCGCGTCTTGGAGCCGTAGGCCTTGCCCTCGGCGGGCGCGTGGCCGGCCACCCAGCTGACCTGGTCGGCCAGCAGCGACTGCGACAGCAGCCAGGGATGGTCATGGCCCTGCACCACGCGCAGCGTGTTGGTATCCAGCTCCTTGCGCGCCACGAACCAGGGCTCGTGGTCGCCGCCGCCGCGCGGCGCGCCCTTTTCCTTGACGCCGCCGATGCCCAGGCCCGAGCGCTGGCCCAGCGTGTAGAACGACAGGCCCACATGCTTGCCCAGCTTGCGGTTGCGGTCGTCGAGGATGTTGCCGGGCTCCTTGCTGATGTAGCGGTTCAGGAAGTCGCGGAACGGCCGCTCTCCGATGAAGCAGATGCCCGTGGAGTCCTTCTTCTTCGCGTTGGGCAGGCCGATCTCCTCGGCAATGCGGCGCACCTCGGTCTTCTTCAGCTCGCCCACGGGGAACATGGACTTGGACAGCTGGGCCTGGTTGAGGCGGTGTAGGAAGTAGCTCTGGTCCTTGGCCGGGTCCAGCCCCTTGAGCAGCTCGAACAGCTGCGTGCCGGGGTTCTGGCGCACGCGGGCGTAGTGGCCTGTGGCGATCTTCTCGGCGCCCAGGCGCATGGCGTGGTCCAGGAAGGCCTTGAACTTGATCTCGGCATTGCACAGCACGTCGGGGTTGGGCGTGCGGCCGGCCTGGTACTCGCGCAGGAACTCGGCGAAGACGCGGTCCTTGTACTCGGAGGCGAAGTTCACATGCTCGATCTCGATGCCGACCACGTCGGCCACGGCGGCGGCATCGACGAAATCGACATTGGACGAGCAGTATTCGCTGTCGTCGTCATCTTCCCAGTTCTTCATGAAGATGCCGACCACTTCATGGCCCTGTTGCTTGAGGAGATGGGCCGTGACAGCGGAGTCCACACCGCCCGACAGGCCCACCACGACGCGGTGTTTAGTCATGGCAGCGATTATCCCAGCGCCCTTCAAAGGCTGCGCGCCACGGGCTTTGCAGCCCTGCGCCAGCAGGAATAATGGCCCTCTTGCCCCCTAGGAAACGCCCGCATGCGCTACGACCTGACCGATCTGAAGCTGTTCATGGCCATCGCCCAGGCCGGCAATCTCTCGCGTGCCAGCCAGGCGCGGCACCTGACGCCCTCGGCCGCCAGCCAGCGGCTGCGCAACCTGGAGCAGGCCCTGGGCTGCCAGCTGTTCACGCGCGAGCACAAGGGCATGCGGCTGACCGAGGAAGGCCACGCCATGCTCGAGCATGCGCGCGGCGTGTTCGCCGCCATCGACGGCATGGAGGCCGAGGCCGCCCTGCTGGGCAGCAGCCTGCAGGGCAAGGCAACGCTGGCGGCCAACAGCTCCTCGCTGCACGGCTTCATCGGCCCGCACATCGGCGAGTTCCTGACCGCCTTTCCCGAGGTCAACCTGACCCTGGTCGAGCAGACCAGCGAGACGATTGCCGCCAGCGTGGCCGAGGGCGAGGCCGACCTGGGCGTCTACGCGGGCGAGCCCATGGCGGGCGCCGTGGCCTGCGAGACCTTTGCGCTGGACCGCCTGGTGGTGATCGCCCCGCCCGGCCATCCGCTGGTGCCCCAGCCGGGCGAGAGGCAAGAGGACGGCGAAGGCCCTTCCTGCCGGTTCTTCGACACCCTGTCCCATGCCTTCGTGGGCATGGCGCTGACCAGCAGCAACTACGCCTTTCTGCGCGAGCTGGCCAAGCGCCATGGCCGGCCGCTGCGCTGCCGCATCCACGTGGACGATTTCACCTCCATCGTGCGGCTGGTCTCGCAGGGCGTGGGCCTGGCCATCATTCCGCACAGCATCTACCGCAGGCTCGGCACCGCGCATGCGGTGGCCTGCCTGCCGCTGGAGGAAACCTGGGCACGGCGCCCGCTGCAGCTGGTGCGCTCCAGCGAACGGCCGCTGACGCCCACCGCGCAGCGGCTGCGCAGCTTTCTGAAAGGGCTGGCCGACAAGGCGTAGGTTCAGGGCTGGGGCTGGGCTTGGGCCTTGGCCTGCTTACGCTCCAGGAAGGCATTCATGTGGTGCTGCGGCTCGCCCGTGTTGAAGGCCGCGCCGAACTCGGCCACGCTGTCGGTGATGGCCGAGTCCACGCCCATGCCTTCCCAGCGACGCAGCAGGCGCTTTTGCTGGCGCAGCGCCTCGATGCCGATCCCGCCCAGCCCCTCGGCAATCTGCGCGATGCGCGCATCGAGCTGGTCGCCGGGCACGCATTCGTTGAGCAGGCCCCAGCGCTCGGCCTGCAGGGCGCCGATGTTCTCGCCCGTGAGCAGCAGCCAGCTGGCGCGCGTGCCGCCGATCTGCGCGGGCATCATGGCCGCGTGGATCACCGAGGGAATGCCGACCTTGACCTCGGGCATGCCCACCACGGCATCATCGGCCGCGATGCGCAGGTCGGCCGCCATGGCCAGCTCCAGCCCGCCACCCAGCGTATGGCCCTGCAGCCGGGCGATCACGGGCACGGGGAAATGCCGCACCGCGTTGCACAGGTCGCGCAGCCCGCTGATGAAGGCGCGTGCCGAGGCGGCGTTGAGCGACGCCATCTCGCGGATGTCGGCCCCCGCCACGAAGGCGCGCGTGCCCGATCCGCGCAGCACCAGGCAGTGCAGATCGGGGCGCTCGGCCAGTTCGGCCAATTGCGCGGTCAGCGCGCGGATCACGGGTGTGCCCAGGATGTTCAGCGGCCCGCCGCCGGTGATGGTGAGCACGGCGGTCTGCGGGGTGGGAAAGGTCACTTGTGCATGCACGGCAGATCTCCTCAAAGTTTCTCGAATCCGATGTCGCGGATCAGCTGGGACCAGGCGCGGTTGGAGCGCTCCACCGTCTGCCTGAATTGCGCAGGCTCCTGGAAGTCCACGACGGCGCCCTGCTGCTCGATGGTCTTGATCAGCTCGGGCTTTTGCAAGGTCTTGCGCATGGCTTCGCTGAGCCTGGCAAGAATGGCGGGATCGAGCCTGGCAGGCGCGCCCAGGCCGTACCAGGACATGTCGTTCATGGGCTTGAGACCGGCCTCGGCATAGGTGGGCACGCCGGGCAGGGCCGCCAGGCGCACGGGGCTGGACACGGCCAGCGCACGCAGCTGGCCGCCTGCGATCAGCGCGCCCGAGGACGGCATGTTGTCGAACACCACATCGAGCTGCCCCGCCATCAGGTCGTTGAGCGCCGGCCCCAGCCCCTTGTAGGGCACATGGGTGAGGGTGGTGCCCGTGGTGCTGCCGAACAGCGCACCGCTCAGGTGGCTGAGCCCGCCATTGCCCGAGGAGCCGTAGTTGAGTTTGCCCGGCGCGGCGCGCGCCGCGTCGCTCACATCCTTGGCGCTCTTGTAGGCCGAGCCTGCGCTGACCACCATCACGCCCGGCACGTTGGCGATGTTGGTGATGGGGGTGAAGTCCTTCACCGGGTCATACGCGGGCTTGGCGTAGACGTTGGGGTTCACCGCATGCGAGCTCTCCACCATCATCACCAGGGTGTAGCCGTCGGCCGGCTGCTTGGCCGCATAGGCCGAGCCCGTGCTGCCGCCCGCGCCGGGGCGGTTTTCCACCACCACGGGCTGGCCCAGCGTCTCGCCCAGGTAGCGGGCCGCCACGCGCGCGATCACATCGGTGGCGCCGCCCACCGCATAGGGCACGACCAGGCGTATGGGCCGCTCGGGATAGCTTCCGGCCCCTGCCGCCCCCGCTGCATATGCCAGCGGCATCCCCGCCAGCGCGGCGGCTGCCACGGCGGCCTTCAGTGCTTTCATGCGTTTCGTCATCCTTGTCTCCTTCTTGGCTTGTCGATGTCTATGGATTCAGAGGTCCTGCGGCGCCGCACCGAGCACGGGCGGCGGCGGCACCTGGGCGCCACTGCCAGCCGGCACCATGGGGTTGCGCACCAGCTTCAGCGTGCCCAGCTGCGGGTGCTCCACCGTCTGCAGCATCTGGCGGTGCCGTACCTGCGGATGGGCGAAGACCTGTTCCATGGTGTTGATGCAGCCCCAGGGCACCTGGGCGGTGTCCAGCGCATCGGTCAGGGCCTGCAGCGGCCAGCGGCCCAGCGCCGCGCGCAGCAGCGGGCGCAGCTGCGGCATGCCGGTCAGGCGCGCGGCATTGGTGGCAAAGCGCGCGTCCAGGTGCCAGTCCGTGCCCAGCACGGAGCACAGGGCGGCGAACTGCCCGTCATTGCCGATGGCCAGGATGAAATGCCCGTCTTCGCAGGCAAACACCTCGTAGGGCGCGCAATTGGGATGGGCGTTGCCCGTGCGGCGCGGGTTCTCGCCGCTGACCAGGTAGTTGGCCGCCTGGTTGGCATTCATGGCCACGGCCACGTCCAGCAGGGCCAGGTCGATGTGCTGGCCGCGCCCCGTGCGCTGGCGCTTCACCACGGCCGCCAGCACGGCGCTGGTGGCATACATGCCCGTCATCAGGTCCACCACGGCCACGCCCGTGCGCAGCGGGCCCGCGCCCTCCTCGCCATCGGCCACGCCCGTGTAGCCCATGAGGCCGCCCAGCCCCTGGAACACATAGTCGTAGCCGGGCTTGTGCGCAAAAGGGCCGCTCTGGCCGAAGCCCGTGATCGACAGGTAGATCAGCCCGGGGTTGATGGCGGCCAGCGCCGCGTAGTCCAGGCCGTGGCGCGCCAGCGCGCCGGCCTTGTAGTTTTCCACCAGCACGTCGGCATCGCGGATCTGGCGCAGCAGCCAGGCATGCGAGGCCGGCTCGGTGAAGTCCAGCGCCACCGACTGCTTGCCGCGGTTGCAGGACAGGAAATAGGCCGACACGGCCTCGCCACCGGGCGCCTGCACGAAGGGTGGCCCCCAGGCGCGCGTGTCGTCCCCTGTGCCGGGACGCTCGATCTTGAGCACCGATGCGCCCAGGTCGGCAAGGTTCTGGGTGCACCAGGGTCCCGCCAGGATGCGGGACAGGTCCACCACGCGCAGGCCGTCGAGGGCGCTGGACAATCCATGGGTTTGTTGCATGGACTCCATGCTCGCGGCATGGCGCGCGGTGGTCCATCGGTCATTGCTTCACGCAGCGTTCGCGGAAACTGCATGCCCCGCATAGGGGATGGCTTCCTCCACCGTTTCCCAGATGAACCGGCCCGACGGGCTTTGCTGCTCCTCCACCACATGCGCCACCAGCCCGGCGGCCCGCGAGATGACGGCAAAGCCGCGCATCACGGCCGTGGGCACGCCGATCTCGCCCAGCAGGGCGGCCACGGCCCCCGTGGCATTGATGGTGATGGGCCGGCCCGCTGCGGCGTCCACGGCGGCGGACAGGGTTTCGAGCGCGCGGATTCTGCTGCCCGCCAGTTCGGGTTCGGCGCGGCCCATGTCCAGCAGCTTGTAGGCGCGCGGGTCCACGGGCTTGTGCAGGTGGTGGCCAAAGCCGGGCACGGGGCTTTTCAACGCCTTGTGGTGCCGGGCGATGGCGCGGGCCTCGGCCTCGGGGTCGGCGGCGGCGGCGATGCGGTCGAGCAGCGCGGCGCAGTTCTCCATGGTGCCCACGAAGGAGCTGCCCACGGCCAGCAGGCCGGCCGAGACGGCGCCCTGCAGGTTCTCGGGCGCGCTCATGTAGATGAGGCGCGTGGCGATGGCGCTGGGCGTGAGGCCATGCTCCATGAGCACGATGAGCACCACATCGGCGATGCGCAGGTCCACGGGGCGCGGCGTGCGGCCCAGGATCTGCATCAGCATCACCTCGGTGAAGGTCTTCTTGCCCATCAGGTCCTCGACCAGGTCGGCATCGCGGTAATGCAGGCTGGTGAGGGTGTGGGTGCACAGGCGGGTGACGGGGGGTTGGGGGGTTGCCATGGCCAGGGTCTCCTTGTGATGGTGTGCGGGGTCAACGGGGCGCCAGCGCAAGCTCGCGCACGGCCGTCTTGAGCAGCTTGCCCACGGGCGAGCGCGGCAGGCTGGCGTGAAAGTGGATGCGCTTGGGTGTCTGCACGGGACCCAGTCGCTGGCGCACGAAGGCGATCAGCTCGGCCTCGTCCGGCCGTTGGTCGGGGCGCAGTTCGGCGCGCAATTGCACGGCGGCCTGCACGGCCTCGCCCCAGTGATCGTCGGGGATGCCGAAGACCACGCACTCGTGCACGGCCGGATGCTGGCCCAGGGCGTTTTCCACATCCACGGGATAGACGTTGAAGCCGCCCGTGATGACCAGGTCCTTCAGGCGGTCCTTGAGGTGCAGGTAGCCCTGCGCATCGATCAGGCCCCGGTCCCCCGTGTGCAGCCAGCCGTTCACCAGGGTCTCGGCCGTCTTGCCGGGCAGGCGCCAGTAGCCGCTCATCAGCAGATCGCCGCGCGCCACGACCTCGCCCACCTCGCCGCGGGGCAGCAGGCGGCCGTCGGGCGCCATGATGGCCAGGTCGCTGAACCAGGTGGCCCGGCCCACGGAGGTCCACAGGCCTTCGTCCTCGAAGTCCTCGGGCCGCATGGCCGTGAGGATCTGCGGCGCCTCGGTCTGGCCATAGGTGGTGGCCAGCACGGGGCCGAAGAAGGCGCGCACCTGGCGGATTTTCTCGGGCGGCATGGCGGCGCCGCCGTAGATGAGGCGGCGCAGGCCGGGGAAGTCCGCACGGCTGGCGCCCGGCAGCGCCATCAGCATGTAGATCAGGGTGGGCGGCATGAAGCACACGGTGCCGCCGCGCAGGGCAAAGGCGCTGCGCACGGCCTCGGCACCCGCACCGTCGAGCAGCACATGGCAGCCGCCCTGCGCCAGGATGGGCAACAGATAGGTGGACGTGCCATGCGTGATGGGCGCGGCCATGACGTAGCGGTCATGTTCATCGAACCCCCAGGCCTGGATCTGGTTGGCAATGCCGGCCATCCAGGCGCGGCAGGGCTGCATCACGCCCTTGGGCAGGCCCGTGGTGCCGCCCGTGAACTTGATGGCCTGGATGGCATCGGCGGGCAGTTCGGGAACCACGGGAACGGCGCCACTGTGCGCCTGCTCCAGCGCCGCCGTGCCCTCGCCCAGCACCAGGTGGATGCCCGGCGCCCCTTGCACCAGTGCAGCGCCGCCCGCGTCGCACAGCACGATGGAAGGCTCGGTGGCATCGATGATGCGGCGCACCTCGGACTGCGTGCTCTTGGGATTGAGCGGCACCCAGACCTTGCCGCTGGCCATCACCGCCAGCAGGGCGGCGATATGGTCCGCGCTGTTGCCCGCGCAGATGCCCACGCGGCTTTGCACGGCGGGCTCCAGCGCCTGCAGGCCGGCCGCCAGCGCGGCCACCTTGCGGGCCAGCGCGTCATAGCGGATGCAGCCGCCCGGCGCGTCGATGGCGATGCGCTGCGGCCAGCGCTCGGCCGCGCGCCAGAAAAAATCAATGGGTTGCATGGGGGTTGTCTCCTTGTGGGGCGGTTGTGTTGAGCTTTTGCCGAACGTGTGCCGAACTACTGGGCGGTGGCGCCCGAGGCCTTGACCACCTCGCGCCAGCGCTTGATCTCCGACGTCGCAAAGCTGCGCATCTGCGCCGGGGTGCCGGGCTCGGGCGTGGCGGCCATCTCGCCCAGGCGCTGGCGCAGCTCGGGTGCGGCCAGGGCGGTGTTCAGGGCATGGTTCAGGCGCTCGATCACGGCGGGCGGCGTGCCCGCAGGGGCGGCCAGGCCGAACCAGGACTGCACGTCAAAGCCCGCATAGCCCGACTCCGCCAGCGTGGGCACATCGGGCAGCAGCGCCGAGCGCCGGGCGCTGGTGATGGCGATCGCGCGCAGCTTGCCGGCCTGCACATGGGGCAGGGCCGAGGGCGCGTTGTCGAACATGGAATCCACCTGCCCGCCCAGCAGGTCGGTGATGGCCGGTGCGCTGCCCCGGTAGGGCACGTGCAGCATGCGCAGGCCCGACAGCTGCCGGAACATCTCGCCCGACAGGTGGATCGACGAGCCGCTGCCCGACGAGGCGAAGCTGATGCCCTGCGCACTCTGCCGGGCGTAGCGCACATAGTCGGCCACGTTCTGTATGGGCAGGCGCGGGTTGACCACGAGGATGTTGGGAATCTTGGCGATCAGGCCGATGGGTTCGAAGTCCTTGACCGGGTCATAGCCGAGCCGGGGGTAGAGCGAGGCATTGATGGTGTTGGCAATGGTGTAGACATACAGCGTGTAGCCGTCCGCAGGCGCCCGCGCCACGGCTTCGGCGCCCACATTGCTGTTGGCGCCCGTGCGGTTGTCCACCACCACGCTCTGGCCCAGCTGCTCGCCCATCCGGGCGGCCACCAGGCGTGCGATCACGTCGGTGGCGCCACCGGCCGCATAGCCCACCACGAGCCGCACGGGCCGGGCCGGCCAGGCCGCCGGCTGCGCCAGCACGGGCGCGGGCGCCAACGCGACGGCCGCGACGGTCGCAGCGGCCATGCCGGCCAGTGCGCAGGTGAAGGAACAGGCCAGCAGGCGCCGGCGCGCCCACGGATTGAAACGGGCAGGGGTTGTCATGTCTTGTCTCCAGGTGATCGTTCTGATGTCTGCTTATGTCTGCCTGTGTGGGCTTTCGACGGCCTGCGGCACACTGCGCGCTGCACGCAGGCCCTTTTCTGCCCTGCCTGCAATCACCGGGAAATTCTTTTCCATGCCTTCGCGCAGCACCAATCCAAACGTCCGGCCAGCGGACATTCCAGTCTCCGCCGACGATGCCGGCAGCCGCACGCTGCGCCGTGGCCTGCAGGTGCTGGACGCCGTGCTGGCCGCTGGCCGCGAAGGCCTGCGCGTCGCTGACCTGTGCCGCGCCACGGGGCTGGAGCGCGCCACGGTGTACCGCCTGCTGTCCACCCTGGTGGACAGCGGCTATGTGGCGCACAGGGGGCGCTTCGGCTATGCGGCCGGCCACCGGCTGGCGGCCACGGCCGCCAGCGCAGGCCAGCCCAACATGGCCGTGCGGCTGCAGCCCGTGCTGGAGCGCGTGAGCGCGGGCTGCGCGGATGCGGCCTTTGCCATCGTGCGCGAAGGCGCGGCATCGCACTGCATCGCCCGCCATGTGGGCACGCATCCAGTGCAGATCCTGGTGATCCAGGTGGGCACGCGCCAGCCGCTGGGCGTGGGAGCGGCGGGACTGGCCCTGCTGGCCGCCCTGCCCGATGCCGAGGTGCAGGCCGCGATGGCGGCCAACGCGCCCGTGCTGGAGCAGTACGGCGGCATGACGCCCGAGCGCATGGCCCTGCTGGTGAAGGCCACGCGCCAGCGCGGCTGGTCCGTCATCGGCAACCACGCCACGCGCGGCGTGCTGGCCGTGGGCATGGCGGTGCGCAATGCCGAAGGCGAGCCCGTGGCCGCCGTCAGCGTGGCCTCCACGCTGGAGCGCATGCCCGGCGAGCGCCAGAAGCTGATTGCGCGCTCGATAGGCGAGGCCCTGGCGGCCCTGCTGCCGCGCGGCATCTGAGGCCAAGCCCCCCGGTGCAGCGGCCCGCCCGGTCTGCACCGACAATCGCCGCTGCCATCCACAAGCGCCGCCCCCATGGAACTGAGACAACTCCGCTACTTCGTCCGCATCGTCGAACTGGGCTCCATGAGCCGCGCCGCCCTGGACCTGGACATGGTCCAGTCCGCGCTGAGCCAGCAGGTCAGCCGCCTGGAAAGCGAGCTGTCCACCCGGCTGCTGCAGCGCACGCCGCGCGGCGTGGTGCCCACCGAGGCGGGCGTGGCCTTCTTCCGCGAGGCCCAGCTCACGCTGCGCCATGCCGAGCAGGCCGTGCGCAGCGCGCAGCAGGCGCGGCTGTCGGGCTCGGTCAGCGTGGGCCTGGCGCCCACCACCTCGGCCATGCTGGGCCTGCCCATGATGCAGGCCATGCGCGCGCGCTACCCCGATGTGCGCCTGCACATGGTGGAGGGCATGTCCGGCCACCTGACCGACATGCTCAATGCGCGCGCGCTGGACATGGCCGTGCTGTTCGACGCCCGCCTGCACGGCGGTCAGGCCCGCGCAGGCGGGCGGCGCTGGCAGGTGCACCCGCTGATCGAGGAGGAGCTGTTCCTGATCCGCGCGCGCGGCCACCACCCCGAGCCGCTGCCGCCGCAGATGGCGCTGGCCGACCTGGCCGGCGAATCGCTGATCCTGCCCACGGGCCTGCACGGCCTGCGCAGCACGCTGGACACGGCCTTCTCGCAGGCGCGCTTCACGCCGCATCTGGTGCTGGAGGTGGACTCGCTGTCCATGGTCATGGCGGCCGTGGATGCGGGCCTGGGCAGCACGGTGCAGCCCTGGGCCTCCATGGGCCGCTATGCCGATGCCGCGCAGCGCTTCGAGTGGTCGCGTATCACGGACAAAGATGCCCTGCGCACCAACCTGCTGTGCAGCCTGTCCGAGGATGAGCTGTCGCCCGCCGCCCTGGCCGCGCGCGTGGTGCTGATCGACTGCGTGCGCCAGCTGCTGCGCGGCGGCGCCTGGGCTGGCACGGCCCTCATCCATCACGAAGACTGATACCCCCATGCCGGCGGGCCCCTGCCCGCCGCGCGGCGTTCTCCCTACATTCGCAATCCCCACGATGGCGAATGCAAGGAGAACTCCATGGACCCCGATGTCCTGGTCATAGGCGGCGGCAATGCCGCCCTGTGCGCGGCCCTGATGGCGCGCGAGGCAGGCCGCAGCGTGCTGCTGCTGGAGGCGGCGCCGCGCGACTGGCGCGGCGGCAATTCCGGCCACACGCGCAACCTGCGCTGCATGCACGACGCGCCCCAGGACGTGCTGGTCGAGGCCTACCCCGAGGAGGAGTTCTGGCAGGACCTGCTCAAGGTCACGGGCGGCATCACCAACGAGCACCTGGCGCGCATGGTGATCCGCGCCTCCTCCACCTGCCGCGACTGGATGCGCCGCCACGGCGTGCATTTCCAGCCGCCGCTGTCGGGCGCCCTGCACGTGGCGCGCACCAATGCCTTCTTCATGGGCGGGGGCAAGGCCCTGGTCAATGCCTACTACCGCAGCGCCGAACGGCTGGGCGTGCAGGTGCGCTACGCGTCGCCCGTTGACCGGCTGGAGATCGAGGGCGGTGAATTCAAGGCCGCCTGGGTGGGCGAGCAGCGCATCACCGCAAAGACCTGCGTGCTGGCGGCGGGCGGCTTCGAGTCCAACCGCGAGTGGCTGCGCGAGGCCTGGGGGCAGAACGCACGCGGCGAGTGGCCGTCCGACAACTTCCTGATCCGCGGCACGGCCTTCAACCGCGGCGTGCTGCTGCGCCACCTGCTCGAAGACCATGGCGCCGACCGCATCGGCGACCCCACCCAGGCCCACATGGTGGCCATCGACGCGCGCGCGCCGCTGTACGACGGCGGCATCTGCACGCGCATCGACTGCGTCTCGCTGGGCGTGGTGGTCAACCGCGAGGCCGAGCGCTTCTACGACGAGGGCGAGGACTTCTGGCCCAAGCGCTATGCCATCTGGGGCCGCCTGGTGGCCCAGCAGCCGGGCCAGACCGCCTGGTCCGTCATCGACGCCAAGGCCATTGGCCGCTTCATGCCGCCGGTCTTCCCGGGCGTGCGCGCCGACTCCCTGCCCGAGCTGGCACGCAAGCTGGGCCTGGACGAGGAAGGCTTCATGCAGACCCTGGATGCCTACAACGGCGCCTGCCGCGTCGGCCACTTCGACCACACGGCGCTGGACGACTGCCACACCGAGGGCCTGGCGCCCGCCAAGACCCACTGGGCCCGCCCCATCGACACGGCGCCCTTCTACGGCTACCAGCTGCGCCCCGGCGTGACCTTCACCTACCTGGGCCTGGAGACCGACGACACGGCGGCCGTGCGCTTTGCCGGCCAGCCCAGCACCAGCCTGTTCGTGGCCGGCGAAATGATGGCCGGCAACGTGCTGGGCAAGGGCTATACGGCCGGCGTGGGCATGTCGATCGGCACGGCCTTCGGCCGCATCGCGGGCCGCAACGCGGCCCTGGCCGCCACGGGCCACCCCGCCGTGCGCGGCGCAGTGACAGAGAAGGCTTGACCGAGATGCAGACCCTGAACGCCCTGACCCAAGAAGCCCAGGACCTGGCCGCCGGCCGGGTCATTCCCATCCTGCCGGTCTCCACCGAAACGGCCGCCGAAGGCGAGGTGGCGCGCGCCCTGCAGATCTGCAACGCCTGCCGCTACTGCGAAGGCTTTTGCGCGGTCTTCCCGGCCATGACGCGGCGGCTGGAGTTCGGCAAGGCCGATGTGCACTACCTGGCCAACCTGTGCCACAACTGCGGCGCCTGCCTGCATGCCTGCCAGTACGCGCCGCCGCATGAATTCGCCATCAACATCCCCAAGGCCATGGCCGAGGTGCGCGGCCAGACCTATGCCGACTACGCCTGGCCGCCCGCCCTGGGGCGCCTGTACCAGAGGAACGGACTCACGCTGTCGCTGGCCCTGGCCGCAGGCCTGTCACTGTTCCTGGTGCTGGCCGTGGCCCTGCAGGGCGGCCTGGGCCGGCTGTGGGGCGCCGACCTGGGCGCCAACTTCTACAACCTGTTCCCGCACAACCTGCTGGTGGGCATCTTCGCGCCCGTGTTCCTGTTCGTGGTGCTGGCGTTGGCCATGGGCGTGCGCCGCTTCTGGAAGGACGTCAAGCCCGCCACCGGCGGCGTGGACGTGGGCACGCCGGCGGCGGCCGAGGCCGCGCACGACGTGCTGCGCCTCAAATACCTGGACGGCGGCCACGGCGAGGGCTGCCACAACGACGACGATGCCTACACCCTGAGCCGCAGGCGCTTTCACCACCTGACCTTCTACGGCTTCCTGCTGTGCTTTGCGGCCACGGCGTTGGCCACGGTCTACCACTACGTGTTCGGCTGGGCCGCGCCCTACGAATTCCCCAGCCTGCCCAAGCTGCTGGGCGCCGTGGGCGGCACCAGCCTCATGCTGGGCACCGCAGGCCTGTGGCGCCTGAACCGCAGGCGCCACCCGCTGCATGGCGACGCGCGCCAGAAACCCATGGACCTGGGCTTCATCGCCCTGCTGTTCCTGGTCGCGGCCAGCGGCATGGCGCTGTGGCTGGGCCGCGGCACGCCGGCCCTGGCCCTGCTGCTGTGCCTGCACCTGGGCGCGGTGATCGCCCTGTTCGCCACCCTGCCCTACGGCAAGTTCGCGCACGGCGTGTTCCGCACGGCATCCCTGCTGCGCCACAACACCGAAAAGCGCCAGCCCAGCCCCATCGGTCTGGGCGCCGACTAGCCGCATCCGCCCCGATTCCCAGCCAATGACGGAGACAACCCCATGATGAACAAGCGCAACTTCCTGCACGCCAGCGCCCTGGCCGCCTCCCTGCTCGCACTGGCCGCCAGTGCGCAGGCCCAGGACTTTCCTCCCAAGAAGCCCGTGTCCCTGGTCGTGGGCTTCGCCGCCGGCGGCGCCGCCGATGCGGCCGCGCGCCTGATCGCCAAGAAGCTGGGCGAGAACATCGGCCAGAGCGTGGTGGTAGAGAACAAGGGCGGCGCGGGCGGCAACATCGCCCACCAGCAGGTGGCCAATGCGGCGGCCGACGGCTCGGTGCTGCTGTTCGGCTCGGTGGGGCCGCTGACCATTGCGCCGCACCTGATGAAGCTGCCCTACGACCCCTTCAAGGACCTGGCACCCATCTCGGGCGGCGTGAACTTTCCCAACGTGCTGGTGGTGCACAAGGGCGCGGGCGTGAAGACCCTGGCCGAGTTCGTGGCCAAGGCCAAGAAGAACCCGGGCACGGTGGACTACGCCTCGACGGGCGCGGGCTCGGCCTCCCACCTGGCAGGCGAGCTGTTCAACCAGCGCGCGGGCATCGACATGGTGCATGTGCCCTACAAGGGCGGCGCGCCCGCGCTGCAGGACCTGCTGGGCGAGCGCGTGACCAGCTACTTCGCCGCGCCGCCCACGGCCCTGCCCCACATCGAGGCCGGCAAGCTGATCCCGCTGGCCACCACGGGCCTCACGCGCCCGGCGTACATGCCCGACATCCCTACGGTGGCCGAAGCCGGCTATCCCGGCTTCGAGGCGCTGAACTGGTATGCCTTCGTGGCACCGGGCAAGACGCCCAAGCCGATGCTGGACCGCTGGAACACCGAGATCGTCAAGGTACTCAATGACCCTGGCGTCAAGGAGGCGCTGAACAAGCACGGCCTCACCCCCCAGCCCACCACGCGAGCCGAGTTCGCGGCCTTCATGAAGAAGGAATACGAGCAGTGGGGCAGGCTGGTGAAGGAACGAAAGCTCTCGGCGGAGTGAGCGGCTTGCAGGCGTTCAGAGTTTGATGGGCTTGCGTGCCACGGGGGCTGCAAAGCCCGCGCACAGGCGGTTCCAGACATTGATGCTGCCGATGGCATAGGTCAGCTCCACCATCTCGCGCTCGCTGAAATGCGGGCGCAGCGCCTCGAAGTCCTGCTGCTCGGGATGGGCCTGGCTCAGGCGCGTGCAGCGCTCGGCCCAGTTCAGGGCGGCGCGCTCGCGCCCGTCGTAGAAATCCACCTCGGGCCAGGTGACGATGCTGTTGATGCGCTGCAGGTCCTCGCCCCGGGACAGCAGTTCGCGCGTGTGCATGTCCACGCAGAAGGCGCAGCCGTTGATCTGCGAGACGCGCAGGAACACCAGCTCCAGCAGCTGGATGCCCAGGCTGGACTCGTGCAGCAGCGCGTTGATGCCGGCCTGGGCCTTGTACAGCTCGGGGGCCACGGCCTGGAAGTTCAGGCGCGGCGTGGGGGCAGCAAGAGGACGGGCGCCGGTGGCAACGGAAGACGAAGCGGTCATGGAAAACACTCCTTGAGGGATGTAGCAGCCGGCCGGAATGGCTGGCCCATACCTTCAAGACGCGCGGGGCGTGCGCGTTGTGAC
>NZ_JFYT01000090.1:0-183914 GCF_000632165.1 Delftia sp. RIT313 | reverse complement strand
GCCCCAGCCATCCACCTCCGCCGCCCCGCCGCCCCTGCCTGCGGCGCTGGTCTTCGACGCCTGCAACGTCGGCGTGGTACTGCGCGCCGTGCTCTTCGTGCAGGCCGTGGCGGCCACGGCTGCGATGTTCGGCGCCGACTCGCTGCTGCAGTGGCTGGAGAACATGGCCCTGCTGACCGGCGCCAGCCTGCCCGGCACCCTGGTCTGGCTGGTGGCGGCCTGCCTGCTCAAGCATCCGCTGCAGCGCCTGCCGTCCACCGGGCAGTACGCAGCCGGCGTGCTGCTGGGCATGGCGGCCGGGCTGTATGCCTGCGCCATGCTGCAACTGGCCGGCGGCACCAGCGCCCCCTGGCTGGCCAGCGCCATGTCCGGCGGACTGCTGGCGGCCCTGCTGGTGGCCGCCCTGGTGCTGCGCGCACGCGGCCACACCCCCGCCGACACGCAGGCGCGGCTGGCCGAGCTGCAGTCGCGCATACGCCCGCATTTCCTGTTCAACACGCTCAACAGCGCCATCGCCCTGGTACGTGCCGAGCCCGCCAAGGCCGAGGCCCTGCTGGAAGACCTCAGCGACCTGTTCCGCTACGCGCTGGCCGAGCCGCACAGCACGACCACGCTGGCCGAGGAGATCGAGCTGGCCCAGCGCTACCTGGCCATCGAGCAGGTGCGCTTCGGCGAACGGCTGCAGGTGCGCTGGCAACTGGACCCTGCCGCCCACGGCGCCCTGCTGCCGCCGCTGCTGCTGCAGCCGCTGGTGGAAAACGCCATACGCCATGGCGTGGAGCCCAGCGCACGCGGCGGCAAGCTGCAGGTGCGCACCGAGCGCCGTGGCGATCTGGTGGAGGTGCGCATCACCAACACCCTGCCCACTGAGATCGATTCCGCCAGCGCAGCTGGCACGCGCGGCAACGGCATTGCGCTGGCCAATGTGCGCGCCCGGCTGTCGCTGCTGCACGACCTGCAGGCCCACCTCACGGCGCGCACGCTCAAGGGCCATTTCGTGGTGCGCATCAGCCTGCCGCTGGCTGCGCCTGCCAGCCACCCCACGAAGGCCGTATCGAAGAAGAAGGACCATGCACATCCTGATCGTTGACGACGAAGCCCTGGCCCGCGCGCGACTGCGCACCCTGCTGGCCGATGTGGAAGCCTGCACGGGCACCGGCCCGCACCAGGTCAGTGAAGCGGCAGACGCGCGCCAGGCCATGGCCGTGCTGCAGGCGCCGGGCCCGCGCGCCGTGGAACTGGCACTGCTGGACATCCACATGCCGGGCCAGGACGGCCTGGCCCTGGCGCACGCACTGCGCCGCCTGCCGCTGCCGCCTGCCGTGGTCTTCGTCACCGCCCATGCCGGCCATGCGGTCGAGGCCTTCGACCTGGACGCCGCCGACTACCTGACCAAGCCCGTGCGCCGCGAGCGCCTGCAGCAGGCCCTGGCCAAGGCCGCACGCACGGCGGTGCACCAGACGGCCGAGCGCGACAGCGGCCCCGTGCTGCTGATACAGGACCGGGGCACCACCGTGCGCCTGCCCCTGTCCGAAGTGCTCTACCTCAAGGCCGAACAGAAGTACGTGACCGTGCGCACCGTGGGCCGCAGCTACATCCTCGACGGCGCCCTGGCCGACCTGGAGGCCCGCCACGCCGACCACCTGCTGCGCGTGCACCGCAACGCGCTGGTGGCCCGCAGCGCCCTGCGCGCCCTGGAACGCCACGACGACCCCACCGAAGGCGAAGGCTGGGCCCTGCGCCTGCACGGCATCCCCGAACTGCTCATGGTCTCCCGCCGCCAGCTCCCCCAGGTCCGAGCCGCCATCCGCGACGAAGGACAGCCCGGCTGACGATCAAAGGCTGAGGACAGCGCTCTGCGCCAGAAAGCACGCCCTCAAAACAAGCACGGCCCACCTCAGAGGCACCGAGGAAGGGCCGCCCCGCACCGAGGGTGCCGTCCCCCTCCCCCGCGAAGCGGGTAGAGAGGGGGAAGGCGCGTAAGCGGCTCAGGGGGTCAAGCCATCTTTCTAGACAGATCCCACATCGCATCCACCAGCAGATCGACGTCCCGCGCGTCATGCCACAGGTGCGTGGACACGCGCACGCCGTAGTGGTCTGCCGCCGCGCCGATCACGGGGAAGTTGGAGTTGCGGATCACGAAGCCCTGCGGATAGTCGCTGAGCATGCGCGCCACGAAGGTCGATGACTTGGTCCCGTTCATCACGTCGTCCTTGTTCTGGAACGGGTTGAAGCAGGTCAGCGCCGACAGCAGCTTGGGATCGTCCTTGGGCGAGTACAGCGAGTCCACGCCCCAGCGCTCGACGATCTTTTCCTTGAGGTAGGACGACAGCGTCAGGTCATAGGTCTCGATCTTCTTGCGGCCGATGCTGTCCCACTGCGCGCAGGCCTGGGCCAGCGCCATGAACATGGGCGTGTGCACGCTGCCGCAGGAGGTGACCGAGGCGGCGATGTCGTAGGTCTCCTTGGCCGTGGTCGTGCGCTCCAGCGCCGGGTAGGCGCTGGTGTGCACCGGGTACCACTTGGGCAGTGGCAGCGGGTTGGAGGCGCGCATCTTGTTGCGGATGATGAGGATGCCCGTCGAGCCCGGGCCGCACTGCCACTTGTGGCCCGCGCCGGACATGAAGTCCATGCCCAGCTCCGCATAGTTGTAGGCCATCATGCCCGGCAGGTGGGCGCCGTCCACGATGCTGATCAGGCCATGCGCCTTGACCACGCCCATCAGGTCGGCAATGGGCAGCATGGTGCCGGTCTTGTAGGTGGGCGAGGACCACATCATGGCGCGCACGCGCTTGCCCTGGGCCTTGAGCGCGCGGATGCGCTCGTCGAACAGGTTCACGTAGGTGGCGGCCGTCTGGTTGTTGCCCACGGGCAGCGCAATGCGCGAGACCTCGATGCCGTAGCGGTCCTGCGCGATCTTCAGCGGCGTGTCGCCGCCGCCGTGCTCGTGGTTGGTGGTGACCACCACGTCGCCACGCTGCCAGTCGATGCCCAGGATGGCATGGCACATGCCCGAGGAGGTATTGGCCGAGAAGGCCAGCTCGTCGGCATCCACGCCAAAGCCCGGCGCCACCTGCTTGCGCAGGTCCAGCAGGTTGCTGTAGCCGTTGCCAGAGTCGGCGGCCTTCTTGCGGTTTTCGGTATCGAACACATCGAGCACCAGCTTGGGCATGGAGCCGGCCGTGCCGATGTTCATGTAGGTCTTCTCGGGCTTGAGGATGAACATGCTCTGCACGTCGGTCCAGAAGGCCTCGTCGCGCATGAGCTGCTCGCGCAGCGCGGCGGCCGAGGTCTGGGCGTTGCCGCTGCCGCAGGCGGCCAGCAGCGGGCCCAGCGTGGCGGCGCCGGTGCCGTAGCCCAGCATGCGCAGGAAGTCGCGGCGCTTGGAAGTCCAGCGCGCGGGATAGCCGGATTCGCCGGCGGCCGCAGTGGCGGTCAGGGATGTGGCCTGCTCGGCCGCGATCTGGGGGTGTCGTGCGTTCATGCGGTCCTCCTGTCGTTGCGCAAGCGGTCAGCGGCGGCCGACGATGGCCGAGATTTCGATCTTCACATCGCGCGGCAGGCGCGCCACTTCCACCGTGGCCCGAGCAGGGGCGCCGGTCTTGAAGTACTCGCCATAGACCTTGTTCATGGCGGCGAACTCGTTGAGGTCCTTCATGAAGACCGAGGTCGAGAGCACATCCTCATAGCCCAGTCCCTGGGACTTGAGCTTGGCGCCGATGTGGTCGAGCACGGCACGCGTCTGCTCTTCGATGGTGGCGCCCTGGATGGCCGTGCCCTGTGCGTTCAGCGGCAGCACGCCCGAGAAGTAGATGGTGTTGCCATGCGCCACCATCTGCGAGTACGGGCCGATGGCCGGGTAGATCTGCGTGGTGGACAGCACCTCGCGCTTGTTGGGCGCAGCGCAACCCACCAACGCCGCCGCCGTCACCGCCACCCCGCATGCCAGCGCCATGCGCCCCAGGTTCGTTCGAATATCCATGGTATTGCCCTTCTCAAACAAAAATACAAGCTGCCACTGCCGTGCCACGCATTACTGCATTGGCGTTATGGAAACACTTTGTCACCATTAACCCAGTCCTCAGAGGTGACCTGAATCATCGATACAAAATGATTCGAATTCGTGATTTCACGGAGAAATTCTAGGCAGGGATCTGGGGCATTCGATAATGAATTTTCCCCTACGCACCACTACGCACGCGGACCCACGCAGTGCTACGCAGCCCTTCAACATTCTTTGAAAACAATGGTTTGGCACGGAATCTGCTCAACAGCAAGCAGCACATCAGGCATCAGAGGGACGGCGCACCACAATACGGCAAAACGATTATCCAAAACCCCAAAAAGGGGAGTACGCACCAAGAAAATGCATCTCGGATTTCCAGTATCCATGGGATATTGTTTCGCACCCAAAAACTATTTTCCATGGTGTTTCCCTTGGGATATTCAAACGCCTTTTCACGCGCGCGTGAATCTGCGTGGATATACGGGGCGCGCAGGCCATTGGAAAATACAGCGCATGCCATTCAAAGGCCGCCGCCCTGGCGCTGGCGGCATGCGCGCAAGCCCTGTTGACAAGGCCCGGCCACTGGGCGGAAAAGATCGTCGGTGCACCCCACACAGGCTTCCATGCAACTTCCGCTGAAACTTGCACTTCTGTCGATTGCCGCCATCGCACTCGCCCTGGGCCTGGTCGCGGCGACCGTGCAGCACCAGACCCTGGAGCTGGCCCACCAGGAACGGGAACTGGTCGAGACCGCCTACCTGCACAGCAAGGAGACGGAGCTGCGCCACTACGTCCAGCTGGCGACCACGGCGCTGACGCGCATCAAGTCCAGCGGCGAGGAGCAATCCGTGCAGCGGCGCCAGGCGCTGGAGATGCTGTCGCGCATGCAGTTCGGCGAGGACGGCTACTTCTTTGTCTACGACGAACACGGCAACGTGCTGCTGGATGCGCGCCAGATGGGCCTGTCGGGCGTGGACCTGTGCGATCCCAACAGCCCGGGCGGCGCAGGACCCGCCAGGATCATCCTGGACGCCGCGCGCAGCGGCGGCGGCCTGGTGCGCTACCAGTGGCAAAAGCCGTCATCGCTGCGCACCGAGGCCAAGCTCGCCTACGTGGCCACGGTGCCCGAATGGGGCTGGTCGCTGGGCACGGGCCTGTACCTGGACGATGTGGAGCAGGCGCTGCGCCAGATCGACGAAAGCGCCCAGGCCAACATCGCGGCCACGCGCTGGCGCATCTTCGGCATTGCGGCGCTGTGCATCGTGCTCATCGGCGTGGCGGGGCTGGTCTTCAATCTCAGCGATCACCGCGTGTCCAGCAACAAGCTGCAGCGGCTGGCCCAGCGCGTGGTGCATTCGCAGGAAGAGGAACGCACGCGCGTGGCGCGCGACCTGCATGACGGCGTGGTGCAGGTGCTGGTCTCCTCCAAGTTCCTGCTGGAGACGGCCCAGGCCCAGCTCAGGCGGCTGGCCGCGCAGGACCCGGCCACGGCCCAGCGCATGGTGGACCAGGGCCTGGAGCAGCTCAACCACGCGCTGGTGGAGATACGGCGCGTCTCCCACGGCCTGCGCCCCGCCCTGCTGGACGACCTGGGCCTGGCCCCGGCCCTGGCGCTGATGAGCCAGCAGATGCAGGCCGAGGACGGCCTGCGCATGCAATTCGGCTGCCGCGGCGAGACGCGCTTTCTGCCGCCCAGCCATGCCACGGCCCTGTTCCGCGTGGCCCAGGAGGCCGTGACGAATGCGCAAAACCATGCCCAGGCCACGCGCATCGATGTCAGCCTGCACTTTCAGCGCCGCCGCGTGGTGCTGCAGGTCAGCGACGACGGCCAGGGCTTCGACATGCGCCGCGTGCAGCGCGACCGCCAGGGCGGCATCGGCCTGCGCAACATGCGCGAGCGCATCGAAGGCCTGGGCGGCCACCTGTCCATCAGTTCGGGGCGCCGCGGCACCCGGCTGGTCGCCGTGCTCTACCGCGATGGCGGCATGCCGCTGTCTCCCTCACCGGAATTCGAACTCCCACGGGCCGCTGCATGAACCCCATGATCCGCATCCTCCTGGTGGACGACCACCCTCTCGTGCGCGACGGCGTGTCCATGCGCCTGCAGGCCACGGACCATATCCGTGTGGTGGGCGAGGCCGCCAGCGTGGACCAGGCCCTGCCGCTGGCCCGCGAGCTGTCGCCCGACCTGGTGGTCACCGACATCCGCATGCCGGGCGCCAGCGGCATCGACCTGGCCGCGCTGTTCCGCGATCAGTTCCCGCTGGTGCGCGTGCTGGTGCTGTCCATGCATGAGGATCCCGAGTACGTGCGCCGCGCCGTGGCGCTGGGCGCGCGCGGCTATGTGCTCAAGGACGCGCCTGCGCAGCAGCTCATCGAGGCCATAGACCGGGTCTACGCCGGCGGCCTGTATTTCAGCCCCGGCCTGCAGCCCGTGGCCGAGGAAGACGGCAGCGCGTCCGGGCCCCGGCGCGCCCTCACGCCGCGCGAGGCCAGCGTGCTGCAGTGGATCTCGGAGGGCCGCTCCAACAAGGAGATTGCGGCGCTGATGGGTACCTCGGTGCGCACCGTGGAAACCCACCGCCTGCACCTGCGCCGCAAGCTGCGCATCGACGGCCATGCGGCCTTCATCAAGTACGCGGTGGATTACGCCGACCTGCTGGGGCCGGCACCCCAGGAGGCCCGCGCAGGCTAGGACCCGCGCCTCAGCCTCAACATCAGCCTCAGTGCGCGTGCGCCGCGCGGCTGACCACGGTGACCAGCACGATGCCCAGCATCAGCCAGCCCACCTGGGCCACGGTCTCGCGTGCGCTCAGGCGCTTTTGCAGCTGGGGAATCAGGTCGGCCAGCGCCACGTAGATGAAGCTGCTGGAGGCCACGGCCAGGAAGTACGGCAGCAGTTCCTGCAGCTGTCCCACCAGGAAATAGCCGCCAATGCCGCCCAGCGTGGTCACGGCCCCGGCCATGGACACCTTGATCAGCGCCACACGCCGGTTGGAGCTGGACTGGCGCAGCACCACGATGTCGCCCATGTGGTGCGGCACCTCGTGGGCCAGCACCGATACCGCCGCGATCAGCCCCAGGCGCATGTCGGCCATGAAGGCGGAGGCGATCAGCACGCCATCGCCGAAGCAGTGCACGCTGTCGCCGGTCAGCACGGCCCAGCCGCCGTGGCGGTGGCCGTGATGGTGGTCATGGGAATGGTCATGGGCATGGCCCTGGTGATCGTGATGTTCGTGGTGATCATGCTCATGGGCAGGCGGCGCGCCGTGCTCGTGCCCGTGGTGCCACAGCTCGGCCTTGGACAGCAGGAAAAAGAACACCAGGCCCACCAGCAGCGTCACGAACAGGTCATGCGCGCCTGCCTCGCTCTCGAAGGCTTCGGGCAAGAGGTGCATGAAGGCCGTGGCCAGCAGCGCGCCCGCCGCCAGGCTCAACAGCCGCTGCGGCATCATGCCCGGCGAGCGATTACCTCCCAGCCCCATCAACAACGCGGCCACCCAGACGCTGCCAATACCGGCGGCCAGGGTGGCCAGAATGATTGCTACCAATGTCATAGCGATTTGTGCTTCAACCGTATGCCCTTGCAGGCGAAACCCGCGAATTCTCGCAGAAAGACGGACCCCATCGCAGCCGTGGCCTGCGATCCCATGAAGGAAGCAGGCCACGGTGTCGGGCGCCCTCGGTTTCAGCCTACAGAAGCTGTCAAGCCCCCCCCCTGCGCGAATAAAGTTGAAAGCTAGTCAGCAATACCTTAAAAACTGGCGCGTCCTCACACCAGGGACACCGAGGAAGGGCCGCCCCGCACCGAGGGTGTCGTCCCCCTCCCGCGAAGCGAGAGAGGGGGAAGCGGCGCAGCCGCTCAGGGGGTCACCCCATGCTTATTGAACCAGGCCAGCATTTTTTGCCAGCCGTCGCGCGCAGCCTGCTCGCGGTAGCTGGGCCGGTAGTCGGCATGGAAGGCGTGCGGCGCCTCCGGGTAGATCACGAACTCCGAGGCCTTGGCCGCTGCCGAGCCCTGCTTGAGCGCCTCGCGCATGCGCTCCACGGATTCCAGCGGAATGCCCGTGTCCTGCCCGCCATACAGGCCCAGCACCGGCGCCTTGAGGCTGGAGACCAGCTCCAGCGGATGGCGTGGCTGCAGCGCCGTCTTGGCGCCTTCCAGCCGGCCGTACCAGGCCACGCCGGCCTTGACCGGGCCATGGGCCGCATACAGCCAGGTGATGCGCCCGCCCCAGCAAAAGCCCGTGATGGCCACGCGCGCCGTATCGCCGCCCTGCGTGCCGGCCCATTGCACGGCGCCGTCGAGGTCGGCCATGACCTGCTCGTCGGGCACCTTGGAGACCAGCTCGCTCATGAGCTTGGCGATGTCGGTATAGGTCTTGGGGTCGCCCTGGCGCGCATACAGATCGGGGGCAATGGCCAGGTAGCCGGCACGCGCCAGGCGGCGGCAGGTGTCGGCAATGTATTCGTGCACGCCGAAGATCTCGGAGATCACCAGCACCACGGGCACATTCTTCTTGCCCGCGGGCGCGGCGCGGTAGGCGGGCACCTTGAAGCCGTTCACGGTGAAATGCACCTCGCCGGCCGTCAGGCCGTCGGCCGGCGTGGAGATGGCGGTCTGCGCCATGAGCGGCGTGGCCGCTGCGGCATAGCCCAGGCCCAGGGCCGTCTGCAATGCCAGGCGCCGCGTAGGCCCCTCTTCGCTGCTGCGCCCCGGAACCAGGGCCTTCAGGTCTTGCTGCTGATCGTCACGCATGCATCTCTCCTTGGTGGTGGTTGAGAACCGGCCAAGTCTACGATGCCTGCGTGAAGCTCAATGTGCCTTGTCCCAGTTGGGTCCCAGGCCCACCTCGGCGAGCAGCGGCACCTTCAGGTCGGCCACGCCGGCCATCAGGCGCGGGATCTCGGTGCGCACCCAGTCCGACTCGCCTTCGGGCAGCTCGAACACCAGTTCGTCGTGCACCTGCATGATGACGCGGACCTCGGACTGCCTGGCATCGAGCTCGGCCTGCACCGCCACCATGGCCTTCTTGATCAGGTCGGCCGCCGTGCCCTGCATGGGCGCGTTGATGGCCTGGCGTTCGGCCGCCTTCTTGCGCGGGCCGCTGCCGCCGTTGATGTCCACCAGGTACAGGCGGCGGCCGAAGACGGTTTCCACGTAGCCGTGGTCGCGCGCGAATTCCACCGTCTCGTCCATGTAGCGCTTGACGCCCGGATAGCGCTGGAAATAGCGGTCGATGTAGGCGGCCGCGGCCTTGGTCTCTATGCCCAGGTTCTTGGCCAGGCCAAAGCTGCTCATGCCGTAGATCAGCCCGAAGTTGATGACCTTGGCATAGCGGCGCTGCTCGCTGCTGACCTGCTCCAGCTCCACGTTGAAGACTTCCGATGCCGTGGCACGGTGCACGTCGCGGCCTTCGTGGAAGGCGCGCAGCAGGGACTCGTCACCCGACAGGTGGGCCATGATGCGCAGCTCGATCTGCGAGTAGTCGGCGCTGGCGATCACATGGCCGGGCGCGGCAATGAAGGCCTCGCGCACGCGCCGGCCTTCGGGCGTGCGGATGGGGATGTTCTGCAGGTTGGGGTCGTTGCTGGACAGGCGCCCCGTCACGGCCACGGCCTGGGCGTAGTGCGTGTGCACGCGGCCCGTGCGCGGCAGCGCCAGCTGGGCCAGCTTGTCGGTATAGGTGCCCTTGAGCTTGGACAGGCTGCGGTGCTCCAGCAGCTTGGCGGGCAGCGGATAGTCCTCGGCCAGCTTCTCCAGCACCTCTTCGTCGGTGCTGCGTGCGCCGGTGGCCGTCTTCTTGACCACGGGCATGCCCAGCTTGTCGAAGAAGATTTCGCCCAGCTGCTTGGGGCTGGCCAGGTTGAAGGGCTGGCCCGCGATGTCATAGGCCTCCTGCTCCAGCTGCACGATGCGCTGGCCCAGGTCGTTGCTCTGCTTGGCCAACGTGGCGGCATCGATGAGCACGCCGTTGCGCTCTATGCGGAACAGGGCCTCGCTGGTGGCGATCTCCAGCTCGTAGACGCCGCGCAGGCCGTCGTTGGCCTGCAGCTGCGGCCACAGCACGCGGTGCACGTCCAGGGTCTGGTCGGCATCCTCGCAGGCATAGGCGGCAGCCTTGTCCACGGGCACCTGGGCGAACGGGATCTGGTGGGCGCCCTTGCCGCACAGGTCTTCATAGCTGATGCCCGTGCGGTTGGTGTGGCGCAGCGCCAGGCTGGCCAGGCCGTGCGGGCGGTGCACTTCCAGCACATAGCTTTGCAGCATGGTGTCGTGCACATAGCCCTGCACCTCGATGCCGGCATTGGCGAAGACATGGCGGTCGTACTTGACGTGCTGGCCCAGCTTGGGCCGGGCCGCATCCTCCAGCCAGGGCTTGAGGCGCTGCAGCACTTCGTCGGCAGGCAGTTGCTCTGGCGCGTCGGGGCCGGCATGGCGCAGGGGGATGTAGGCAGCGGCGCCGGGCTCCACGCTCAGCGAGATGCCCACGATCTCGGCACGCATCTCGTCCAGCGAGGTGGTTTCGGTATCCAGGGCCGTGAGTTCGGCGGCGTTGATCTTGGCCAGCCACTGGTCGAACGCTTCCCAGGTCAGCACCACGTCATAGTCCAGCGGGCGCTGCTGGACGGCCTCGGCCTCGGTGGTGGCGTCGTCGGATTCGGCCTGCTCCTGGGCAAACATGTCGCCCGTGGACTGGTCGGCACGCGGCTTGGCCGCTGGCTTGCGGCCGGCCTTGACGGCTTCCAGCGCATCGGGCTCGGGCGCGGCACCGCCGAGCATGCGCGCCAGGCCCTTGAAGCCGTAGCGCTCATAGAAGTCGCGCAGCGGCGCGGTATCGGGCTCGCGCGGCGCCAGCGCGTCGAGCACCGGCAGGGTGGGCACTTCGGCGCTCAGGTCGCAGTCGGTCTTCATGGTGACCAACTGGCGGCTCAGCGCCAGCTGGCCCGAGGCGATGGCATCGCGCAGGTTCTGGCCGGCCACGCCCTTGATGCCGTCGGCCGCAGCAATCAGGCCGTCGAGCGAGCCGTGCTCGGCCAGCCACTTGACGGCCGTCTTGGGGCCCACCTTGGACACGCCGGGCACGTTGTCCACGGCATCGCCGACCAGGGCCTGGTAGTCGATCATCTGCGTGGGCGGCACGCCGAACTCGGCCGTCACGCCGGCCACGTCGCGGCGCTTGCCGCTCATGGTGTCCATCACCATGATGTGGGAGTCCACCAGCTGGGACAGGTCCTTGTCGCCACTGGAGATCACCACGTTCACGCCCTGGGCGGCGGCCGTCTTGGCCAGGGTGCCGATCACGTCGTCGGCCTCCACGCCCTGGATGGCCAGCACGGGCCAGCCCAGCAGGCGGACCACTTCATGGATGGGCTCGATCTGCGAGCGCAGATCGTCGGGCATGGGCGAGCGGTGCGCCTTGTATTCGGGGTAGAGCGTGTCGCGGAAGGTGGGTCCGCTGGTATCGAACACGCAGACGGCGTAGTCGGCCGCCACTTCCTTCCTGATCGCCTGGAGCATGTTGATCATGCCGCGGATGGCGCCCGTGGCAGGGCTTTCCGGGTTGCCGGGCTCGGCGCGCAGGTCCGGCATGGCGTGGTAGGCGCGGTAGAGGTAGCTGGAGCCGTCGATCAGCACCAGGGTCTTGGAATTGCTCATGCGCCGATTGTGCACGCGCCGGCAGGGTGACAGGGCGGGACAGCGCCCGCTGCAAGTTCTACAATGGAGCCTATGCGCGCCGCTCCACTTTTCATCTTCCTGACCCTGGCCGCCAGCTCCGTGCTGGCCCAGAACCCCACGCCTGCCCCGGCTGCCTCCACCGCTCCTGCGACGGCGACCGAGCAGACCGCGCCGGACACGGCCAAGCCCGAGGGCCGCGACCGAACCAACCAGCGCGTGGAACACATCCATGTGGAAGATGGCGGCAGCCGCGTTGACGAGCTGCGCGTGGGCGGCCAGACCCGCAGCATCACCGTGCAGCCCAAGGTCGGCGACATGCCTTCGTATGAAGTGCAGTCCAACGACGGCGCCCGTTCCTCGCGCAACCGCGGCGATGGCGACGGCACCAACGGCACGCGCGTCTGGAACCTCAAGAAGTTCTGATCCTCACCGGACTGTCCGGGCCCCTGGCCCGGCGGCATCCCAGGGGGCAGCACCTGACGGCGCTGCCCTCTTTCCATATCTGACGACAACGATTTCCGCCGCGCCCTGAAGGCCGGCAATGCAACATGGCCGTTTTCACCGAAGTCTCCGACAAAGACGCGCGCGAGCTGCTGCGCCGCATGTCCCTGGGTTCCTTCAAGGAGCTGCGCGGCATCCAGGGCGGCATAGAGAACACCAACTACTTTCTCACCACCGAACAGGGCGAGTGGGTGCTGACGCTGTTCGAGCGCCTGACGGCCGAGCAACTGCCCTTCTACCTGTACCTGATGAAGCACCTGGCGCAGGCCGGCATTCCCGTGCCCGACCCGCAGGCCGAGACCCGCAGCGGCGACATCCTGCTGAGCGTGTGCGGCAAGCCGGCCTCCATCGTCAACCGCCTGCCCGGCAAGAGCGAGCTGGCGCCCCAGCCCGCGCACTGCGCCGCCGTGGGCGAGATGCTGGCGCGCATGCACCTGGCCGGACGCGACTACGATCGCCAGCAGCCCAATCTGCGCAGCCTGCCCTGGTGGAACGAGACCGTGCCCACGGTCATCCCGCACATAGACGCCCCCACCGCCGACCTGCTGCGCTCCGAGCTGGCCTTCCAGAACCATGTGGCCGCCTCGCCCGCCTATGCGGCGCTGCCGCGCGGCCCCGTGCACGCCGACCTGTTCCGCGACAACGTGATGTTCGAGGGCGAGCGCCTGACCGGCTTCTTCGACTTCTACTTCGCAGGTGTGGACAGCTGGCTGTTCGACCTGGCCGTGTGCCTCAACGACTGGTGCATCGAACACGCCACCGGCGCCCATGACGCCACCAAGGCCAGGGCCATGATCGACGCCTACCAGTCGGTGCGCCCCCTGACCGCCGCCGAGCGCGAGCTGTTCAACCCCATGCTGCGCGCGGGCGCGCTGCGCTTTTGGATTTCCCGCCTGTGGGATTTCCACCTGCCGCGCGAGGCCTCCATGCTCGTTCCCCACGACCCCACCCATTTCGAGCGCGTGCTGCGCCAGCGCCTGGCCCACCCGGTGGCGCTGGACTGACGTCCGAAGACCGCCACAGCGCGGCCGACAGAGGGCTTTGCGGTCCACGGGCCGCGCGTCCTCGGGTACAGTCCCCGTTCGGGCGCCAGCGGCGCGGCCCATGCCAGAGGCCATGCCCCATCCAGGCGCCCCGACTTCCTCACCCCATGAAACTTCTCATCGTTCCCGCCCGTACCGGCCTGCAATGGGTGCAGCAGGGCATCCGCACCTTCCGCCAGCAGCCGCTGGCACTGGCGGCGCTGTTCTTTCTGTCGATGGCGGCCATGTCGCTGGTCACGGTGCTGCCGCTGATCGGCCCCGTGATCGCGCTGGGCCTGCTGCCGGCCACCTCGCTGGCCATGATGGTGGCGGCGGCCGAGGCATCGCACGGGCGTGCGCCCACGCCGGCCCTGCTGCTGGTGGCCTTTCGCACCGGGCGCCAGCGCCTGAACTCCATGCTCACGCTGGGCGCCATGTATGCGGCAGGCTTCCTGCTGATCATGGGCCTGTCCATGCTGGTGGACGACGGCCAGTTTGCCAACGTCTACCTGGGCGGCGAGCCGCTGACGCGCGAGATCGCCGAGTCGCCCGACTTCCAGGCCGCCATGTGGCTGAGCATGGGCCTGTACCTGCCGCTGTCCCTGCTGTTCTGGCACGCGCCGGGGCTGGTGCACTGGCACAACGTGCCCCCGGTCAAGGCCGTGTTCTTCAGTCTGGTGGCCTGTGTGCGCAACATCGGCGCGCTGGTGGTCTTCGGCCTGAGCTGGATGGGCGTGTTCATCGTGGCCGGCATCGTGATGGCCCTGATCTCGGCCGTGCTGGCCCAGGTGCTGGGCAGCATTGCCAACGGCCTGATGATCGGCACGGCCATGCTGCTGGCCGCCATGTTCTTCACCTCCATCGTCTTCACCTTCCGTGACTGCTTTGCAGCGCCCGATAAAAGCGACGGCAGCGACGCCATCGGCACCGAGCCGCCTGCGCCGCCCGGACTGTCCGGCTGAGCGCTTCGCCACTGCACCCCCCAAGCCCCTTTCAAGGGGCTTTTTCTTTGGACCTTTCTTCAGCCCTTCTTCGCGCCTCTTCTTTGTTTTTTTGACTGGCCGTATCGCCTGGCACCCCTCGCCTGGCGGCTGTCACATGACGCTGTCACGGTTTCGTCATGCGGATGCCATTGCTCTGTCACACCGGCTGCCTAGCATGCCGTGCGGATGTCAAGCCAGCGAGTGCGCGGCGGCATCCCGGCCCATCCCGCCCCCGATGGGTTGACGCTGACAAACCCATAACGGAAGCCCCATGTCCCAATCCACGATGCTCTCCCGCCGCAAGGCGCTGCAATTCCTGACCGGCGCCCCCCTGCTGCCGCTCGGCTCCGCCGTGTCCGCCACAGGCCTGCTGACCGCCTGCGGCGGCGGTGACGACGGCCCCGCGAAGAACTATGTGGCGGCCAGCTTCACCTCCATGGCAGCGCCTACGCTGGCCAACCCCCAGGCCATGGCCAGGATGACCGTGGCCTCGCAGCTCAAGGTGCAGTTCAGCGACAACAGCGAGCAGAGCTTCGATCTGGGCTACCAGCCCTTCTTCGTCACCGGCGATGAAGTGTCCGACGGCAAGGGCGGCAAGATCCTGGCCGGCGGCTACTACGACATCAACAACAACAAGATCATCGACCGCACCGTGGCCGGCAGCGAGCGCCACTTCTTCTCCGATTCGCCCGACGGCACCTCGCTGCTGACCGTGCCCAATGCCAAGGTGGACGGCGTCAAGGGCAAGCCCGTGTTCGCCGTGGTGCAGTTCGAATACACCACGTGGGCACAGGACGGCAAGACCGACATGTACGGCAAGCTGCCCTCTCCCATCGCCGTGCTGACGCTGGACCAGGACCAGACCACCGGCAAGCTCAGCCTGGTCAAGTACCACAACGTGGACACCTCCAAGGTGCACGGCCTGTGGATCACCTGCGGCGCCAGCCTGTCGCCCTGGGGCACCCACCTGTCCAGCGAAGAGTACGAGCCCGACGCCTTCGCCACCGGCAATGCGCAGCTGCTGGCCTTCAGCCAGAACCTGTATGGCGACCAGAACAAGGCCAACCCCTACCACTACGGCCACATGCCCGAAGTGACGGTCAACGTGGACGGAACGGCCAGCATCAAGAAGCATTTCTGCATGGGCCGCATCTCGCACGAGCTGGTCCAGGTCATGCCCGACCAGCGCACGGCGCTGATGGGCGACGACGCCACCAACAGCGGCTACTTCGTCTTCGTGGCCGACAAGGAAAAGGACCTGTCCTCGGGTTCGCTGTACGTGGCCAAGGTGGGCGCGGGCTTCTCCATCGACCCCGCATCGGGCAGCGCCGCCGCGCTGACCTGGATCAAGCTGGGCTCGGCCACCAGCGCCGAGATCGAGCAACTGGCCAACACGCTCAAGCCCACGGACATCATGACCGTGGCCAAGACCGATCCGGGCGACGCCAGCTACACCAAGATCACGGCCAACGGCAAGGTCGAGTGGATCAAGATCAACCCCGGCATGGACAAGGCTGCCGCCTTCCTGGAAACCCACCGCTACGCCGCCTTCAAGGGCGCAAGCATGGGCTTCACCAAGATGGAAGGCACGACCGTCAACGCCAAGGACAAGGTGGCCTACTCGGCCCTGCAGAACTGCGAAAAGTCCATGGTGGCCGGTGATGCGCTGAACGTGGCCGGCAACGGCGTGTTCATCCCCAAGCAGCTCAAGGCCGGCGCCGTGATGGCACTGAACCTGCGCGGCGGCCAGAAGGACACGGCAGGCGCCGCCATCAACAGCGAGTGGATGCCCGTGGACACCAAGGCCCTGCTGGCCGGCGAGGACATCAGCGCCGACGCGCTGGGCAACACCGGCAACCCGAACAAGATCTGCAACCCCGACAACCTCAAGTTCTCGGAGAAGATGCGCACCCTGTTCATCGGCGAGGACAGCGGCCAGCACGTGAACAACTTCCTGTGGGCCTACAACATCGACACCAAGCAGCTGTCGCGCCTGATGTCGATTCCCGCCGGCGGCGAATCCACCGGCCTGCATGCCGTGGACGAGATCAACGGCTGGACCTACATCATGAGCAACTTCCAGCACGCCGGTGACTGGGGCGCCATCCACAACGTGGTCAAGCCCACGCTGGACCCGCTGATCAGCGCCAACTATCGCGGCAAGTTCGGCGCCGCCGTCGGCTACCTGACGGGCACCGCTGCCCAGCCCAAGCTGTCGGCCTAACCACCGCCATAGCGCCCCGTCGCCCCGCCGCCCTGCGGCGAGTGGCGCAGCCACACAAAGGCCATGGATTTCCATGGCCTTTTTGCATGTCTGCGCCGCAATTGCATGGATGTCATGAACCCGACTCTTAGCGTGCAAAACAAGAGTCATTCTCACCTGATCGCTATAATTTCTGATGCATTGCGGCGTCGCTCGCCCGCCATCGCACCATCTTCAGCCCCGCCGGATCACGCCCCTCAAGGCCCGGCAGGCGCACGCAGAGCCACACTACAGGAGAGACTCCATGACCGAACCTTCCCGCATCCTTCGCAGCACCGCCGCATGGCTGGCCGCCGCCGCCGCACTGGCGGTGCCGGCCGCGCATGCCGACTATCTCTGGCTGCAGCAGGACGCAGGACAGGCCCGGGCCTATGCCGGAGAGCTGCGCAAGCCGCTGGAACAGCTGCCGGCCCTGGAAGACGCCAAGCAGGTCCTGCCCGACGGCAAGAGCCTTCCCCTGAAGGCCGACGCCAATCATTTCACCGCGGACGCAGGCCAGGGCGATGTGCGCATCGCCGCCACGCGCCCCGGCGCCAATGGCGTGCTGACCTACTACCAGGCCCGTTTCGGCCGCAACGACACCAAGGCCGTGAACGACCTGGAGCTGGTGCCCACCACGGCGGGAGGCGATACGTTCCAGCTGGTGTTCAAGGGCCGCAAGGTCGCGGCCAGCCAGGTCAACGTGCAGACCAGCGAGGGCTGGTACCGCACGCTCACGCCATCGCAGGACGGCACGGTGAGCTTCAAGCCCTACTTCCCGGGCCTGTACGTGCTGGAGGTGACGGCGCGCGTGGACAACGGCTCGGTCACGCTGGACGGCAAGAAATACACCGACGTGCGCCACACCACGACGCTGAGCTTCGAAGTCAAGCCCTGAACGCCGGGCGCGGCAGCCCGCGCCTCACTCCACGACCGTGAGCTTGGCAATGGACAGCGCCAGCCACTTCGTGCCGTGGCGCCCAAAGCTGACCTGGGCGCGCGCATCGTCGCCCGTGCCTTCCAGGGCCAGCACCTTGCCTTCGCCGAACTTGTTGTGGAACACGTTCAGGCCCACGCGCAGGCCGTGGCCCGGAGCGGCCTTTTGCGGCGGCACGGGCGGGCTGGCGAAGACCTCGCTGCGCCAGCCTTCGGCCTTGTTGCCGAAGCCGCCGCGATCGCGTGAACCATAGCCGCCACCACCGCCGCCACCGGGGCGGGGCGCGTAGCTGCCAAAGCCGCCCTGCTTGGGGGTGATCCACTTGAGCGCCTCATCGGGCAGCTCGTCGAAGAAGCGGCTCTTGACGTTGTAGCGCGTCTGCCCGTGCAGCATGCGCGTCTGCGAATGGCTCAGGTACAGGCGCTTGCGCGCGCGGGTGATGGCCACATAGGCCAGGCGGCGCTCTTCCTCCAGGCCGCCGCGGTCCATCATGGCGTTCTCATGCGGGAACAGGCCCTCTTCCACGCCGCCGATGAAGACGGCGTCGAACTCCAGTCCCTTGGAGGCATGCACGGTCATCAGTTGCACGGCGTCCTGGCCGGCCTGGGCCTGGTTGTCGCCAGCCTCCAGCGCCGCGTGCGTCAGGAAGGCGGCCAGCGGCGACAGTGTCTCGCCGGTATCGGCATCGACCATGCCGGCCACGGTGCCGGCCGGCGGCGTGAGCGGCGTGTCCAGCAGCGGCAGCGCAGGGTCCAGGCCCTGGCTGGCCGGGCTTTGCGTCAGCGCCCGGGCGCCGTCGTGCTCGTCCAGCGGCAGGGCCACGGCATCGCGGCCAAAGCCTTCCTGGGTGACAAAGCTCTCGGCCGCGTTCACGAGTTCCTGCAGGTTCTCGATGCGGTCGGCGCCTTCCTTTTCGTTGCGGTAGTGCTCGAGCAGGCCGCTTTCTTCCTCGATGGCCTCGATGATCTCGCGCAGCGTGCGGCCCTGGGTCTGCTCGCGCAGCACGTCGATCTTGGCGACAAAGCCTGCGAGCTTGGTGCCCGGCGCGCCCGGCACCGCCGAGACGGCATCGTGCAGCGAGCAGCCCGCGCTGCGCGCCGCGTCCTGCAGCGTCTCCACGCTGCGCGCGCCGATGCCGCGCGGCGGGAAGTTCACCACGCGCAGAAAGCTGGTGTCGTCGTGCGGGTTCTCCAGCAGGCGCAGGTAGGCCAGCGCATGCTTGATTTCGGCGCGCTCGAAAAAGCGCAGCCCGCCGTACACGCGGTAGGGAATGGCGGCATTGAACAGCTGCGATTCGATCACCCGGCTTTGCGCATTGCTGCGGTAGAGCACGGCGATTTCCTGGCGCTGCCAGCCGTCCTTTTTCACGAGCTGCTGGATTTCCTCGACCATCCACTGCGCCTCGGCCATGTCCGTGGGCGCTTCGTAGATGCGCACGGGCTCGCCCGGGCCCTGGGTGGTGCGCAGGTTCTTGCCCAGGCGCTGGCTGTTGTGGCTGATGAGCGCGTTGGCGCAGTCGAGGATGTTGCTGTAGGAGCGGTAGTTCTGCTCCAGCTTGATCTGCTGGCGCACATCGAACTCGCGCACGAAGTCCTGCATGTTGCCCACGCGCGCACCGCGAAAGGCGTAGATGCTCTGGTCGTCGTCGCCCACGGCGATCACGCTGCCCGTGGCCTGCAGGCGGCCATCCACCATGTCGCCCGCCAGCTGCTTGAGCCACTGGTACTGCAGCTTGTTGGTGTCCTGGAACTCGTCCACCATGATGTGGCGAAAGCGCCGCTGGTAGTGGGCGCGCAGCGCGGCATCGTCGCGCAGCAGCTCGTAGGAGCGCAGCATCAGCTCGCCGAAATCGACCACGCCCTCGCGCTGGCACTGCTCCTCGTAGAGCTGGTAGATCTCGACCTTCTTGCGCGTGTCCGGGTCATTGGCCACCACGTCGCCGGGGCGCATGCCCTCTTCCTTGCAGCCGGCAATGAAGTACTGCAGCTGCTTGGGCGGGAAGCGCTCGTCGTCCACATTGAACTGCTTGCACAGGCGCTTGACGGCCGACAGCTGGTCCTGCGTGTCCAGGATCTGGAAGGTGGACGACAGCTTTGCCGCCTGGTGGTGGGCGCGCAGCAGCCGGTTGCACAGGCCGTGGAAGGTGCCGATCCACATGCCGCGCACGTTGTAGGGCAGCATGGCCGACAGGCGGGCCAGCATTTCCTTGGCCGCCTTGTTGGTGAAAGTCACGGCCAGGATGGAGCCCGGCGTGGCCTGGCCCGTCTGCAGCAGCCAGGCGATGCGCGTGGTCAGCACCCGCGTCTTGCCCGAGCCCGCACCGGCCAGGATCAGCGCGTGGCCGGCCGGAAGCGTGACGGCAGCGAGCTGCTCCTCGTTGAGGTTAACCAGCAAAGGGGAGTTGGAGGCGGGTGCGGCACCGGAGGCGCCGTCGAGCAGATCGATCGGGAACATCCTGGCATTGTAGAAAGCACCTTGCCCCCCAGGGAAACCGACGCCGCATTTCCCGCAATCGGCCCAAAATCGGCACGCGCAGCGCGCCCTTGCAGGTTCATAACGCCATCCCTATAACCGCTATATCGACAGGGTGCCCAGGCCCGTCGCCGGCAACGTATAGAATCAATCACCGGGCCCAAGTTTCTTGCGGTCCGGTTTTTTGTGCCCGGGCCACAGCCGCCCTGGCGACGCGGCCCGCCCGCGCCGCCCGCAAGACCGGCCTCCAAGCCAAGCGCCCCATCGCGGAGGGATGTTCCTGCCGCGACCTTTCATGGAGCTTGGAATCAAATGGAAATCTTCGACTACGACAACATCCTGCTGCTGCCGCGCAAGTGCCGCGTGGAAAGCCGCTCGGAGTGTGATGCCAGCGTGGAGCTGGGCGGTCGGTCCTTCCGCATCCCGGCCGTGCCGGCCAACATGAAGACGGTGGTGGATGAGAGCATCTGCACCTGGCTGGCCCAGAACGGCTACTTCTACGTGATGCACCGCTTTGACCTGGACAACGTGCAATTCGTGCGCGAGATGCAGGGCAAGGGCTGCTTCGCCTCCATTTCGCTGGGCGTCAAGAAGCCCGACTACGACACCGTGGACCGCTTCGTCGCCGAAGGCCTGTACCCCGAATACATCACCATCGACATCGCCCACGGCCATGCCGACAGCGTGAAGAACATGATCGGCTACCTCAAGGAGAAGCTGCCCAAGTCCTTCGTGATCGCCGGCAACGTGGGCACGCCCGAAGCCGTGATCGACCTGGAGAACTGGGGCGCTGACGCCACCAAGGTCGGCATCGGCCCCGGCAAGGTCTGCATCACCAAGCTCAAGACGGGCTTTGGCACGGGGGGCTGGCAGCTGTCGGCGCTCAAGTGGTGCGCGCGCGTGGCGACCAAGCCCATCATTGCCGATGGCGGCATCCGCAGCCACGGCGACATCGCCAAGAGCGTGCGCTTTGGCGCCACCATGGTGATGATCGGCTCGCTGTTCGCGGGCCACGAGGAATCGCCGGGCCAGACCGTCGAGGAAAACGGCCAACGCTTCAAGGAGTACTACGGCTCGGCCTCGGACTTCAACAAGGGCGAGTACAAGCACGTGGAGGGCAAGCGCATCCTCGAGCCCGTCAAGGGCCTTCTGGCCAACACCCTGATCGAGATGGAGCAGGACGTGCAAAGCTCGATCAGCTACTCCGGCGGCAAGAAGCTGATGGACATCCGCAAGGTCAACTACGTGATCCTGGGCGGTGACAACGCAGGCGAACATCTGCTGATGTAAACGCGCTGCGCGCCAGCACCCCAAAGGCGGCCTCGGCCGCCTTTTTTGCGGCTGCGCACCGGGTGGCACGCAGGCCCGGCTCAGCGCCACCATGCCATGAACTAAAAATTTGGCGCGTCTTCCTGCAAGCGCACAAAAAATGCCGCATAATTGCGGTCTCGTTTGCAGCGCAGACTTGTTTTTGGGGCTCTTAGCTCAGCTGGTAGAGCAGCGGACTCTTAATCCGTTGGTCGAGTGTTCGAATCACTCAGGGCCCACCACCAATACCTAGAACAAGGCACTCGGCGCGACAGCGCTCAGTGCCTTTTCTTGTTGTATTCCATCAGCACAGACATATTGCTGCTGCCAGCCTTGGCCACCCACTCCCGGCCAAAGCGCTCCCCCATCAAATCCAGCATGCGGCGCAGGTCCGCCGATGGCGCGGCCACGGACATCTTGTTGTCGACAAGAACCTTCTTGCCCAGCTCATCGGCCTGCTGGGCCAGCGCCCAGCCTTCTTTCTCGGCCAGCGCGGCGGCGCGGCTGATGGCCTGGCGTTCCGGCTCGGCAAAGCCCTTCCAGGCAAGTTCGCTGACGCACAACATGTTCTTGGGAATCCAGGCCTTGATGTCCAGAAACACCTTCATGGTCTTCCAAGCCTGGCTGTCGACGCCGGTGGCACTGGATGAAACCATGGCGTCAATACCGCCCTGCTCCAGCACCATGCCAAGATCACCGGCCGCGAGCACCACCGGCTGCGCTCCCCAGAGTTCCGCCAGCCGCTTGGTCGCATCGCTTTGCACACGCAGCCTGAGCCCCCTGAGATCCACGATGCTGTTGACCGGGCGCCGGCAGAACAGGCCCTGCGCCGGCCAAGGCACGGCGAACAGCAGGCGCACACCCTGCTGAGCCAGCAAAAACTCCTGCAGCACGGGACGGGTCAGTTGCCACAGGTGCGCAGCCTCGTCAAAGCCACGCACGATGAAAGGCAGCGAGTCCATGGCCAGCAGCGGATGGATATCCACATAGGACGACATGAGAACTTCGCCGAACTGGATTTCATTGCGCTTGAGTGCAGGAAGCACCTGCGCCATGGGCTTGAGCGCAGAGTTGGACACCACATCAATCTCCAGCGCCTGCTGGGTATCGGCACCCACGCGCGCCGCGAAGTTGCGCAGGTTCTGCGTGTGGAAGATGCCATCGCCATAGGCCGCCGACAGCTGAAGTCGGCGGCCCTTGGACCAGGCAGCGCCGGCGGTCAGTTGCAACGCAGCCGGGGCCAGACCCGATATCAACGTGCGGCGAGAAACAGTCATGAAAGATCCTTGGCGAAAGCGCCCAGAACCATGCCATCCCCCCCACGGCAGACCTGTGCATGCTGGCGCAAAAGATAAATTCTATCGATATTTACATCATTTAGATACAAACTATCGACCCATTCCATCGCCCAGGGCATTCGCCAAGCCATCCGTCACACCGGATTCCAGCCAAGCCGCTACAGTGTCACCCTGCCGCAGGCGCAAGGGCGCGCGGCCTTTTTCTGCGCCTGCGGTCTCCCGCAACGCACAACCGCCTCGCCTGCATGCCACAAAATGTTTCCCCGCTCTGGCAGGGCCCGCGCTGGGCCCTGGCCGTCCTGCTTGCCATCCTGGGCATGCTGGGGCCGTTCTCGATCGATACCTACATCCCCGCCTTCTCCGGCATCGCCCAGGCCCTGAACGCCACGCCGCTGCAGATGCAGCAGACGCTGTCGGCCTATCTGTTCGGCTTTGCCTTCATGAACCTTTTCCACGGCGCCATGGCCGACAGCTTTGGCCGCCGCCCCGTGGTGCTGTGGGGGCTGGCCGTATTCACGCTGGCATCGGCGGGCTGTGCGCTGTCGCAGAACATCACGCAGCTGGTGCTGTTTCGCGCGTTGCAGGGCCTGTCCACGGGTGCCGGCATCGTGGTGTCGCGCGCCGTGGTGCGCGACCTGTTTCCACCCGCCCAGGCCCAGCGCGTGATGGCGCAGATCACCATCTTCTTTGGCATCGCGCCAGCCCTGGCCCCTGTGATGGGCGGCTGGCTGTTCATACACCTGGGCTGGGCGGCAGTGTTCTGGTTTTTGACCCTGGTGGGCGTGCTGCTGTGGGGTATCAACTGGCGATTCCTGCCGGAATCCCTGCCACAGGCGCAGCGCCAGCCCTTCCGCTTCAAGCCTCTGATGCACGGCTACAAGGAGCTGTGCAGCGATCCGCGCTTTGTGCTGCTGGCCTTTGCCAGCGGCGTGCCGTTCAACGGCATGTTTCTGTATGTGCTGTCGGCGCCCGCCTTCCTGGGCGACCTGCTGCACCTGCAGCCGCAGCAGTTCTTCTGGTTCTTCGTGATCTCGATCTCGGGAATCATGGGCGGCGCATGGGTGAGCGGCCGTCTGGCCGGGCGCATTCCGCCCAAGCACCAGATCCGACATGGCTTTCTGATCATGTTCGTCGTGTCCATCGTCAACCTGGTCGCCAACCTGATCTGGCCCGCCCACGTGAGCTGGGCGCTGATTCCCGTGGGGGTGTTCGCCTTCGGCTGGGCCATGATGGTGCCCGTGGTCACGCTGCTGGTGCTGGACATCCACCCGGAGCGGCGCGGCCTGGCCTCATCGCTGCAGGCCGTGGTCGGCTCCACTGCCAACGGCATCGTGGCCGGCATGATTGCACCGCTGGTGATGCATTCGACCGTACTGCTGGCCCTGGGCTCGATCAGCATGATGCTGATCGGGCTGGCGTCCTGGATCTACCTGCACCACCGCTGGCCCGAAATCGGGCGGCACGCCTCGGAGACCTGACAGGCACTACAGTGCAAGACCGCTAAGCGCGGCCCGCGCGGCGGTCCAGCATTCTTTCCTTGTAGTAGCGCGCCTTTTCGGCATACATGGCCTGGTCGGCGCGCGAGACGGTGGCCTCGACCTGGCTGCCCGAATCGCAGCAGGCCACGCCCATGGACAGGCTGACCGCCTGGCCCGGATAGAACTGGTTGTTGAGCTCCAGCAGCGAGAGGATGCGCTCCTTGACCGCCTCGGCGCCGCGCTCGTCCGAAGCCGGCAAAAGCACCATGAATTAGTCGCCGCCTATGCGCGCCGCGCAGGCAGGCGCATCCACGGCCTTGGTCAGCACTTCGCCCACGCGGCGCAGCATGTCGTCGCCTGCGGCATGGCCATGCTCGTCATTGGCCTCCTTGAGGCCATTCATGTCGATGGCAATCACCGCCAGCGGCCAGGGACCCTTGCGTGCCAGGCGATTGAGTTCCTCGATATAGAAGGCGCGATTGCGCAACTGGGTCAGCACATCGTGCTTGCCCAGGTATTCGAGGTAGGCCTCAGCCTTCTTGCGCGCCGTGATGTCCACCAGCGACAGCAGCACCAGCCCCCAGTCATCGGCATGGCCATCGAGCACGGCCAGCTGCATGTGGATGTGCAGAGCGTCGCCTGACAGGGCGTAGTTCACCACTTCGCGGTGCTGCACGAGCTTGCCGCTCCAAAGGTCCTGCAACTGATCGGCAAAGGAGTCGATCATCTCGTCACGGAAGATGCGGCCCAGCCGGCTCAGCAGTTGCAGCTTGTCGGTGGCGCCGAACATGCGCAGCGTCTGGCGGTTCACGTCCACGACGCGAATCTCCTGCATGCAGCGCGAGACGAATTCCGGGTGCACCTTGAGGAAGGTGGCGAAGTCGCTGATGCCCTGGGCGCGCACATCGTCGAGCAGGCGCTTGATGGCGCTGAAATCCTCGACCCACAGCGACACGGGCGAGTACTCGAACAGGTCGCGCGAGTACTGTTCGCTGCGGTGCAGCTGGCGCGCGCTGCGCATCTCGGCCGTCACATCTTCCAGCGACACCAGCACGCAGTCCCAAAGCGCTTCATGACCGGGCAGGATGCGGCCACGGATCTGCACATCGAGCCGTCGCCCGTCCAGCGTGTAGTTGGCGGTGCGGTTGGCAAAGCTCAGAGAGCCTTGCCACAGATCCTCCAGCTCGCAGGCCAGACCCGCGTGCATGTCATCGCGGAACACCTGGCCCAGGCTGGCAAGAAAGGTCTGCTGATCACTGGCGCCAAACAGGTCCAGCGTGCGCTGGTTGACGCGCACCACCTTGAGCGCCGCGCTGCACTGCTGCAGCGCCTGAGGGTGGGCCAGGAAATGCGCCTGCAGATCGGTCACGCCCTGTGCACGCCACTGGTCGAGCAGCCGCTTGAGCGCGCTGTAGTCCTCCAGCCATAGCGAGACGGGGGCCAGTTCGAACATGTGTTCAAAATCCACACTGGACGCGATCAAAGACTCCACAGGGCACCTCCGCGCCGCGATTATGGCAGTCACAGAGCCCGCCAGACAGCAGGTTCTGCACCATCAAGGACAGGCCGCACCACGCGAGGACGCAGATGGCCGAAAAAAAACCGGCCCCGAAGGGCCGGTCTGCATGCAATGCCGAGATCGATCAGCGCACGACGCGCTTGCGATCACCGCCCTGGGGCGAGTAAGGCTTGGGAGCGCTCTTGCCGAAGGCAGGACGGCGCTCGCCGCCGCCGAAGCCGCCACGGGATTCGCCACCGCCAAAGCCGCGCGACTCACCGGATGCACCACGGAAGCCGCCTTCGCGGGGAGCGCCATCACGGCGATCGCCGCCACGCGGAGCGCCACGGTCGCCGCTGAAGCCACGGCCTTCACCGCCACGGCCAAAGCCGCCTTCGCGCGGGGCCTGGCTGTAGCCGCCTTCACGCGGAGCCTGGCTATAGCCGCCTTCACGCTGACCTTGGCCCTGGCCGAAGCCGCCTTCGCGCTGGCCACCACCAAAGCCACCGAAGCCAGCCTTGCGGCCATAGCCTTCGGAATCACGGCGTGCGCCGAAGCCACGATCGCCACCGCGATCACCGAAGCTGCGCTCGCGATCGCCGCCAAAGCCACGATCACCACCGAAACCGCCACGGCCACCGCCGCCGGCACCGCGACGATCGCCGCCACGGCTTTCAAAACCACCGCCGCCACGACGGCCGCCACGGCCTTCGTTGCTGCTGGGTGCGCGCTGTGCAGGTTCCAGGCCAGGAATCACTTCGGCCTTGAATTGCTGGCGGCTGTAGGCCTCGATATCGAAAATGCGACGACGGTCACGGAATTCCGCGAACGTGACGGCCACACCTTCGCGACCGGCACGGCCCGTGCGGCCGATACGGTGGGTGTAGTCCTCTGCCTTCATGGGCAGGCCGTAGTTGAAGACGTGGGTGATGGTGGGCACGTCAATGCCGCGTGCCGCCACATCGGTAGCCACCAGCACCTGCACCTGACCGCTGCGCAGCGCCATCAGGCGGCGGTTGCGCAGGCCCTGGCTCAGAGCGCCGTGCAGTGCCACGGCGGAGAAGCCGTCTTGCTGCAGGTCATTGGCCAGACCGTCGCACTCGACCTGGGTCGATGCGAAAACGATGGCCTGGTTGATCGTGGTGTCGCGCAGCCAGTGGTCCAGCAGCTTGCGCTTGTGCTGGGAGTTGTCGGCCCAGAACAGCACTTGCTTGATGCTGGCGTGCTTTTCCTGAGGCGTGTCGATGGTGACCTTCTTCACGCCGGAGCCGCCGTCATGCATCACGCGCATGGCCAGTTGCTGGATGCGGGGCGCGAAGGTGGCGCTGAACATCATGGTCTGCTTGCGCTGTGCCGTCAGGTCGTTGACTTCGGCCAGGTCATCCGAGAAGCCCAGGTCCAGCATGCGGTCGGCTTCGTCCACCACCAGGAACTGAACCTGGTCGAGCTTGATCTGCATCGAGCGCTGCAGGTCCAGCAGACGGCCGGGAGTGGCCACCACGAGGTTGGCGTTCTGCAGCTTGGCGATCTGCAGCTGGTAGGGCATGCCGCCCACCACGTTGGCGATGCGGATGCCGCGGCAGTGCTTGACCAGCTCGATGGCGTCATGCGCCACCTGCTGTGCCAGCTCGCGCGTGGGGCACAGGATCAGGGCGCCGGGAACGGCTGCCTTGAAGTTGCGGGGATTCGTGGGGTCCTTGCGCTTGTTGCGCTTGGGCGTGGGCTGGCCGCTGGCCGTTGCTTCGGCGCACTGGCGGTCATATTCGGCGCGGATGGCGGCTTCTTCGTCAGCCTTTTGCTGGATCAGCGTGTGCAGCACGGGCAGCAGGAAGGCAGCGGTCTTGCCCGAGCCGGTCTGGCTGGACACCATCAGGTCGATGAAGGCCTGGTCATCGCTGCCCATGGCCAGGGGAATGGCTTGCGCCTGCACGGCCGTGGGCTGGGTGTAGCCCAGATCGGCAACGGCACGGACCAGTTCTTCAGCCAGGCCCAGCTCGATGAAGGCATTGGGCAGTTCGGGGGCTGCTTCAACAGCCTCGGCGCCTTCGGTGATTTCCACGACTTCGGCGGCGGCCAGGGATTCGGCGGCCTGCTCGGCGCTGGCAACGGCGGCGTTCAGCACGGAAGATGCTTCAGCGGCGGAAGCAAAAGAGGAATCGGCAGCGGCAATGATGCCCTGCTCTTGAGAGATATCGTTCATGAATGGCTCTAACGAAAAGCACGCGCAGTCAGCGATCTGGCACGCTTTTCTCGACGGTTGGGTCAACATCCACCGTCAGACTTAACCGGCCCTTCGCAAAAGGGCGGATGGGCATTTTCGGCTGGTCCGAAACCGGTGGTCCCGCCATCCATGAAATCCTTCATGGTGGTCTATGGACACCGACCACAGACACACAGCGCAGGGGCCCTTGTGTGATGGAGATGTGCAAATTGCCCCTTGTTGATGGGGGCAAGCTGTAGATTGTCGCACTCCCCGGGTTTTCCCGCAAGCCCCTGTCATAAAAAATGGCCGGGGCCGCCAGATTCAGACGTTCAGCAGGCGCGCGCGATAGTGCGCCAGCTCATCGATGGACTCGTGCACATCGGCCAGTGCCGTGTGGCGCTGGGCCTTCTTGAAGGAGGCGTAGGCGTCGGGCTTCCAGCGCCTGGCCAGTTCCTTGAGGGTGCTGACATCGACATTGCGGTAGTGGAAGAAGTTGTTGAGCTTGGGCATGTAGCGCTCCATGAAGCGCCTGTCCTGCCCGATGCTGTTGCCGCACAGCGGGGCCTTGGCCTTGGGAACGTACTGCGAGAGGAACTTGATCAGCGCAGCCTCCGCATCGGCCTCGCTGGTGGTCGATGCCTTGACGCGATCGATCAGGCCGCTCCTGCCATGCGTGCCCTTGTTCCAGGCATCCATGCCATCGAGCAGCGCATCTGCCTGATGGATGGCAAATACCGGCCCTTCGATGCGAATGGCCAAGTCCGGGCTGGTGACGACCACGGCGATCTCGATGATGCGATCGGTATCGGGCTGCAGCCCGGTCATCTCGCAGTCGAGCCAGACGAGGTTGAGATCGGATTTGGCCAGGGTGATGGACGTGCCGGGTTCGGCGGGGACGGGAATGCAAGCGCTGGCGGCTTCGGAGGCTTCGGACATGGCCCAAATTGTCGCCTACACTGCGGCCACATGGCCTTCAACCCCGATTTTTCCTCGACGCTGTCCCTGCTGTTTGCCGCAGCCGTGCTGGCCCAGTGGCTGCTGCGCGCCTGGCTGGCCTCGCGCCAGGTCCGCCATGTGGCCCGCCATCGGGCCGAGGTGCCTGAGGCCTTTGCGCAACGCATCAGCCTCGCGGCCCATCAAAAGGCCGCCGACTACACGCTGGCCAAGGCCCGCATCGCACTGATCGAGATGACGCTGGGCGCCGTGGTGCTGCTCGCATGGACGCTGCTGGGCGGGCTCGATGCGCTCAACCAGTGGCTGCTGGAACTGATGGGCGCCGGCCTGTGGCAGCAACTGGCACTGCTGGCCGGCTTTGCCCTGATCTCCGGGCTGGTGGAGCTGCCGCTGTCGCTCTACCAGACCTTTGTGCTGGAGCAGCGCTTTGGATTCAACCAGATGACGCTGCGGCTGTGGCTGACCGATGCCATCAAGTCCACCGCCATGGGCGCGGCCATCGGCCTTCCCCTGGCGGCCCTGATCCTGTGGCTCATGGGCTCGGCCGGCGACCTGTGGTGGCTGTGGGCCTGGGCCGTGTGGACGGCGTTCAACTTGCTGCTGATGTGGATCTTTCCGACCTTCATCGCACCGCTGTTCAACAAGTTCGAACCGCTGGCCGAAGGCACGCTCAAGGAGCGCGTGAGCGCGCTGATGCAGCGCTGCGGCTTCACGGCCAAAGGCCTGTTCGTGATGGATGGCAGCCGCCGCTCGGCCCATGCCAATGCCTATTTCACGGGCTTCGGCCATTCCAAGCGCGTGGTTTTCTTCGACACCTTGCTCAAGCAGCTCGACGCCGACGAGGTGGAGGCCGTGCTCGCGCACGAGCTGGGCCACTTCAAGCACCGCCACATCCTCAAGCGCATGCTGCTGATGTTCGCCGCCAGCCTGGCCGGCTTCGCACTGCTGGGCTGGCTGTCGCAGCAGCTGTGGTTCTACCTGGGCCTGGGCGTGCGCCCGGGTCTGGACCTTGCGCTGGGCCATGGCGGGATAGGCGCCGGCAACGAGGCCGTGGCACTGCTGCTGTTCCTGCTGGCCGTGCCGGTGTTCAGTTTCTTTGTCACCCCGCTGTTCTCGGCCCTGTCGCGCCGCGACGAGTTCGAAGCCGATGCCTATGCCATGCAACAGGCCAGCGGCGCCCATCTGGCCTCGGCACTGCTCAAGCTGTACGAGGACAATGCTTCAACGCTCACGCCCGATCCCTGGTACGTGGGCTTTTACTACTCGCATCCGCCCGCCCTCGCCCGGCTGGCGCGCATGCCTTCTCCGACCTGACCCTTTCACATCCACCATGAGCACACAACGCTTGCAACAACAGGACTGGTCCACTCAGCAGCGCCGCGCGCTGACGCCGGACGAATTGCGCACCGCACTGGCGGCCCTGCCGGGCTGGCAGCTCGATGGCGATGCCATCGCCAAGAGCTACGCCTTTGCCAATTACTACGAGACCATGGCCTTCGTGAACGCGCTGGCCCTGATCGCCCACCAGCAGGACCACCACCCCGACCTCACCGTGAGCTACGGCTGTTGCGGTGTGCGCCTGAACACGCATGACGTGAACGGCATCTCGTCCACCGACATCGAGTGCGCCCGGCGCATCGATGCGCTGCTGGAGCGTCCATGAATCCCACCCCGGCATCCCATGGCTGAGCGCTCCGCATTGCGAGAAGGCCTGGTCGTCTCCAGCCATGGCCGCCACTGCGTGGTCGAGACCGAAGAAGGCGCACGCCACATCTGCCATCCGCGCGGCAAGAAGAGCCAGACCGTGGTCGGCGACCGCGTGCGCTGGCAATTGCCACCCGCCGGCCAGGGCGAGGAAGGCACCATAGAGAAGGTGCTGGAACGGCGCAACCTGTTCTACCGCCAGGACGAAATACGCACCAAGTCCTTTGCGGCCAACATCGACCAGGTGCTGATCCTGATCGCGGCCGAGCCGGTGTTCTCCGAAAGCCAGCTGGCCCGTGCCCTCATCACCGCCGAAGCCACCCACATCAAGCCCCTGATCGCCCTGAACAAGCGTGACCTGGCCGAGCCCTTCGCCGATGCCTGGGAGCGCCTGAAGCCCTATCGCGAGATGTACCTGGGCCAGGAAACGCCGCACTACGAGGTGCTGTCGCTGTCGCTGGCCAACGAAGGCGAGGCCGACCGGCAGTTGCTGATGCAACACCTCAAGGGCAAGGCCACCTTGGTCCTGGGACCCTCCGGCTCGGGCAAAAGCACCTTGATCAACCTGCTGGTGCCCGGCGCACGCGCGGCCACCAACGAGATCTCGCAGGCGCTGAACTCCGGCAAGCACACGACCACCACGACCAGCTGGTACTGGATGGACGAAGAGCGCACCACGGCGCTGATCGACTCACCGGGCTTCCAGGAATTCGGCCTGCGCCACATAGAGCCCACGGACCTGCCCCGCTGCATGCCCGACATCGGCGCCCATGCGCAGGAATGCAAGTTCTACAACTGCACCCACCTGCACGAGCCGGGATGCGCCGTCATGCCGCGCGTGGAAGACGAGGAAACCGGAATGGATGCCGACCACGACATCAGCGCCAACCGCTACTACATCTACGCCGAGCTGTTCGATGAATTGAGCCAGGCGCAGAAGTACTGACCTCCTCAAAACAACGACCCGGCTGCATCAGGAAGGGCGGGCTGCTGCCTGGCAAGACAGGCAGGGCTCGCCTTCTGCGGCGCAGCGATCAGCCCAGCAAACGCGCCAGCGACAGCAGGGCCAGCAGCAGCAGCCAGACCACGACCGAACGCCAGACCAGGCCGACCACGCTGCGCAGATGGCCGATCTCGGGCTCGCGGCCCGGCGTGGCTTCGCTGTCCACATCGAGATCGATCTCCTCGCCGTCGTCGCGGGTCACCGAGATGCCTTCGCGGCGCTTGAGCGCCTCGCCGCCCAGGCGCACGTTGATGGCACCCGAGGTGGCGGCCAGGATCACGCCATCGTTGTCGTTGGGAAAGCGCTGGGCATGGAAGCGCCAGCCTTCGATGGCTTCCTCGAAGCTGCCGACCACGGCAAAGGACAGCGCCGTCAACCGTGCAGGCAACCAGTCGATCACGGTCCAGGCCAGCCGGGAGGTGTGCTGCAACTGGGGACTGACCTGGGTGCCGCCCACCAGGCCTTTGCGCGACCAGGAGCGCGAAAGGTGCTCGGTCATGCGGTAGAACACGGCGCCGAGCGGGCCCAGCCCCAGCGCTGCCAGCGCAGAGAACCAGAACAGAACGCCAAACACATGGCGATGCGCGGCCAGCACCGAGTACTCGATCACATGGCGCACGACCTCGCTGCGCGGCACCTCGCTGGCATCGACCTGCTGCCAGTGAGCCAGCGCCTCGCGCGCGGCATACTCATCGCCTGCATCCAGCGCATCGCGGATGCGTGTGAAGTGGTGGCTGAACTGGCGAAAGCCCAGCGTCACATAGAGCACGGCCACATTCCAGACCATGGCCAGCGGCCAGCCCACGCCCCACAGCAGCAGCAGATAGATGCCCGTCACCAACACGCAGGGCAATGCCACCGCCACGGTCCAGGCCAGCCAGCCATGGTGTGCCTGGCCGGCATCGAAGTTGCGGCGCACCGAAACCGTCCAGGCTCTGTAGCCTGTGTGCACGAGATTGGCCGGCGTCAACGGGCGCGCCTGCTCGATCAGCAAGGCGATCAGAATGGCAAAGAAACTCATCCGGCCATCATACTGGCGCATGCAGACAGGTCAGTGACCCCGGGGTGGCACGGCCCGCGATCCGGGCATCAGGCCGACAGGAATCGGTAAAGATTTCGCAGCATGCCGGCCGTGGCGCCCCAGATGTAGCGCTGGCGATCACCATCCTGGTAGGGCATTGCAAACCATTCACGCGGCACGCCGTTCCAGACCATGGAGTGGCGCTCATGGTTGGCAGGATCGAGCAGGAAGGCCAGCGGCACCTCGAACACATCCGCCACTTCGTAGGGATTGGGATTGAGGTGCGCCCGGGGATCGACCAGGGCCACCACCGGCGTGATCAGGAAGGCCGTGCCCGTGATGTAGATGGGCAGCGTGCCCAGCACTTGCACATCGCTGGCGGCCAGTCCGACTTCCTCATGCGCCTCGCGCAGGGCCGTGGCCTGGGCAGAGGCATCCTCCGGATCGCGCTTGCCACCCGGAAATGCCACCTGCCCCGAATGCGTGGACAGGTGGGCCGTGCGCTCGGTCAGCAGCACCGTGGGTTCGGGGCGCAGCACGATGGGCACGAGCACGGCGGCATCGGTGGGCTGGCGATCGCTGAAGCGTTTCTCGCGCACCACCTCGGGAGCCCACTGGGGCGGCAGCGCAAAGCGCTGGCGCAGGGCCTCGGGCGTGCGGGCCTCGGGGGGCACGGCAGGCAGGTGGCTGTCCTTGCCAATCAGTTGCGCCATGCGCGGGTCGGCGATCGACGGCACGGCTGCGGGCACTGGCCCGCCGGTCGGCACGGGAATGGCGGTATCGGGCAGAGAGGACACGAATGAAGGCTTGTGATGGGAAACGGCCGGACAACAAAAAAGCCGCTACAGGCGACTGTAGCGGCTTTCCAGCTGTGACGCAGGTGCTTAGGCTTCGGCAGAAACCTTGACACGCGACGGCAGCTTTTCCTTGATGCGGGCCGACTTGCCGCTGCGCTCGCGCAGGTAGTACAGCTTGGCACGACGCACATCACCGCGACGCTTGACTTCGATGCCGGCGATCAGGGGCGAGTAGGTCTGGAACGTACGCTCCACGCCTTCACCGCTGGAGATCTTGCGCACGGTGAAGCCGCTGTTCAGGCCACGGTTGCGCTTGGCGATCACCACGCCTTCGTAAGCCTGCACGCGCTTGCGGCTGCCTTCGACCACGTTCACGCTCACGATGACGGTGTCACCGGGGGCGAACTGGGGGATGGTCTTGTTCAGACGGGCGATTTCCTCTTGCTCGAGGATCTGGATCAGATTCATGGTCAACATCCAATCGATCTTGTCCGCGCCAGGATTGGCAAGCGCCGGGATTGGCGCCATGGCTGCTTTGTTCGTAGCAGCGGCCGGATAGAGGATCGAAGAATCGCGGATTATAGCCCGGAGACGTTTTTTGCCAAAAACCCCTCGTCCTTGGCGTTGAGCAGGCCCTGGGCGCGCGCCTGCTCTATCAGCTCGGGCCGGTGCCTGGCCGTGATGGACAGGCGCTGGTCGCGCCGCCAGCGCTCGATCTGCGCGTGGTGGCCGGACAACAGTGGCGCCGGCACTTCCCGCCCTTCCCAGACTTCGGGACGGGTGTAGTGCGGGCAATCGAGCAGGCCGTCGAGCGCCGGATTGAAGCTGTCCTGCTGGAAACTGCCTTCGTCATTGAGCACGCCGGGCTGCAGCCGTGCGACGGCATCCAGCAGGGCCATGGCAGCGATCTCGCCGCCAGACAGCACGAAGTCGCCCAGGCTCAACTGGTGCGTGACATGGGTATCGATGAAGCGCTGGTCCAGGCCCTCGTAGCGGCCGCACAGCAAGATTGCGCCCTGCCCCTGCGCCCAGTCGGCCACCACGGCATGGCGCAGTGTGGTGCCGATCGGCGAGAACAGCACCACGGGAGCCGGCTCGGGCTCGCCGGCCTCGCGGCGCGCCTGCTGCGCCGTCTCAAGGCAGCGCCGCAGCGGCTCGGCCATCATCACCATGCCCGGACCGCCGCCAAAGGGGCGATCGTCCACGCGCCGGTAGTTGCCCTGGGCATGGTCGCGCGGATTCCACAGGTGCACGCCGACCTGGCCCGAGGCATAAGCACGGCGCGTGACGCCGCTTTCAAGAAACGGCGTGAACAGCTCAGGGAACAGCGTGATGATGTCGAAGCGCATGGAGGTCGGCGATCAATAGTCGGGCTGCCAGTCGGCAACGATGGTCTTGCCCTGCAGATCCACCTTGTCCACATAGGCATCGACAAAGGGAATCATGCGCTCGCGCTCCTTGCCATCCTCTTCATAGGCCAGCACCAGCACGGTCTGCGGGCCGGTGGACAGCAGGTCGCGGACGACGCCCAGGGCCACACCCTCGCGGTTGACCACGGACAGGCCCAGCAGATCGACCCAGTAATACTCGCCATCTTCGGGCTGCGGGAAATCGCTGCGCGCCACGAAGATGCGCGCGCCACGCAGGGCCTCGGCGGTATTGCGGTCGTTCACGACAGGCGATGTGGCGACGACGGAATCGGAGTGGACGCGCGCCTGCTTGACCGGCAGCAGCACGGTTCCGGTGAACTGCCGCGCACCCTTCTCGGGGGGCTGCAGATACCACTGCTTTGCGGTGAACAGGGCCTCGGGGTCGGCACTGAAGGCGGCCACCTTGAACCAGCCCTTGATGCCCCAGGCATCGGCGATGCGCCCGACCTCCACGGCATCGGCGGGCAGGACGCTGGCTTCGAGTTCAGGCATGTGGCTCATGGCAGTCGGTAGGCAGTAGATGGACAGTCGATGCAGATCGTTGCAGATCCGTGCAAGGCGATCCGGAAGGGAAAACAAAAACGGGCTCCGTCAGACAAGCCAACGGAACCCGATTTCAGAAGGGATGCTGAATTAGGCAGCAGTCTTCTGGGTGGCCTGCTTGATCAGGCGCTCTGCGGTCTCGGAAGCCTGCGCGCCAACGCCCTTCCAGTAGTTCACGCGGTCCAGAGCAACGCGCAGACCCTCTTCGCCGCCACGGGCGTTGGGGTTGTAGAAGCCCAGGCGTTCGATGAACGAACCATCGCGGCGCACGCGCTTGTCGGCGGCAACGATGTTGTAGAACGGACGGGCCTTGGAACCGCCGCGAGAGAGTCGAATGACGACCATGATTTTCCTTCGGGTGGGCGCAGCCACCACACAATTAACTAGACAATGAATGGCTGCACATGTTTTGCGGCGTTTGAGACACGCGACATGGCCACCCGGCCAGCGACACGCCGTAAAACCAGCGATTATATCCAACTTCCCTTTCCATGCCTACCATTCGCTCAAGCCTGGACGGCGATCTCGCCGCCATCACCTCCATTTACCGCCACCACGTGCTGCACGGCACGGGCACATTCGAGACCGATCCCCCTGTCGAATCGGACATGGCCACGCGCCGCGCGGACGTGCTGGCCAAGGGCCTGCCCTATCTGGTCGCCGTGGACGAACAGGGCCAGGTGCTGGGCTTTGCCTACGCCAACTGGTTCAAGCCGCGCCCGGCCTATCGCTTCTCCGCCGAGGATTCCATCTACGTGCATGACGCGGCGCGCGGCCAGGGCGTGGGCCGACTGCTGCTCGATGCGCTGTCGCGCGAATGCGAGGCGGCCGGCGTGCGCAAGCTGCTGGCGGTGATCGGCGACTCGGCCAATGCCGGCTCCATCGGCGTGCACCGCGCCGCGGGCTTCACCCCGGCGGGCACGCTGAGCTCCATGGGATGGAAGTTCGGCCGCTGGCTGGACATCGTTCTCATGGAGAAGACCCTGGGAGACGGCAACCGCAGTTCGCCCGAATAATGGGCGCATGAACCGACCCAGCACGCCATTGCCTCAGCCCGCTCAAGCACAGCAGGGGGCTGCGCGCTCCAAAAGCAAGACCCTGGCGACCTGGCTGGCCTTTGTCGGCGGGCCGCTGGGGCTGCACCGCTTCTATCTGCATGGCTTCCGCGACTGGCTGGGCTGGCTGCTGCCCGTGCCCACGGCGCTGGGCGTGTACGGCATCGAACGCGTCCAGCAACTGGGACAGGACGACCAGCTCAGCTGGCTGCTGATTCCACTGCTGGGCTTCACCATCGCCGGCTGCGCGCTGCGCGCCATCCTCTACGGGCTGACCGACACCGAAGCCTGGAACCGGCGCCACAACCCCGGCATTGACGTGCAGGCGCAGGCCGGGCGCACGGGCTGGCCCACCATCTTTGCCATTGCGCTGTCCCTGATGCTGGGCGCCGCCGTGCTCATGGCCAGCATTGCCTACAGCTTCCAGCATTACTTCGAGCACCAGGTGGAGGAAGCGCGCAAGATTTCGCAGTGAAGTTTTCGCTGTGGTGCGCCAGCGCGTGCCTCCGCCCAAAAAGAAAGACCGCCAATGGCGGTCTTTCTTTTTGGAGGCACTTGCCTTGGCTCAGTACAGCTGGAGACTGATCCAGTAGGCAATGGAAGCCACGAAGGCGCTAGCAGGAATCGTCAGCACCCAGGCCCAGACGATGTTGCCTGCCACGCCCCAGCGCACGGCGCTGGCACGCTGGGTGGAGCCCACGCCGACGATGGCGCCCGTGATGGTGTGCGTGGTCGAGACCGGCACGCCCAGGAAGGTCGCGAAGAACAGCGTCAGCGCGCCACCGCTTTCGGCGCAAAAGCCTCCCACGGGCTTGAGCTTGGTGATCTTCTGGCCCATGGTCTTGACGATGCGCCATCCGCCGAACATGGTGCCCAGGCCGATGGCCAGGTAGCAGCTGACGATGGTCCACAGCGGCGGCTCCGCGTCGCCGGCATTGGCATAGCCGGTGGCGATCAGCAGCAGCCAGATGATGCCGATGGTCTTTTGCGCATCATTGCCGCCATGGCCCAGGCTGTAGGCGCCGGCGGAGACCAGCTGCAGCCGGCGGAACCAGCGGTCCACCCGGTTGGGAGCGGCGCGGCGGCAGATCCAGGCCACTAGCACCATCATCAGCGAGCCCAGCAGGTAGCCCAGCAGCGGCGAGACGAAGATGAAGGCCACGGTCTTCCAGATGCCGCTGGCGATCAGTGCGCCCGCGCCAGCCTTGGCGATCACGGCGCCCACGATGCCGCCGATCAGCGCATGCGAGGAGCTGCTGGGGATGCCGTAGTGCCAGGTGATCACGTTCCAGGCAATGGCGCCGACCAGGGCGCCGAAGACCACGTGCGTGTCCACGATGCCGGGCTGGACGATCCCCTTGCCCACGGTGGCCGCCACGCTGAGGTGGAAGACAAAGACCGCCACCACGTTGAAGAAGGCCGCGAAGGCCACGGCCTGCGTGGGCTTGAGCACGCCCGTGGAGACCACGGTGGCGATCGAGTTGGCAGCATCGTGGAAGCCGTTCATGAAGTCGAACAGCAAGGCCAGCACCACCAGCAGGATCACGACCCACAGGGCCGCTTGTACGGATTCCATAACGAAACGACTCCGCGAGGGCTCAGGAATTCTCGAGGACGATGCCCTCGATCAGGTTGGCCACGTCCTCGCAGCGGTCGGTCACCGTCTCCAGCAGCTCGTAGATGGCCTTGAGCTTGATGACTTCGCGCACATCGGGCTCTTCGCGGAACAGCTTGCTCATGGCCGAGCGCATCACGCGGTCGGCGTCCGATTCGAGGCGGTCGATTTCCTCGCAGGTCTTCATCGCCGCGTCCACCACCGATGGATCGGAGATGCGCGACAGCAGCTTGACCGCATCGCGCAGCCGCTCGCAGCAGCGCACGCACAGGTCGGTCAGGCGCGTGATCTCATCCGTCATGTGGCGCACGTCGTACAGCGCCATGGTCTCGGCCGAGTCCTGGATCAGGTCGGCCACGTCGTCCATGGTGTTGATCAGCGAGTGGATCTGCTCGCGGTCCAGCGGCGTGATGAAGGTCTTGTGCAGCGCCTTGGTGACGTCATGCGTCACGCGGTCGGCGGCACGCTCGGCGTTGTTCACGTCCTCGTTGTACTTCTCGCGAAGATGAGGATCGTTGTAGTTGGCGACAAGCTGCGAGAAGGCATGCGCGGCATCGACGATGCGGTCGGCATGCTGGTTGAACATCTCGAAGAAATTGCCTTCGCGTGGCAATAGTTTGCCAAAAAGCATGAATGCTCCTTACCGGGAAAAGTGGGAACCAGGCGACTCACTGCGTCACATTGCGGATGCTTGGCATGGCTTCCCGGCTTGAACGGGGCGAAGTGTACTCTTGAGTCCCAAGCGCGTTTTTGCGCGCCGGCGCGCCGCCTTGTCAGCCGCTGCGAAAAATAAAATACACCGCGCCCACCATGCACAGGCCGGCCCAGAGGAAGTCCCATTTGAGGGGCTGGTTCAGGTAGAGCACGGCAAAAGGCGCGAACACCGACAGCGTGATCACCTCCTGGATGATCTTGAGCTGCGCCACACTGAACTGCGTGTGGCCTATGCGGTTGGCGGGCACCTGCAGCAGGTACTCGAACAGCGCAATGCCCCAGCTGACAAGGGCTGCCACGTACCAGGGCGACGAGGCGTGGTTCTTCAGGTGCCCATACCAGGCAAACGTCATGAAGACATTGCTCATGGCCAGCAGGACCACGGTCTGCAGCCCGACGGGGATGTGTTGGAGCCAGTTCATGTGAGGTGCGCCCGGGTGCTGGAAGGCCTGAATTATCGCGCCCGCAGCGCCAGAAGCCGGTTTTTCGATTGCTTTCCAAAAATTGCTTTTTTGCGCGAATTTTCTTGAAAAACCTGCTTCATCGCACAGATACGCAACATCCCGCATCGATGGGCATTCGATGAATCTTCATCAAATCGTCATATTTTTGCCATATCCCGTCGATGGCACGGGACATTCCAGCAACCTCTGCGCAGGCGGCTGCCCCGGAGTTCACTCGCCCAGGTAGGCGGCCCGCACGCGCGGATCGCTGAGCAGGGTCTGGCCTGGCCCGGTCATGGTGATCAGGCCGGACTCCATCACATAGCCGCGATCGGCCAGCGCCAGCGCACGGCTGGCGTTCTGCTCGACCAGCACCAGCGTCACGCCCAGCGCATGCACATCGCGCACCACCTCGAAGATCTTGTCCACCATGATGGGCGACAGGCCCATGGAGGGCTCGTCCAGCAGCAGCACCTTGGGCTGGCTCATCAGCGCGCGCGCCATGGCCAGCATCTGCTGCTCGCCACCCGACATGGTGCCGGCCAGCTGGTCGCGGCGCTCCTTCAGGCGCGGGAAGATGCCGAACATGCGCTCGATGTCGGCGGCAATGCCGGCCTTGTCGTTGCGCGTGTAGGCGCCCATGAGCAGGTTCTCGGTGATGGTCATGCGCGCGAACACGCCGCGCCCCTCCGGCACCATGACCAGGCCCTGGGCCACCAGATCCCAGGCGCCCACGTTGCGGATGCTGCGGCCCAGGTAGTGCACGTCGCCATCCGCCATCTGCAGGCTGCGCGTGACGGCCTTCATGGTCGTGGTCTTGCCCGCACCGTTGGAGCCGATCAGCGAGACCAGCTCGCCCTGGCGGACCTCGAAGTCCACGCCCTTGACGGCCTGTATGCCGCCATAGGCCACCTTCAGTCCCTGGACCTTCAACAGCACCGGCGCGGACACGCCCTTGTCTTGCACTTGCTCACCCATGGTTCAGTGTCCTCCGGTGCCCAGATAGGCTTCGATCACCTTGTCGTTCTTCTGCACCTCGGCCGGCGTGCCTTCGGCGATGGGCTTGCCATAGTCCAGCACGGTGACGCGATCGCACAGGCCCATGACCAGCTTCACGTCGTGTTCGATCAGCAAGATGGTGCGCTGGTCCCGGCGGATGCGGTCAATCAGCTCGCGCAGCTGCACCTTCTCGGTGGCGTTCATGCCGGCGGCGGGCTCGTCCAGCGCGATCAGTTGCGGGTCGGTGGCCAGCGCCCGCGCGATCTCCAGGCGGCGCTGATCGCCGTAGCTCAGCGTGCGGGCCTTGAAGTCGGCGTATTTGGAAATCCCCACGTAGTCCAGCAGTTCGCGGGCCCGCGCGCGGATCGCGGCTTCCTCGGCCTTGAAGCCGGGCGTGCGGAACACCGCGCCGATCAGGCCCGAATGCGTGCGCACATGGCGCCCGACCATCACGTTCTCCAGCGCCGTCATCTCGGCAAACAGCCGGATGTTCTGGAAGGTACGCGCAATGCCGGCCTTGGCCACCTTGTGCACGGCCGAGGGTTCGTAGGCCTTGCCGGCCAGCTCGAAGCTGCCGCTGTCGGGCGTGTACAGGCCCGTGATCACGTTGAAGAAAGTGGTCTTGCCCGCGCCGTTGGGACCGATCAGGCCGTAGACCTGGCCACGGCCAATGGTCATGCCCACATCGGACAGGGCCTGCAGTCCGCCAAAGCGCTTGGAAATGCCCGAAACCCTGAGCACCGGGGAGGTGGAGCCGTTGTCTGCCGTGTTCGCCATCTGCGTTGTCTCCATGCTCAGGACTGGTGCGGCAGGTTCTTGCCATGCTCGGGCGACGGCCACAGGCCCCGCGGACGCATCAGCATGATGACGATCATGGCCAGCGCGATCAGCAACTGGCGCAGGATGGAGGCGTCAAGCCGCCCATCGGTCATCTGCTGCAAGGGACCGGCCACATAGCGCAGCACCTCGGGCAGGGCCGACAGCAGCACCGCCCCCAGGATCACGCCCGGCAAATGGCCCAGGCCGCCGAGCACCACCATGGCCACGATCATGATGGACTCCATGAGGCTGAACGACTCGGGCGAGACGAAGCCCTGGAAGGCCGCGAACATGGCGCCCGAGACACCACCGAAGGAAGCGCCCATGCCGAAGGCCAGCAGCTTCATGTTGCGCGTGTTGATGCCCATGGCCTTGGCGGCGATCTCGTCCTCGCGGATGGCCATCCAGGCGCGGCCAATGCGCGAGTCCTGCAGGCGCCAGCAGATCACGATGCTGACGAGCACCAGGAAGAGGAACAGGTAGTAGTACAGCGTGACCGAGCTGATGTCGTAGCCGAAGATCTCCTGGCGCTTGGCCAGGTCCAGGCCCAGAATCTTCACCGAGTCGATCTGGCCTATGCCCTTGGGGCCGTTGGTGATGTTGACCGGCTGGTCCAGGTTGTTCATGAAGATGCGGATGATCTCGCCGAAGCCCAGCGTGACGATGGCCAGGTAGTCCCCGCGCAGCTTGAGCACCGGGATGCCCAGCAGTATTCCCGTGATGCCCGCCAGCAGCGCCGCCAGCGGTATCACCAGCCAGATGGAGGTATGCAGCCCGTCAGGGAACATGGCGGCAAAGCCCTCGAAGGTCTCCGCCAGATGCGGCGAGGCCATCAGCGCGAACATGTAGGCGCCCACGGCGTAGAAGGCCACGTAGCCCAGGTCCAGCAGGCCTGCATAGCCCACCACCACGTTCAGGCCCAGTGCCAGCAGCACATAGAGCAGGGCCAGGTCGGCGATGCGCACCCAGGCATTGCCGAAGTACTGCAGCACCAGCGGCAGCACCATCAGCGCCAGGCCGCCCAGAATCCATTGCACGGTCTTCTTGCTGTTCATGCGGATCTCCTCAGGCGCGGTCGGCCACACGCTCACCCAGCAGGCCCGAGGGGCGCAGCGTCAGGATGATGATGAGCACGATGAAGGCGAAGATGTCGGTGTAGTGGCTGCCCAATACGCCGCCCGTGAGGTCGCCGATGTAGCCCGAGCCTATGGACTCGATCAGCCCCAGCAGCATGGCGCCGACCACGGCGCCGGCCAGGTTGCCGATGCCGCCGAACACGGCCGCCGTGAAGGCCTTGAGCCCCGGCAGAAAGCCCATGGTGTGGTGGGCCGTGCCGTAGTTGGAGGCGTACATGATGCCCGCGATGGCCGCCAGCACGGCGCCGATGATGAAGGTGGCCGAGATCACCACGTCAGGCTTGACACCCATCAAGGCCGCCACGCGCGGATTCTCGGCCGTGGCCCGCATGGCGCGTCCGAGCTTGGTGTAGTTGACCAGATAGGTCAGCGATGCCAGCGCGATCGCCGTGACCACCAGCACCAGGATCTGGGTGGGCGTGATCACCGCCGTGCCGATCTCGAAGGGCGTGCTCGGCAGCAGCGTGGGATAGGCCTTGTAGTTGGGCTTCCAGATGATCATGGCCAGCGTCTGCAGCAGCAGCGAGACGCCGATGGCCGTGATCAGCGGCGCCAGGCGCGGGCTGCTGCGCAGGCGGCGGTAGGCCACTTTCTCGATCACGAAATTCAGTGCCGCGGCCACCACGCAGGCGATCACGGTCGCCAGCAGCAGGATCAGCCAGCCCGGCGCACCGGGCATGGCCTCCTGCATCAGGCCTATGCAGCTCCAGCTGGTCAGCGCGCCGACCATGAGCACCTCGCCATGGGCGAAGTTGATGAGCTGGATGATGCCGTACACCATGGTGTAGCCCAGGGCGATCAGGGCGTACATGCTGCCCAGGACCAATCCGTTGATGACCTGCTGAAGCAGTATGTCCATATGCGCTCTCCCCTTTAGTCTAGGATGGAGACATTCAGCGTGCCTCGCATCCAAACGAACGGAGCCAGCAATGCCATGGTGGTGGAAGCTCTCCCGCCGCATCCTGGCTTGTGGCCCGGAAACCGCAGGGGATTGGCGATTCTAGGCACCCCCCGGTGGCCTGCAACGCCTTGTTGCAGGGGGGTTTCCCGAGGCTTTACAAGCCACGTGCTCTTATGTAGCACTGCAGCAATTTGCCGTAGCCAGCATGAACTCCTACCATCAACGGCAGTGCCGCCAGCCAGAGGTGGCCACGGAGAACCCCGATGAAATACCACGGCAGCTGCCACTGCGGCGGCATCGCTTTCGATGTGGAAGGCGAACTCACCCAGGCCATGGCCTGCAACTGCTCCATCTGCGCACGCAAGGGCGCGCTCATGTGGTTCGTTCCCCGCGAACAGCTGCAGCTGCAGACGCCCGATGAACAGATGCGGACCTACACCTTCAACCGGCACCTGATCCAGCACCGCTTCTGCCCGACCTGCGGCATCCATCCGTTCGGCGAGGCCATCGATCCCCAGGGCCGGCACATGGCGGCCGTCAACGTGCGCTGCCTGGAAGGCGTGGACCCCGAGGCGCTGCGCATCACGCGCTACGACGGGCGATCGGCCTGAGGCTGGCTGCAGGCCCGTAGCGCTTCTTCCTCCACATCGCGCAGGCGGTCCTTGCCGAAGTAGATCTCGTCGCCAACAAAAAAGGTGGGCGATCCGAAAGCGCCACGGTGGAAGGCCTGCTCGGTATTTGCCAGCAGCCGGGCCTTGACTTCGGGCGTCTGGCTTGCGGCGATCAGGGCTGGGGCGTCCAGGCCCGCCCCGGACAGCTCGGTGCCGATCACCTGGGCATCGTCCATCTTGCAGCCCTTCTCCCACATGCTGGAGAACACCGCATCCACATAGCGCTCGAAGCAGCCCAGGCCCTGCGCCGCCACGGCCCCGCGCATGATTTGCAGGGTGTTGACGGGAAAGTGCGGATTCATCCGGAAGCGCGTGAGCCCATGCCTTTGCACGAAACGCTGCAGTTCCAGCGCCTCATAGGCGCGCTTGTTGGGAATGTCGGCATTCGCCTCGGCCGGTGAGCGGTTGTTGGCCAGCTTGAACAGGCCGCCCAGCAGGACCGGCACATAGTCGAAGCGGATGCCGCTGCGCGCCTCGATTGCGGGGATGACCTGGTGGCAGAGATAGGCGTTGGGGCTACCGAAGTCGAAGAGGAATTGCACGTGGGGTTTCATGGCACGGCCTGCATCAAATGGGATGGAACATCGAAGCGAAGGGGCTGAAGCGGCTGAAGGGACGCAAATGGCTGAAGGGCCTACCAGGACTCCATCCAGGGGCGGATTTCGGTTTCATGCGTCCAGGCGTCGCGCGGCTGCTGGTGCAGTTGCCAGTAGAGGTCGGCGATGTGGTCGGGATTGAGGATGCCGTCCTGCTGCTTGAGGGCATAGCGATCGGGAAAGTTGGTCCGGATGAACTCCGTGTCGATGGCGCCGTCGATTACGGGATGGGCCACATGGATGCCCTTGGGCCAGAGCTCGCGCGCCATGCTCTGGGCCAGCGCACGCAGGCCGTGCTTGGCACCGGCAAACGCCGCAAAGCCCTCGCGCCCGCGCAGGCTGGCGGTGGCACCCGTGAAGATGATGGTGCCCCGGCCGCGCGGCAGCATCACCCTGGCCGCCTCCCGCCCCATCAGGAAGCCGGCGAAGCAGGCCATCTCCCAGACCTTGAAGTAGACGCGCGCCGTAGTCTCGGTGATGCCGAAGCGCACGTTGGCGCCGATGTTGAAGACGGCGACCTCGATGGGTGCGATCTCGGCCTCGATCTTCTGCACCAGGGCCACCATTTCCTCTTCCTTGCGCGCGTCGCTGCCAAAACCATGTGCCTGCCCGCCGGCGGCGCGGATCTGCTCGACCAGGGGCTGGAGCTTGTCCGCGTCGCGGCGCGTGACGCAGGCGATATAGCCTTCGCGCGCAAAACGCCGGGCGATGGCGCCGCCCGTGGCGTCGCCAGCGCCGATCACGAGAATGGCTTTCTTGTCGGTCATGGGATCTCCGTGGATGATTGGTCAGTTCATTTTTTGAACCCAATGCACGGTAGGTTTAAAATCAGAACCCGTCAAGCGGGGAACTGCCCAATGAAATGGAACGAACTGGAAGAGGAGCGCTGCTCCATCGCACGCACGGTCTCGGTCATCGGCGACCGCTGGACACTGCTGGTGCTGCGCGACTGCTTTCTGGGAGTGCGCCGCTTCGATGAATTCCTGGGACGCCTGGGCATTTCACGCCCCATGCTGTCGGACAGGCTGGCCAGGCTGGTCGAGGCAGGCGTGCTCAAGAAAGTGGCCTACCAGGAGGCGCCGGTACGGCACGAGTACCGCCTCACGCCCAAGGGACTGGACCTGCATCCGGTGGTCATGGCCATCGTGCACTGGGGTGATGTACACATGTCCGGCGAGGAAGGCCGGCCCTTGCTGCACCGGCATACGGTGTGCGGCCACACGTTCGACCCCCTGGTTGTCTGCTCGGAGTGCCACGCCCCCCTGCACGCGCGGGACGTGGCGGTGGAGCCCGGCCCGGGCGCCTAGCCCCGGCACCGGCCTGCCCTCACCGGCTTCGGCTATGCGCCGCCAGCCTCTTCGTCCCACTTGCGCAGCACGGCCAGCTTCTCGCCGATCTTGATCTCCAGGCCCCGGGGCACGGGCTGGTACCAGCCCGGCTCCGCAATGCCTTCGGGCAGATAGGTCTCGCCGGCCGCGTAGGCGTTGGGCTCATCGTGCGCGTAACGGTATTCATGGCCGTAGCCCAGCTCCTTCATGAGCTTGGTGGGAGCGTTGCGCAGGTGCACGGGCACCTCGCGGCTCCTGTCCTGCTTCACGAAGGCCCGGGCCTTGTTGTAGGCGTTGTAGCCGGCGTTGCTCTTGGCGGCCATGGCCAGGTAGATGACGGCCTGGCCCAGCGCCAGCTCGCCCTCGGGGCTGCCCAGGCGCTCATAGGTCAGGGCTGCGTCGTTGGCGATCTGCATGGCACGCGGATCGGCCAGGCCGATATCCTCCCAGGCCATGCGCACGATGCGCCGCGACAGGTAGCGCGCATCGGCGCCGCCATCGAGCATGCGCGTGAGCCAGTAGAGCGCAGCATCCGGATGGGAGCCGCGCACGGACTTGTGCAGGGCAGAGATCTGGTCGTAGAAGTTGTCGCCGCCCTTGTCGAAGCGCCTGGCATTCAAGGTCAGCGCGTTCTGCACGAACTCGGCATCGATCCGCGTGACGCCCGCAGCACCGGCCGCCGTCTGGCATTGCTCCAGCAGGTTCAGGAACCGCCGGGCATCGCCATCGGCATAGCCGACGATGGTGTCCCGCGCCAGGTCGTCGAACTCCAGCCCGCCCAGGGCCTTTTCCTGCGCCCGCAGCAGCAGTTGCCGGAGTTCATCGTCGGTCAGGGATTGCAGCACATAGACCTGCGCACGCGACAGCAGGGCCGAGTTCACCTCGAAGGAAGGGTTCTCCGTGGTGGCACCGATGAAGGTGACCAGCCCGCTTTCCGCATAGGGCAGCAGCGCATCCTGCTGGGACTTGTTGAAGCGGTGGATCTCGTCCACGAAGAGGATGGTGTGCCGGCCCATGGCCAGGTTCTGCTGCGCCTGCTCCATGGCCGCGCGGATGTCCTTGACCCCGGAGAACACCGCCGACAGCGCAATGAACTCGCACTTGAAGGCCGTGGCCGTGAGCCGTGCCAGCGTGGTCTTGCCCACGCCGGGCGGCCCCCAGAAGATCATGGAATGCGGCTTGCCTGACTGGAAGGCCAGGCGCAGCGGCTTGCCCTCGCCCAGCAGATGGGACTGGCCCACGACCTCGTCCAGGGTCTTGGGCCGCAGGGCTTCGGCCAGTGGTGCGGAGGGCTCCTGGGTGAACAGATCAGCCATGGGCCAGCTCCGTCGCAGGCAGCGCCGCGCAGAAGGCGTTCGGCAGCCCATGTGCCGGATTCGCTGCCGAGGGGAACAGATGCAGTTGCAAAACCATGACGCCATTGTCCACGCCATGGCGGCAGCGGGTGCGCCGGCCCCTGATGCCTGTACCTGGCCGCGGGGGATGAAGCCATGGATCGCCAGCCGGGAGCCTGGCCATCGCCTGCAGGCATGTCACTCACATGACATGAATGGTTTGCATGCATCTCATAAAGAGCAATCACTGACATTTTTCACCCGCTTCGGGCCGCCGCCCTAAAATGCTGCCCTTTGCGGAGCCGGCCGCGCGGCATGCGCGGCCATAGGGCCTGCGCCATTGCTGCCCCATCGCTCCGCGCCTCCCACCGTTTCCGGAACTGCCTGCCATGCGGCAAGGCGGGACCTTTTCATTTCTACATCCATGCAAACACTCAAGACCCGGGACCTTATCGCCCTAGGCTTCATGACCTTTGCGCTGTTCCTCGGCGCGGGCAACATCATCTTTCCGCCCATGGTCGGCCAGGGCGCCGGCGAGCACGCGGCCGCTGCGGCCACGGGCTTTCTGCTCACGGGCGTGGGCCTGCCGTTGCTCACCGTGGTGGCGCTGGCGCGCGTGGGCGGCGGGCTCGATGCGCTGACCTCGCCCGTGGGCCGCAAGGCCGGCATGGTGCTGGGCCTGCTGATCTATCTCATCCTCGGCCCGCTGTTTGCCACGCCGCGCACGGCCACCGTGTCGTTCGAGATGGGCTTTGCGCCCTTCGTGGGCCACAGCAGCACTGCGCTGTTCATCTACTCGGCGGTGTACTTTGTGCTGGTCATGGGCCTGTCCCTGTTCCCCGGCAAGCTGATCGACACCATCGGCAAGCTGATCACGCCCGTACTGATCCTGGCCCTGATGGTGCTGGGTGCCGCCGCCGTGCTGCTGCCGGCCGGTGCCGCCACCAGCGCCAGCGGCGACTACCTGGTCGCGCCCCTGACCGAAGGGTTTCTGGAGGGCTACCAGACCATGGACGCGCTGGGCGCCCTGGCCTTCGGCATCGTCATCGTCAACGCCATCCGGGGCCGGGGCATCTCCCACACCGGGCTGCAGACGCGCTACGCCATCATCGCGGGCGTGATCGCGGCCGTGGGCCTGGGCCTGGTGTATCTGTCGCTGATCCATCTGGGTGCCACCAGCCAGTCCATCGCCCCGCAGGCGCAGACCGGCGTGCTCATCCTCACGCGCTATGTGGATCACACCTTCGGCCCCATCGGCAGCCTGCTGCTGGCCGTGGTGATTTCCCTGGCCTGCCTGACCACGGCCGTGGGCCTGGTCAGCGCCTGTGGCGCCTACTTCAGCGAGATGCTGCGTCTGCCCTACCGCGCGGTGGTGGTGGCCATTGGCCTGGCGTGCATCCTGGTGTCCAACCAGGGCCTGGCCCAGTTGATCGCCCTGTCCGGCCCCGTGCTGGTGGGCATTTATCCGCTGGCCATCGCCCTGGTGGTGTTGAGCCTGCTGTCAGGCCTGTGGCGCAATGCGCAGCGCGTGTTCGCGCCGGTGCTGGCCGTGGCGCTGGTGTTCGGCCTTGTCGATGCCGCCAAGGCGGCCGGCTGGCAGGACTGGCTGCCGGCCTTCCTGAACAGCCTGCCGGGCAACGGCATGGGCTGGGCCCTGCCCGTGGCAGCCACCCTGGTGCTGGCGGCGCTCCACGACCGGCTGCGCCCGGCCCCGGCCACCGCGTTCAGGCCGTCCTGAAACGCGCCATGAGTTCGACCAGCTGATGGGCCTGCTTGCGCAGGCTCTCGGCGGCCGAACTGGTCTGCTCCACCAGCGCGGCGTTCTGCTGGGTCCCCTCCTCGATGCGGACGATGGCGCTGTTGACGTGGCTCACGCCAGCGCTCTGTTCGCCGCTGGAGTGGCTGATGGCGCCGATCATGCGCGAGACCTTGGCAATCACCTCCTGCACCGAGGCCATGGTCGCACCCGCGCTGTCCACCTCCTCGGCCCCCAGGGCCACGCGCTGGGCGTTGGCCTGGATCAGGTCACGGATTTCCCGCGCCGCGCCGGAGCTGCGCTGGGCCAGCGTGCGGACCTCGGCGGCGACCACGGCAAAGCCCCGGCCCTGTTCGCCGGCCCGTGCGGCCTCCACGGCCGCATTGAGCGCAAGAATATTGGTCTGGAACGCAATGCCGTCGATCACCTCGATGATGCTGACCACGCGCTCGGACGCATCCTGGATGCTGCGCATGGTGCCCACGACGGCCGAGATGGCATCGCCACCGCGCGTGGCGATGTCGCTGGCGGACGAAGCCAGCAGGTTGGCCTTCTCTGCGTGATCGGCATTGCCGCGCACGGTGGAGTCGAGCTGGTCCATGGACGAAGCCGTCATCTGCAGGGCCGATGCCTGCTGCTCGGTGCGCTGGGCCAGGTCGCTGTTGCCGGCCGCGATCTGCGAGCTGGCGGATGCCACCTGCTCCGCATTGCCGCGCACTTCCACGACGATGCTGCGCAGCTGCTCCTGCATGGCGCCCAGCGCCCGCAGCAGCTGGCCCAGTTCGTCGTGCCCGCCGCTCGCTATGGCATTGGTCAGATGGCCCTGGGCCACCTTCTCGGCCAGTTGGACCGCGCTGCGCAGCGGTGCCACCACGGCACGGGTGATGAGCCAGCCAATGGCCACGCCGGCCACGGCCGCCACCAGCATCAGCACCAGGCTCAGCTCCGTGGCGTGCTTGCCACTGCTGTAGGCATCGTCGGCCACCGCCTTGCTCTGCGCCGCAATGCCGGCCTTGAGCTGGGAAAGCAGCTCGGCCGGCTCGCGGTCCACGCCGCGCACGGCCATGTCGCCCACGGAGGGGTCGAAGCCCGTGGCCTCGAATTTGTCCAGTCCCACGCGGTAGCCTTCGGCCATCTTGCGGTGCTGCGCCACAAAGCCCTGGGCGATCTCGCGCAGGGAGGCATCGTCCACCAGGGCCAGCAAGGCCGCGGTCTTGTCCTGCACGGCGCGCTCATCGGCCAGAAAGCCCTTCCAGTGCTGCTCGCGCAGCGCGTTGTCCGAGCCGCGCAGCAGCACGTTCTTCCATTCCTGGACCTGGGTTTTGAAGTGGCCTTCCACCTCGGCGGCAAGGCGTTCCGCCGCCATGTGGCGCTGGACATCGCCGTGAAAGACGCCTAGGGATCGATGGGCCGACCAGAGTCCGAAGAATCCGGCAGCGAGGGTGAATAGCAGCGCCATGGCAATGGCGAGCGGCAACTTGCGACTGAGGTTCATAAAGGCATGCGAGAGCCGGCCAGCATGTCCTCGGAGGGACGTCGAAACAATCGCTGGCCGCAGGCCGCCATTGTCTCGACGATATTAGGCAAAACCATTACAAAACCTCACAAACTGCGCACCGCAGCCTGTGACCGGCCTGAAAGGTTGCCCCGCGCGGCAGCGCGGCTTACTGCTTGAGCACGTCGGCGCCCGCTGGCACCTTGAAATCGAAAGTCGAGGCCGGCAGGGACGCCTGGGTCTGCAGCTGGCTGAAGCGGATCAGCGAACGCTGGCCAAAGCTGTCCAGGATGTCCAGCGCCGAAAGCTGGCCATCGGCCGCAAAGCCCACGCGCACGCTCTTGAGCTGGCCGTTCTTGTCCTTGGGACTGGCCTGGACCCATTGCAGGCCATCCTGCTCGGGCGCGGATTGCAGATCGAAGTCGGCGCTCAACGCCTTGAGATCGTTGGCCGACGCCAGGATGGCGGCCGGTGTGCTGCCCAGGGCCTGGGCCTGGGGGCGCTGCGTGACCTGGTTGAGGTCGGCGTCATAGAGCCACAGCGTCTTGCCGTCGGCGACGATAGTCTGCTCGAACGGCTTGGTGTAGACGAACCTGAACTTGCCGGGACGCTGGAATTCGAATTGGCCACTGGAGTTCTTGGTGCGCGGGGGCTGGCCATCCTTGGACGGGGCCGTGACGGCCTGGGTGAATTCGGCGCGGCCGGCCTGGGAATTCTTCATGAAGGCTTCCAGGCTCTTGAGGCCATCGGCCCACGAGGCCGTCGCGCTTGCCGCGATCACAACTGCAGTCAACAGACGTTTCATTCTTTCTCCATGATTGCGGGGGAAGCGGGCTCATTCCCCGGCGCGCGCGGGCACCAGCACTTCGCGCTGCCCGCTGGCGGTGAGACCGCTGACGAGGCCCGCCTTTTCCATATCTTCCAGCAGGCGCGCCGAGCGGTTGTAACCAATCCTGAGCTTGCGCTGCACATACGAGATGCTGGCCTTGCGGTCCTTGAGGACCACTTCCACGGCCTGGTCGTACATGGGGTCCTTCTCGCCGTTGCCGCCGTCGCCGGACTCCGAGCCGAACTCGCTGTCGCCCTCGGCCGTGCCGCCTTCGAGCACGCCTTCGATGTAGTCGGCCTCGCCCTGCTCCTTGAGGTAGCCCACCACGCGGTGCACTTCCTCGTCCGACACGAAGGCGCCGTGCACGCGCACGGGCAGGCCCGTGCCGCTGGCCATGTAGAGCATGTCGCCCATGCCCAGCAGGGATTCGGCGCCCATCTGGTCAAGCACGGTGCGGCTGTCGATCTTGCTGCTGACCTGGAAGGCGATGCGTGTGGGGATGTTGGCCTTGATCAGGCCGGTGATCACGTCCACGCTGGGGCGCTGGGTGGCCAGGATCAGGTGGATGCCGGCCGCGCGGGCCTTCTGGGCCAGGCGCGCGATCAGCTCCTCGATCTTCTTGCCGACCACCATCATCAGGTCGGCCAGCTCGTCGATGACGATGACGATGTGCGGCAGGCGCTGCAGCGGCTCAGGCTCCTCGGGCGTGAGGCTGAAGGGGTTGGGAATGGATTCCTCGCGCGCCTTGGCCTCGTCGATCTTGGTGTTGTAGCCCGCCAGATTGCGCACGCCCAGCTTGCTCATGAGCTTGTAGCGGCGCTCCATCTCGGCCACGCACCAGTTCAGGCCATTGGCGGCCTGCTTCATGTCGGTGACCACGGGGCACAGCAGGTGAGGAATGCCTTCGTAGACCGACATTTCCAGCATCTTGGGGTCGATCATCAGCAGGCGCACATCGCGGGCCTCGGCCTTGTACAGCAGCGACAGGATCATGGCGTTGATCCCCACCGACTTGCCCGAACCCGTGGTGCCGGCCACCAGCACGTGCGGCATCTTGGCCAGATCGGCCACGACCGGATTGCCCACGATGTCCTTGCCCAGGCCCATGGTCAGCATGCTCTTGGCGTCGTGGTAGACCTGCGAGCCCAGCACCTCGGACAGGCGGATGGACTGGCGCTTGGCATTGGGCAGCTCCAGCGCCATGAAATTCTTGCCGGGAATCGTCTCGATCACGCGGATGGACACCAGGGACAGCGAGCGCGCCAGATCCTTGGCCAGGTTCACGATCTGCGAGCCCTTGACGCCCGTGGCCGGCTCGATCTCGTAGCGCGTGATCACGGGGCCGGGCATGGCGGCGACCACATGCACATCGACACCAAAGTCCTTGAGGCGCTTTTCGATCAGCCGGCTGGTCATCTCCAGCGTTTCGGGCGACACGCTTTCCTGACGCTGCTGCGCCGCATCGAGCAGATCCACCTGGGGCAGCTTGCTGTCGGGCAGTTCGGAGAACAGGGGCTTCTGGCGCTCCTTGACCACGCGCACGCTGGGTATCGCAGCCTCCTGGAGCACGGGTTCGATGATCTGCACGGGCTGCGGGTGCTGCACGGCGCTTTCCGTGCGCTCTTCCTGCACCACTTCCTCGCGCTCGCGCGCAGCGCGGCGGCCTGCGGCTTCGTCCCGGGCCTTTTCACGGCGCGCAAAAAGAAAGAGCACCCAGCCGTCCAGGCGTGCGCCCATGGATTCGGCCAGATGGCCCCAGGAAAAGCGGAACACCATGGCCAGGCCGATCACGGCCACGCAGATGCCGATCAGGCCCGAGCCCATGAAGCCCAGCCACTGCAGGCTGTGGTACCCCAGCATGTAGCCGAAGACGCCGCCGGCCGGGCCGGGCAGCACGCTCTCGAAGCGGTACAGGCGCGTCCACTCCAGTGCGCAGCTCGCACCCAGCAGCAGCAGCAGCCCGCCCCAAAAGCGCAGGCGCCGGCGCCACAGGGGCGGCAGTGGCACACCGTCGCGCGGCACGCCGCCGCGCAGCCAGCGCGCAAAGGAAGACAGCCAGGTCTGCAGCGAGGCCAGCACCAGCCACCAGACCGACATGCCGAAACCGAAATAGCAGGCGTCGGCCAGCCAGGCTCCGACGCGGCCCATCCAGTTGGCGACCAGGCGCGCGTGTCCCGCCCCGGAGGTGGACCACGCTGGATCCTGGGGCGAGTAGCTGAGCATGGAGGCAAGCCAGAACACCAGGGCCAGCAGCCCCGCCAGCAGCAGCATTTCGTGGCCGAAGCGCGCCACCATGCCGGGGCGCGCCGCAGACCTGGATTTGCCCTTGGCGGATGTGGAAGCGTTCAGAGCGTTCAATGAGTAAGTCATACGCAGGCGGGAGCTTACCCCAGCCCCCTCGGACTGGCCGCAAAAACAGCCAGGGCGACCCGCAAGCGTAATGCAAGCACTTGCAACAGAGCATGACACCGCCGCATGACGGCGCTACGTCGATCATTTTTGACAATCCGGGCCATTGATCCATATGGCAACGGGAACCTGACTGCGGAGCGATACTCCACAGCTGTTCCCGATGTATCTTTTTTTCTGCACGCCGACTGCCGGCGTGCGCCTTTTTCAAGAACTGCATCCATGTCTTCTACCCAACACGCCAAAGTCCTGATCCTCGGCTCCGGCCCTGCCGGCTACACGGCCGCCATCTATGCCGCGCGCGCCAACCTCAACCCGCTGCTGGTGACCGGCATGGCCCAGGGCGGCCAGCTGATGACGACGACCGAGGTGGACAACTGGCCTGCAGACGTGAACGGCGTGCAGGGCCCCGAGCTGATGCAGCGTTTTCTGGAGCACGCAGAGCGCTTCAAGACCCAGGTGGTGTTCGACCACATCCACAGCGTCGATTTCTCCAAGCGCCCCTTCACGCTGACCGGCGATTCCGGCACCTATACCTGCGACAGCCTGATCATCGCCACCGGCGCCTCGGCCAAGTACCTGGGCCTGCCTTCCGAAGAGGCCTTCATGGGCCGCGGTGTCTCCGGCTGCGCCACCTGCGACGGTTTCTTCTACCGTGAGCAGCCCGTGTGCGTGGTCGGCGGAGGCAACACGGCCGTCGAGGAAGCCCTGTACCTGTCCAACATCGCCAGCAAGGTCACCCTGGTGCACCGCCGCGACAAGTTCAAGGCCGAGCCCATCCTCGTGGACAAGCTCATGGACAAGGTCCGGGCCGGCAAGATCGAGCTCAAGACCCACTTCGTGCTCGAAGAGGTGCTGGGCGACCAGTCCGGCGTGACCGGCATCCGCATCAAGAGCACCCAGGACGGCCATGCCGAGGATATCCAGCTGCAGGGCTGCTTCATCGCCATCGGCCATGCGCCCAACACCGAGATCTTCAAGGGCCACCTGGAGATGGACGAGACCGGCTACATCATCACCCAGGGCGGCCTCAAGGGCTTTGCCACGCAGACCAGCGTGCCCGGAGTGTTCGCGGCCGGCGACGTGCAGGACCATGTCTACCGCCAGGCCATCACCAGCGCCGGCACGGGCTGCATGGCCGCGCTGGACGCCCAGCGCTTCCTCGAACAGGAATAAGCAGGACGCCACCCTGCCCACCCTGCTCTCCCGCAGGGCGGCAAAAGCCCCTGGCTGCAGCCGTGTTTGGCTGGCCCAGGGGCTTTTCTCATGGAGACGCTATAATCCGTGGCTTTGCTGAATTTGAAGCGCGCCTTGCTTGCATGGTCAGGACACTTTCAGCATGGGGTTACCGCCACCCTTTATGGCGAGGTGAGGTTGCCGGCAAGCCATGCAGCAAATGCAGGGCATCAGCGTCGGCGGCTGTACAACTATCGGAGTGTCCTGATGGCACGCGTATGTGAAGTAACGGGCAAGAAGCCCATGGTGGGAAACAACGTTTCCCACGCCAACAACAAGACCAAGCGTCGTTTCCTGCCCAACCTGCAATACCGCCGTTTTTGGGTTGAGAGCGAAAACCGTTGGGTGCGCCTGCGCGTTTCCAGCGCTGCTCTGCGCCTGATCGACAAGAACGGTATCGACTCCGTGCTCGCAGACCTGCGTGCCCGTGGCCAAGCCTAAATCCCTCAAGGAGAAACACCATGGCTGCTAAAGGCGGACGCGAAAAGATCAAGCTGGAATCCACTGCAGGAACCGGCCACTTCTACACCACGACCAAGAACAAGAAGACAATGCCCGAGAAGATGGCGATCATGAAGTTTGATCCCAAGGCTCGCAAGCACGTCACGTACAAGGAAATCAAGCTGAAGTAATTCAGCCTGTTCCCGGTACCGACAAAAAACCGCCCGGCGCAAGCCCGGCGGTTTTTTTGCGTCCGCTTTGTGTTGGCTTTGTGCCCGCTTTGCGTCCGTTTTACGTCTGTTTTTCGCCTGTCACCCACCGCGCGCCGGCTGACCCAGCTGCGCACAGGCCATGGCACCCAGCTCGCGGCAGGCCTGCTCGATCACGGCATCCACCGGCAGGGTGCAGCCCAGGCGCATGCAGTGCTCGTAGCGCCCCGAGTTCGAGAACATGCTGCCCGGCGCCGTGCGGATGCCGCGCGCCAGCGCCTCGGTGAAAAGCCCGGAGGTGGAGACTCCGACCGGAAACTCCAGCCACAGGCTGAGTCCGCCGGGCGGCAGGCTCAGCCGCGTGCCCAGCGGGAAAAACCGCGCCACCAGCTGCGCCATGCCTTCACGCTGACGCCGCAACTGCTGCTTGAGGCGCTGCAGATTGCGCAGGTGTGCGGGCGAGCCCACGCAGGCGGCCGCCAGCAACTGGGCCAGGGTCTGGGTACCCCGGCTGCGCGCGAACTTGAGCATCTGCACCCGGCCATGCCACTGGCCAGCGTTCATCCAGCCTTGGCGCAGGCCAGGCGCCATGCTCTTGTTGAAGGCCTCGCAATAGATGACATGGCCCGGCAGGCGATCCCAGGCCTTGATGGGGCGCACGGGCTGGCCGCTTTCCACGAACAGTCCATAGGAGTCGTCCTCGATCAATGCCACGCCGTGGGCGCCGCACAGATCGACCAGCCTGGCCTTGTGCTCATCGGGAATGCGCGTACCCAGCGGCATCTGCAGCTCGGGCACGACCACCACGGCCTTCAGGCGCGGCTGGGTCTGCAGGGCCAGCTCCAGCGCCTCGATGGACAGGCCGGTGCGCGGGCTGCAGGGAATCTCCAGCGCCTGCATCTGCAAGGACTCCACCACCTGCAGCAGGCCGTAGTAGGTCGGCGACTCCACGGCCACCAAGTCGCCGGGCGAGGCCACGGCGGCCAGCGCCAGGCTCACGGCCTCGGAATTGCCCGTGGTCGCCAGCACATCGGCCGGTGCCACATGGATGCCCGCCGCCAGCGCGCGCCGCGCCATGGCGCGCTGGAAATCAGGGTGGCTGCCCATCATGGAGCGCCCCAGCACCAACAGGTCAGGCTGCTCGCGCAGCAGCCGGGCGGCGGCCTGGTTCAGGTAGCCGCGATCGAACAGTTCGGGCGGCGGCGTGGCACCGCCCAGGTCCACACGCACATCGGCCTGGCGGCCGCGCTCCAGCATCAGGGAAATGTGTTCATTGATGCCTGCGAAGTGCGGCTGCGGCAGCGGTTGCACCGGCTGGCTCAGGTCGGGCTCGCTGGCCGGGGCCAGGCCTGCAGGCCGGGCATCGCGCACGAAGTAGCCCACGCGCGGGCGGGCTTCGAGCTGGCCCAGGTCCTCCAGATGCCGCAGCGTCTGCAGCGCCGTGGACAGGCTGACCTCATGGCGGCGCATCAGCTCGCGCACGGAAGGCATGCGCTCGCCCGCCTTGAGCGTGCCCAGTTCCATGGCCAGGCTGTAGTCGGCCGCCAGGCGGCGGTACAGGGTCGGAGAGGCGCTTGCAAGGGTCATGGAACAGGTCGACAACGAATCGGGGACGAGAGGACTTGCCCGCGATCTTGCCGCAAAGCGCTGTTACGCAACAGATACAGATCCATCGACCACAAAGCAGAACAGATCCATCGCTATCTGCACTGCTGCGATGCAACAAGCCGCAGGCTGTGCCTGTGCCGATGAGGGCCGCGTGCCTACGCTTGAGGGCCTGGAATCACAGGACACAGACCATGCACAACGCCGACACCCGCTCCTTCGAACTGCGCCATCTTGCCCCCGGCAACGATCTTCACCTGCATGTGCTGGAGGGCAGTGAACTGTTCTGCCGCCACGGCCCGCTGGAAATCACCGCTCCGCAACAGGCCTGGGCGGATGGGGTGCCCGCGCCGGCCTTCAGACTGCGGCCGGGCCAGGGCTGGCGTGCGGGCGCCGATCTGCAGATACGGGTCCGCTCCTTGTCCCAGGCCATGGCAAGCCTGGAACTGCGGCAGAGCCCCACAGCAAAAAGCCGCATCGCCTCCGAAGAGGGGATGCGGCCCCGGGCATGGTCGGTTGCCGGCTGGCTTCGCGGCCTCAGGCGTGGGCAGCGCGCAGCTTGACGGAAAACTCCTTGAGCGCGGCAATGCCGCTGGCCTCGGCGCGATGGCACCAGGCCTGCAGATGGGCCGTCAGTTGCTCGCGCGACAGCGAGGTGTTCAGCCACAGCTGGCGCAGCTCCTCGCGCATGACCAGCATCTGGTCGAGCACGGGGTGGGCTGCGCGCGCCTGGGCCAGTTGCCCCTGCGCCTGGGCGGGCACCTTGTCGGCATCGCGGTGCAGCCAGCGGCGCGCCGTCTTGAGCAGGGACAGGTCGGCCTGCCGGGCCTTGCGCTGCTTGAGCGCATCGAGCTCGATCTGCACGGCGGCGCGCACGCCGCGCGCATAGCGGGCCATGACCTCGTAGCGGTTGGCGATCACGGCCTCCAGCGTCTTTTCGTCGGCCACGGGCTTGACGGCGCCCATGACCAGCCGCGGCGCCGTCTTCTTGACCTTGGCCCAGCCCAGCTTCTGCATGGCGCTGATGTAAACCCAGCCCACGTCGAACTCATAGCGCTTGACCGAGAACTTCGCCGAGGTCGGGTAGGTATGGTGGTTGTTGTGCAGTTCCTCGCCGCCAATGATCAGGCCCCAGGGCACGAGGTTGGTGCTGGCATCCTGGGCTTCGAAGTTGCGGTAGCCCCAGAAATGGCCCAGGCCGTTGACCACGCCGGCAGCCCAGAACGGAATCCAGGCCATCTGCACGGCCCAGATCGTCAGCCCGATGGCACCGAACAGCAGCACATTGATGATCAGCATCAGCGAAGGGCCCCAGATCGAATGCCGGCTGTAGAGATGGCGCTCGATCCAGTCGTCGGGCGTGCCGTGGCCGAACTTCCTGAGTGTCTCGGCGTTCGCCGCCTCTTCGCGGTACAGCTCCGCACCCTGGCGCATCACGGTGTCCAGGCCACGTGTCTGCGGGCTGTGGGGGTCGTCCTCGGTTTCGCACTTGGCGTGGTGCTTGCGGTGGATGGCCACCCACTCCCTGGTGACCATGCCCGTGCCCAGCCACAGCCAGAAACGGAAGAAGTGCGAAGGAACTGGCCCCAAGTCCAGCGAGCGGTGGGCCTGGCAGCGGTGCAGGAAGATGGTGACGCCAGCAATGGTGATGTGGGTGGTGACCAGGGCGTACAGCAGCAGCTGCCACCACGACAGCTGCCACAGGCCATGGGCCATCCAATCCACGGCGAGGTTCCAAACCGATCCGAAATCCAGCGACATAACCGAAGCCTTTGGCAAGGCGGCGCCCAGTGGCACCGATGCCTCAATTTTAGGCGATGCGCCTACAAAGGCATTCGGCAATCTCCTGCGATTTACAGCTTATTGCGTCTGCAAGTTACGGCTTCCGGGTCCAAACGGCGGCGAAAAATCCGTCCGTCTCATGGCGCTGCGGCCACAGGCGCAGGTACTGCGTGCCGGTCTCGCCGCCGCTGCACAGCGCATCGCCCTGCTCCACCTTGAGCTGGGCCAGCAGTTCGCCCGCATCCATGGCCACGAAGTCAGAGTGCTCCGCTGCAAAGGCCTCGGCGATGGCCTCGTTTTCCTGCGGCAGGACCGAACAGGTGGCATAGACCAGGCGCCCACCCGGCTTGACCAGGCGCGCTGCACTGGCCAGGATGGCCGCCTGCTTTTGCGTGAGCTCCTCGATGGCCTTGGCCGACTGGCGCCACTTGAGGTCGGGATTGCGGCGCAGCGTGCCCAGGCCCGAGCAGGGCGCATCGACCAGTACGCGGTCGATCTTGCCGGCCAGGCGCTTGACGCGGTCGTCGCGCTCATGGGCGATGGCCGCGGGGTGCACGTTCGACAGGCCCGAGCGCGCCAGGCGCGGCTTCAGGGCTTCGAGCCGGTGGCCGGACACATCGAAGGCGTACAGGCGCCCCGTGCTGCGCATGGACGCGCCAATGGCCAGGGTCTTGCCGCCTGCGCCGGCGCAGAAATCGACCACCATTTCGCCACGCTTGGCGTCCAGCATCAGCGCCAGCAGCTGGGAGCCTTCATCCTGCACCTCGATGGCGCCGCGCGTGAAGGCGTCCAGCCGGGCCAGCGCGGGCTTGCCCTGCACGCGCAGGCCCCAGGGCGAGTACGGCGTGGCTTCGGCGGCGATGCCGGCATCGGCCAGTTCCTTTTGCACATCGGCACGCTTGGCGTTCAGCGCATTGACGCGCAGATCCAGCGGTGCGGCCTGCTCCATGCTCTGGGCAAAGGCCCAGAAATCTTCACCCAGCTGCTGCTTGAGCGGCGCGACCAGCCACTCGGGCAGGTTGTGGCGGTGCGGTTCCATCAGTTCATCGGGGCGCACGGCATCGCAGGCGTCCAGCCATTGCAGTTCCTGGGGGGACAGCGCCGCGCGCGCAAAGCCGAGCGCCTCCTTGACGCCCTGCTCGGACTTGCCGGCCACGCGGGCCAGGGCTTCCTGGCTATGGGCAAAGCCCAGGATGGCCAGCCTGCGCTCGCGCGAGCCGCTGCCAGAACGTGCCAGGCTCTCAAAAAGCAGCTTCTTGCGCAGCACGGTGTAGGCGGTTTCGGCCAGCGCGGCACGCTCGCGCGGGCCCAGGTTGCGGTTTTCACGGAAAAAGCGTGACACCACGGCGTCGGCCGGGTGTTCGAAAGTCAGGGTGCGCTTGACCAGTTCGGCGCAGGCGTCGAGAAGCTGTTTGGGATGCATGGGCGCAATTGTCCCACCGCCTTGCAAATCCGAGAGGGCCACAGGTCGGAACCCGCAGCAGCCCCCGGCTGGCGCAGCTACCATGGCGCCCCATGACCGACGACGACCTGCCCCCTCTGATTGCCACGCCCCCGGGCCTGTACCGCCACTACAAGGGCGCCCTCTACGAAGTGCTCGCCACCGTGCGCCACAGCGAGACGCGCGAGTCAATGACGCTGTACCGCGCGCTCTACGGCGAGCGCGGCCTGTGGGTGAGGCCTGCCGCCATGTTCAATGAAACCGTGGTCATCGACGGCGTAGAGCAGCCCCGCTTTGCACGCTGCCCCGAAGTGGAGCAGCAGGCCTTTCAGAGCGAAGGCCTGTGAGCAGACCCTAGCCTCGCATCAACTGCGCCACCGCGCGCGGGTAGATGAGGTGCTCCTGCACCAGCACGCGCGCGGCCAGCGCCTGGGCCGTGTCGCCGGGCAGCACGGGCACCACGGCCTGCTCCAGGATGGGGCCCACATCCAGCTCGGCCGTAACGCGGTGCACGGTGCAGCCTGCAAAGCGGCAGCCTGCATCAATCGCCCGCTGGTGCGTGTGCAGACCCGTGAAGGCGGGCAGCAGCGAGGGGTGGATGTTGATCATGCGCCCCTCGTAATGCGCCACGAAGCCCGGCGTGAGGATGCGCATGAAGCCGGCCAGCACGATCAGCGAGGGCGCGTGGCGGTCGATCACCTGGGCCAGCTCGGCGTCAAACGCCTCGCGGCTGGGGAACGGGCGGTGGTCCAGCACCTCGGTGGCAATGCCTTGCTCGCGCGCGAAAACAAGGCCCGAGGCCTCGGCCTTGTTGCTGACCACGGCGGCCACGCGGGCGCCGTAACGCCGCGCCCAGTCCTGTTGCTGCGAAGCACGCACAATGGCAGCCATGTTCGAGCCGCCGCCCGAGATCAGGATCACGATATTTTTCATGGGCGGCGATTGTCGCACCGCAGGCCGCGCGGCCTGCGCCAGCCCCGGCAAGGCCCATGGCCCTGCCGGGCCTTGTCACCTCTTCCGTCCAGACACCCATGCCATTCGATCCCCGCTCCACCCCCCTGACCGCTGTCGAAGCCCGCGTGCTGGCCACCCTGATGGAGAAGGCGCGCACCGTGCCCGACAGCTACCCGCTCACGCTCAACGCGCTGGTCACGGGCTGCAACCAGAAAAGCAGCCGTGATCCGGTGATGGAAGTCAGCGAAGGCGAGGCCCAGGAAGCGCTGGACAGCCTGCGCCTGCGCACCATGTCCGTACAGATCAGCAGCGCGCGCGCCACGCGCTGGGAGCACAACTTCCCGCGCGGCGTGGGGGTGCCCGACCAGAGCGCCGTGCTGCTGTCCCTGCTGATGCTGCGCGGCCCGCAGACGGCAGGCGAGCTGCGCATCAACTCCGAGCGCTGGCACCGCTTCGCCGACATCTCATCGGTCGAAGCCTTCCTGGAAGAGCTGCGCGAACGCAGCGAGGAAAAAGGCGGCCCGCTGGTCGTGCTGCTGCCACGCGCGCCTGGCGCACGCGAGCAGCGCTGGGCCCATCTGCTGTGCGGCCCCGTGGACGTGAACGCCATGGCCCAGCCCCCCGCTGCAGCAGGCGCACGCGGCGATGCCCTGGCCCAGCGCGTGGTCGATCTCGAAGCCCAGGTACAGCAATTGCAGGCCCGTCTTGCGCATGTCTATGCACAGTTGGGTCTGGAGGAGCCCGGCCAATCCAGCTGATCGCCTGCGCTCAGGCCGCCCCAGCATCAGGGATTGCCATAGGTTGTCACGCCCTGGACAGTCCAAAAAAGAACGTGCGTGCTACAAAAGCCGGGATTGAAGGAGACACAGTCCATGGACCTGGCATTTACCCCTGAAGAACAGTCCTTTCGCGAGGAAGTCCGCGCCTGGGTGCGGGCCAACCTGCCCCAGGACATCGCGCACAAGGTGCGCCATTCGCTGCGCCTGACGCGCGACGACCTGCAGAACTGGGCCAAGATTCTTGGCAAGAAAGGCTGGCTGGGCTACGGCTGGCCCAAGCAGTTCGGCGGCCCCGGCTGGACGGCCGTGCAAAAGCATCTGTTCGAGGAGGAATGCGCCCTGGCCTGCGCCCCGCGCATCATTCCCTTCGGCCCCGTGATGGTGGCGCCCGTGATCATGGCCTACGGCTCGCCCGAGCAGCAGCAGCGCTTTCTGCCCGGCATTGCCAGCGGCGAGGTCTGGTGGAGCCAGGGCTACTCGGAGCCGGGCTCGGGATCGGACCTGGCCAGCCTCAAGACCCGTGCCGAGCGCGTGGGCGACAAGTACATCGTCAACGGCCAGAAGACCTGGACCACGCTGGGCCAGTACGGCGAGTGGATCTTCTGCCTGGTGCGCACCAGCAACGAGGGCAAGCCCCAGACCGGCATCAGCTTCCTGCTGGTGGACATGAAGAGCCCCGGCGTGACCGTGCGCCCCATCAAGCTGCTCGATGGCGAGTGCGAGGTCAACGAGGTCTTCTTCGACAACGTCGAGGTGCCGGCCGAGAACCTGATCGGTGAGGAAAACAAGGGCTGGACCTACGCCAAGCACCTGTTGAGCCACGAGCGCACCAACATCGCCGACGTGAACCGCGCCAAGCGCGAGCTGGAGCGCCTCAAGCGCATCGCCAAGGCCGAAGGCGTCTACGAAGACCAGCGTTTCCGCGACGAGATCGCCAAGCTCGAAGTCGACGTGGTGGCGCTGGAAATGCTGGTGCTGCGCGTGCTGTCGGCCGAGAAATCGGGCAAGAACCCGCTGGACATCGCCGGCCTGCTCAAGATCAAGGGCAGCGAGATCCAGCAGCGCTACTCCGAGTTGATGATGCAGGCCGCCGGCCCCTTCAGCCTGCCCTTCATCGAAGAGGCCATGGAAGCCGGCTGGCAGGGCGACTTCCCCGGCGGCGTGGTGGACAACGCGCCGCTGGCATCGACGTACTTCAACATGCGCAAGACGACGATCTACGGCGGCTCCAACGAGGTGCAAAGAAACATCGTCGCGCAGACGGTGCTGGGCTGATTTTGGCTGGAGTTTCGCTGAACCCGGAAGTGCGCCGGACGCGCTTCGATCAGCTTCGGGAGACAGAAAATGGACTTTGATTTTTCGGATGACCAGCAGCAACTGCGCGACGCCGTGCGCCGCTGGGTGGACAAGGGCTATACCTTCGAGCGCCGCCGCTCCATCGTCGAGGCGGGCGGTTTTTCGCGCGAGGTCTGGGGCGAGCTCGCCGAACTGGGCCTGACGGCCTTGACCGTGCCCGAGGAGCACGGCGGCCTGGGCCTGGGCGCCACCGACGTGATGGTGGTGATGGAGGAGTTGGGCCGCGGCCTGGTGATGGAGCCGCTGGCGCAGGCCTTTGTGGCCGCCGGCGTGCTCGGCAAGCACGCCGACGCCTCCATGGCCGGCCAGTGGCTGCCGCGCGTGGCCAGCGGCGAGGCCCTGGTCGTGCTGGCACACCAGGAGCGCCAGGCCCGCTACCGCCTCGATGTCTGTGCCGCCAAGGCCAGCAAGAGCGGCAGCGGCTACACGGTGGACGCCACCAAGAGCGTGGTGCCCGCAGGCGACGCGGCCGACGCCTTTCTGGTGCCGGCCCAGCTGGACGGCAAGATCGCCCTCTTCCTGGTGGAGCGCGACGCCAGCGGCGTCAGCACCCAGGGCTACCGCACCCAGGACGGCAGCCGCGCGGCCGAACTGCGCTGCCAGGCAGCCCCCGCCACGCTGGTGACGGCCGATGGCCTGGCCGCCCTCACGCTGGCCCAGGACGCCGCCAACGCCGCGCTGTGCGCCGAAGGCGTGGGCGCCATGGAGCAGACCCTGAAGCTCACCACCGAGTACATGAACCAGCGCAAGCAGTTCAACACGGTGATCGCCAGCTTCCAGGCCCTGCGCCACCGCGTGGCCGACATGAAGATGCAGCTGGAACTGGCCCGCTCCATGAGCTATTACGCCAGCCTCAAGATGAGCGCGGCCGATGCCGAGCGCCACGTGGCCATCGCGCGCGCCAAGGTCCAGCTGGGCCAGTCGCTGCGTTTTGTCGGCCAGCAGTCGGTCCAGCTGCACGGCGGCATCGGCGTGACCGACGAGTACGCGGGCAGCCACTACTTCAAGCGCCTGACGCAGATGGAGATGACGGGCGGTGACACCCTGCATCACCTGGGCATCGTCTCCGCGAAGATGCAGGACACGGCCGGCGTGTTTGCCTGACGTCTGACCTCACCGCGCCGAACCGCACCACACCAAGCCCCGCAGAAAACTGCGGGGCTTTTTTCATAGGCCTTTGCCCATGTCTGCCCGCCGCCTCAGGTCAGCCGGTAGCCCTCCGGCCTGAGCGGTGCCGGCAGATCCGTCTCACCCAGCGTGCAGCCCAGGCTGATCTCGATGGAGCGGCAGATGGTGTCCAGCGGCAGGTCGTTGCTCTCCAGGCCAAAGGGCTCTTCGAGTTCATCGCCCAGGGCGTCGAGCCCATAGAAGGTGTAGGCCACGATGGCCACGACAAAGGGCGTCATGAAACCGGTCGTGTCCACCAGGCCGAACGGCAGCAGAAAGCAGTACATATAGGCCGTGCGGTGCAGCAGCAGCGCATAGGAGAACGGCATGGGCGTGTTGCGGATGCGCTCGCACGAGGCGGCTGCCGCCGTCATGCGCGTGAAGGTCTTGTCCATGGACGCGGCCAGGCAGGGGTCCATCTCGCCACGGCGCACGCACTGCGCCAGATCGCGGCCCATGGACATCATCAGTGCGTCGCAGCGCTGCTCCAGCGGCAGGCCCTGGAGCTGGCGCCATTCCTTGTCCACCAGCCAGCGGCCTGCGGCCACATCCTCGTGCAGCCCACGCAACTGCGTCCGCAGCAGATGCGCAAAGGCGATCGCCCGGTGCACCATGCGCACGCGCACATCGCTGCTGCGCCGGGCCGGGTCCGGATCCCCGTCGATGACGATCAGGCTCTGGCACTGGCGCGCCAGCGTGCGCGCGCAGATCACCATCTCGCCCCAGAGCTTGCGCCCTTCCCAGTAGCGGTCATAGGCGGTGTTGTTGCGAAAGCCCAGGAAGATGGCCAGCGGCAGGCCGATCAGCGTGAAAGGGATGGGCGTCACCGTGATCTTGACGTCGAACAGGTTGCCATGCACCAGAGTGATGATGGCGGCGAACACGATGTTCACGAGCAGCGTGACCTGGATACGCTGGAGCACCGAGCCCCGCAAAATCAGAAACAGCCTGAGGCCAGCGGGGCGATCACGGACGATCATGGGGATATCGCTAGGTATAAACCCTTATTCGATCACACATTGAGCAAGTCAATTGGCTGCGGCCGCGCCCAGATGAAAAAAAAGGCGCCCCGAAGGGCGCCCTGTGTCACTACCGACTGCCGGTCACAGCGGGTTGGCGCGGCGGCGGCGCACCATGCCCCAGCCCATGATGCCCATCAGGCCAGACATCAGGATCAGGCCCCATTCGGAGAGCGTGGGGATGGAGGCCGGCGACACGGCTCCTGCCACTGCGCGGGAAGCCGTGTTGTTGGCCGGGTTGGCATCTCCGGTCGCACCGGTGCTGCCCGTCAGTGTCACGGCTCCCACGGAGCTGGGCGTTCCGCTGACCGTGCAGGTCACGCTGGCGCCCGCAGGTACGGCATCACCTGCCGACCAGGCTGCATTGGCAGGGCTGATGCGGCACGCTCCCTGGCTCACACCGGCGGGCAGTCCCGTGACTGCGCACGAGGTGCCTGCCGATGCATCGACCGAACCCAGGTTCTTGCAGACAAAACTGCCGCTGTAGGGCGTGCCGGCCGTGAACGCGGTCGGCAGGCCGCTCAGATCGACGCCCATGTCGGGCACTGCAACGGTGGACACATTCATGGTCGCGGTGTTGTTCGCCGCATTCGAATCATCCGTTGCGCCCGTGATGCCCGTGACCGTGGACGAACCTGCGGCCGTGGGCGTACCGCTCACCTGACAGGTGACCGTGGCTCCCACCGGCACCGCATTGCCCGCCACCCACGCGGCATTGCCGGGGCTGATGGAGCATGCGCCTTGCGTCACGCCAGCCGGCAGGCCGGTGACGGCGCAGGAGGTGCCGCTCACGGCGTTGGCCAGGCCCTGGTTGCTGCAGGTGAAGCTGCCGCTATAGGGAATGTTCAGCGGCGAGGTGGGGGGCAGTCCGCTCAGATTGATCTGCATGTCCGGCGTTGTGGTGACCGCGATGTTCGACGTGGTCGTGTTGTTGCCCGGGGTCAGGTCGTTGTCGCCGCCCGTGGTCACCGTGACCGTCGAGCTGCCGCCTGGACCCGTCGGTGTACCAGAGACCTGGCAGACCACCGTCTTGCCCGCAGGCACCACGCCGGGCTGCATCCAGGCCGCGCCGTCTATCGTGCATTGGCCTGCCGTCACGCCAGGGGGCAGACCGGAGGCATCGCAGATGGCCTGGCCTGCGCTGGCTGCACCATCGTTCTTGCAGGAGAAGCTGCCGGTGTAGGGCACGCCGACCACGGCGGTGGGCGGGAGTCCGGAGACATCAGGCACCATGTCGCTGCTCGCCGCGGGAGCCAGCAATTGGGTCTGCACCATGGCACCGAGCAGGGTCGAGGTCAGGTCGCCTCCGATGGTGTAGTTGCCGTTGTTGATCTGGTCTGACGGCGTGCCCAAAGGAACCTTCACGGTCATCGTGAACGTGCCCGACTGCCCGGGTGCCAGGGTCCCAAAGTCGCACTGGGCAGGGTCTGAACTGCCCACGGCCGGGGCCGTGCAAGCGCCGCCATCGCCGGCCAGTGACACGAACGTGGTCGGACTGATGCCCGCATCCGTGCCCACGGGCATCGCGGGCGTGACCTTCACGTTGTTCACCGGGGTGCTGCCGTTGTTCGTATAGGTATAGGTGTAGGTGATCTCCGTGCCGTCCGCCTTGGGCGCGCTGACAGGCCCGGACGCGCTGATCCACAGTGTCTTGGGCAGGGTCGTGCCGAAGTTGTCAACGTACAGATGGCCTGCGTGGCCACCGGCACTGCAGGCCGAGGCCACGGCCTGCAGCCTGACCTTGTCGCCTACCCGCAGGTAGGCATTGCCGGGTGCGACATCGTAGGCCTGAGGGTCGGTGTAGTTCTGGATGGCACCGCCCTTGTCGGTAAAGGTCTTCCAGGGTGCTCCCGGCTCGCCGCCGTAGTGGTACTTGAAGAACAACTCCTGGGGTGAGCCCGTCAGATCCGTGGAGGTCTGGGCGTCATAGGTCTTGACCAGCGAGATGGCAAAGTAGGGGCGATCCTCGCCTCCGTGATTGCTGGCGTACTCAAGCACGGGCGCCGCGACAAATCGGATGTGGATCTTGCCGTCCTGGTCGATGTCATCTGCAGTCAGCGTCACTTCCTGGGTGATGGAACTTGCCGTATTGACCTGCTGGGTCCAGCCGGCGAGTCCCCCCGTGACCTTGCTGGACCGCGGTATCACGTTGCTGGCTGGGGTGGCGCTGTTCGCCTTGAGGTTGATACGGGCTGAGTGGGAGCCCGCCAAAGTCAGTTTGAGGGCGGACTGGCCAGCGTCGCCACGGAACAGGACTTCGTCTGCAGCGCTTTCCGAGCCGCTGGCGATTTCGACCAGATGGGACTTGGTGCCAGGTGGCTGCAGGCGCAACTCGCTCAAGCGTTTTGGATTGGCCTGGGTGCCATTGTTGGTCCAGGCCTGGGGGGTCCAGCCAGTCAGGTCCCCTGCCTCGAAGTCCCCATTCAGAAATGCCGCCTGCGCAACTGCACCCACCATTGCCAGGGTGCCGGCTGCAACCAGACTTCTGGCCTGCCTCCAGGCCTTCATGCGCGGCCCTGTGGGCCGGATATGCAAACTCTGTCTCGCCATACCATTCCTCTCTTCATGTGTGTTTGATCACGGTTGAAAACTCCGACGGCCCACGCCGTCCGCCTGCGCACGCAGCCAGCACCAAGCCGCCCAAGCGCGCGCACGCGCTTCTGCAGCAAAAAAATGGGCGAACGAATCCCTTCCGCATGCCCGGACGGCTGCGGTTCAAAAAGCTGAAATGGAGAAGAAAAAGGCGCTTAAGGCACGAACACCAGCCCTCGGCCGAACACTGCCCTCACCGGCAGGGCCAGCCCGGAGATATCCAGGGTCTTGCGGCGCAGCCGCGTCAGCTGCGATTCGATGCGGTGGAAGCCGTCATCCACATCGGCGTATCCCATGGTCTCGATCAAGGTCTGCTTGGCCACCATGGTTCCGGGGGTTGCCATCAGGCAGCCGAGCAATTCCAGCTCGCGACTGGTCAGGGCAATGATCTGGTGGTTGGGCGCGACCATGCAGGCCGAAAGGGGGTCAAGGCGCCAGGTCAGGAAAGGTGCCGCCGCCCGGGCCGGCTGGCCCGTGTTGCGGCGCAGCTGGGAGCGGATGCCGGCCACCAGCTCGTTCATGTCGGTGGGCTTGACGAAGTACTGCAGGGCGCCGGCATTGAGGCCGGCAATGCGGCTGTCCAGATCGCCGCGTGCCGTGAGCACCACGACGGGAATCTCCTGCTCGGCCAGGCGCTTGACCAGGCTCAGGCCGTCCTCGCCGGGCAGGCCCAGGTCGACGACGACCAGATCTGCCTTCTCGCGCAGTAGCTTTATGTAGAAGTCTTCTGCAGAATCCGTGCCCCAGGCATGCAAGCCAGACTTTGTTAAAAATCGACACACATTGATACGAATATCCTCGTCGTCCTCTACGACGGCGACGGTGAACTCGATCGATGGCTCTAGTGTCTGCTGCATGATGTTTGCCTATTGGTGCGCGGATTTTCATTGGGGCGAACGTCCGCCGCCATGCACGAACACTCTCGAATGCTCACAGTTCAGAGAAACACACAAAAATTTACATTTATTGCATGGATCATGGTCTCGCTCGGGTTGCTTGCATTTTTCGTGCTGAGCCCGGCGTCCATGCCTCCCCCTGACAAGGGACTGCGTCTTGGCAAGGACCTGCCCATGCAAGTGCTTGCCGATGCGGGCCGCAGCATGACCATTGAACAGGTCGCGGCCCTGCCCGATGATGCCTTCGAAACCCGGCGCACGCCTCTGAACGAGGGCTATACCCGCCATGCTTACTGGGTGAGGGTTGCCGCGCCTGCGCTTGCGCCCACAAGCGGGCTGGCCGACAACGATGCGCTGTGGCTGGAGATCACGCCCACCTATCTGGACAGGGTCACGCTCTACCAGCAGGCGCACGGCCTGTGGCAGGCGAGGGAAAGCGGTGACACCGTGCCCATGGCTCAGCGCATCCATGTGCGCCAGCTGGTGTTTCCACTGCGCGCTGGCCAGCCCTTTGTACTGCGCATCGAGACCAGCAGCGCCATGCAGCTGTACGCCACGGTCTGGCGCAGCACGGGGCTGATGGCCTGGTTGTCCAGCGTCGAGTGGGCATCGGGCGTGCACCAGGGTGTGAATCTGGTGCTGACCCTGCTGATCGCGGGCGCGGCCCTGGCCCTGCGCATGCGCAGCCTGATGGCCATGACCTTGCTGGCCTTCGTGGTGCTGACCCACAACGCCAATGTGCGCGGCTATGCCCAGCTGTGGCTGCCCGAGCCCTGGGCGCCGCATGCGGATGTCTGGGTGAGCGTGGGCGTCTTCCTGCTGCCTGCCGCGTTTGCCTGGCAGGCACGCGAGACCTTGACGCGCGGCACGGCCTGGCGCCGCATCGACCGCATGCTGGTGCTGCTGACCGTGGCACCGCTGCTGGCCGTACTCAGCATACCGACGGGGCACTACACGCAATGGGCCTGGCTGGGGGTCAGCGTGCCCTGGATGGCCAGTCTGCTGAGTGCGCTGGTGGCCTGGCAGAACCTGTTCCGCCAGGGTCCCAGCATCGTCAACCTGCTGGTGCTGATTCCCTACACGCTGCACACGGTCATGGGCATCCACGTGGCTGCGGCCTATACGGGACTGGTGTCTTCCGACATCGAGGCAGGCATGTACTGGCAGCTGGAATCGCTGCTGCTGTACATCCTCATCATCATTGCCGTGGGCGCCAGCCTGGTCGAGAAATTCCAGAACTCCATGGGCAGGCAGGCGCAGCTGGTGGAGTCGCTGGCCCGGTCGGAACATGCGCTGGAAGGACGAGTGCGCATGCGCACGGCGGAGCTGCTGCATGCGCAAAACGCGCTGCAGGCCGCCTTGCATGGCGAACGCACGCTGCGGCTGGAGCAGCGCCAGTTCTTCAACATGGTCAACCATGAGTTCCGCACGCCGCTGGCCGTGGTGGACAGCGCAGCCACCGAGCAACTGACTTTTCCGTCCACCGATATCGATTCCCAGCTGGAACGCGCAGCCCAGATCCGCCGCGCCTGCAGGCGCCTCACGGCCCTGGTGGACAACTGCCTGGTCAGCGACCGACTGGACGCGCCTGCGTTCCGGCTGCAGCTCGACCGGGTGCCCGTGATGGACCTGATCGACGATGCCGTGCAGCTCGTGCACTGGTCGCGCCGACACCATCTGAAGCTGGAGACTGCGGGCGTCCCCGCCTCCTGGGAGTGCGATCCCACCCTGGTACGGATCGCCTTGTCCAACCTCGTGGACAACGCCGTGAAATACGCCCAGGCCGGAGAAATCGCCGTATGCGCCCGCCTGGACGCACAGGGCAGGCTGGAACTCACCGTCAGCGACGAGGGCCCTGGCCTGGCGCCCGAGTTGGCGCAGCGCATCTTCGAGCTGCACGAGCGCGGAGAGCGTTCGGACCAGACCCGAGGCTTCGGCCTGGGGCTGTGGGTGGCCCGGCGCGTGGCCCAGATGCATGGCGGCGATGTGCAGGTCACGCCAGCTGCGGGCGGCGGAACCTGCTTCACGCTGACGCTGCCCAGCAGCATTCCCGAAGACAGCGGCCTTGCCACAGCTGCAACACAGCCCGCCTCGCCATGCGTATCCTGAACCTGCTGCGTATCCTGAACCGGCTGGCGCTGCCGGGCTGGCTGGTGTTTTCGCTGGTGCTGGTGGTCTGCTTCATTCTCAGCCCGGCCTGGCAGTCCCTGCCGGCAAAGCGCCTGCAGCTGGGCACGGACCTGCCCATGCTGGCGCTCGTCGATGCCCAGGGCAGCTTCACCATCGATCAGGTGGCAGCCCTGCCCGATACGGCCTTCACCCTGCTCGATACACCGCTGAACAAGGGCTATACGCGCGATGTGTATTGGCTCAAGGTGCAGGCGCCTCACATCGCCGCCGGCAAGGCAGACCCCGAGCACGATCCGCTGTGGCTGGAAATCCTGCCCAGTTATCTGGACCGCGTTGCGCTCTACCAGCACGTGGACGGCGCATGGCGCATGCGCAGCAGCGGTGATACGGCCACCGACGAACCGCGCGTGCATGTTCGGCAGCTGGTGTTTCCGCTGTACTCGGGCCAGCCCTTCATCCTGCGCGTGCAGACCTCCAGCCCCATGCAGCTGGACGCCACGCTCTGGCGCAGCAGCGGCCTGATGACGCAGTTCTCGGCCGTGGAATGGGCATCGGGCATCCACCAGGGCATCAACCTCATGCTGGCCCTGCTGATCATCGGCGCAGCCCTGGCCCTGCGCCTGCGCAATCTGGCCGCCATGGCCGTGGCCGCCATGGCCGTGCTGATCCACGGCGCCAGCGACCGGGGGTACCTGCAGATCTGGCTGCCCGACCATCTCGCGCACTGGGGCCATCTGTGCGTCAGCCTGGGCACCTTGATGCTGCCCGCCGCCCTGGCCTGGCAGATGCGCGAGCTGCTGACACGCGACACACGCTGGCGGCGCATGGACCGGGCCTTGCTTGCCCTGGGAATCATCCCGCTGCTGTGCCTGCCCAGCATACCGCTGGGCCGCTACCAGGACTGGGCCTGGATAGGGGTTGGCGCACCCTGGGCCATCAGCGCACTGTTCGCCGTGGTGGCATGGAGCAATCTGCTGCGCGAGCGTGCCAATCTGGTCCATGTGCTGATGGTGGTTCCCAGCACCATGTATGGGCTGATGGGCCTGTATGTGACGGCGGCCTATGTCGGCCTGACCAGCCTGCCGACCATAGAAACCAGCGTGTTCTGGCAGCTCAACACCTTGCTGGTCAACATCGTGATCACCGTGGCCGTGGGCGCCGGTCTGATCCAGAAATTCCGGGACTCCATGGCACGCCAGGCACAGCTGCTCGAATCCCTTGCCAAGTCCGAGCATGCGCTGGAAGAGCGTGTACGCCTGCGCACGGCCGAGCTGCTGCGCGCCCAGAACGCACTGCAAGCGGCACTGCACAGCGAACGCACGCTGCGGCTGGAGCAGCGCCAGTTCTTCAACATGGTCAACCATGAATTCCGCACGCCGCTGGCCGTGGTGGACAGCGCGGCCACCGAGCAGCTGTCCTTTCCCTCGCCCGACATCGACTCCCAGCTGGAGCGCGCCGCACAGATCCGTCGCGCCTGCAGGCGCCTGACGGCCCTGGTGGACAACTGCCTGATCAGCGACCGCCTGGATGCTCCCGCCTTCCGGCTGCAATTGCACCGCGCTCCCGTCATGGAACTGGTCGATGATGCCGCACAGCTTGTGCACTGGTCACGCCGCCACCACCTGAACCTGGACAGCGCCAATGCGCCCGCCACATGGGAGTGCGACTCCACGCTCACCCGCATCGCCCTGTCCAACCTCGTGGACAACGCGGTGAAATACGCCAAGGCCGGAGAAATCGCCGTGCGGGCGCGCACCGACGAACACGGCCGGCTGGAACTCACTGTCAGCGACCAGGGCCCGGGTCTTGCACCCGAGCTGGCGCAACGCATCTTCGAGCGCTTCGAGCGCGGCCACCGCGCCGACCAGGCCCGCGGCTTCGGCCTGGGCCTGTGGGTCGCCCGGCGCATCGCGCGCCTGCACGGCGGCGACATACAGGCAGCGCCATCAGCCCAGGGCGGCACCCGCTTCACGCTCACGCTGCCACCGCGCCCCTTGTCCGCACCGCAGGCCAAGACCTTGCAGGCATCGGCTTGAAACATGGCCGGGCGAAGAATCCACGATAATGAAAAGTTCGCCACTGGCGTGGCCTGCCGGCACATGCCGCAATCAACGCCCGCCTCTCCTTGGCCATAAACACACACCTGTCCATGAGCGCTACTTCCATCCCCGCCGACATCAACCGCAAGCACCTGGAAATGGCTCGCCAGCAGATCGCGAAAGGCGACCTGCAAAAAGCCGCCCAGACTCTGAACAAGGCTCATCGCCAAGTGCCTGATGACGCTCGCGTCTTCATGCTGGGCGGACTGATGGCTGAAAAGGCAGGGAACCACGCCAAGGCCGAGCAAGCCTTCGCACGATGCATTGAACTGGCTCCCATGTGGGGCCCGGGCTTGCTGGAGACGGCGCTCTTTCGCGCAAGGCATGGTCAGTTCGATTCAGCGATTGAATTGGCAGAAAAAGTTTCCCGCATTGAGCCCAACAATTCCCAGGTGCTTGCTGGCGTGATCGATATTGCGCACCGTGCCGGGAATCTGCAGATGGCCGTCAAGCATCTGCACCGCGGCCTTGAAATGCATCCGGGCGATGCCACACTGCGCCTGCATCTGGCCCGCGACCTGGGCAACCTGGGAGAGCATGCACAAGCCGTGCAGCTGTTGGATGCCTTGGTGCAGGAGCATCCCCTGCAACCGCAATACAGAATGGAGCGGGTAAAGCACACCGTCACGCACGGTCAAGCCGCTGAAGCCCTGGATGACATCCGTATCCTGGAAGAGAAATTCCCAGAAGATGAAACGCTGGCGTATTACGCAGCATTGGCGAAGGGAACGACCCCTGCACATCTGCCTGAGGAAATGCACCGGGCCCTGTTCGACAACATGGCAGATAGTTTTGACCAGCATCTGGTTCAGGGATTAGGCTACCAACTCCCCAAACTGGTGGCGCAGCAATTGATCGCACGGCATCCGGAAAAAGACGTCAATGTGCTCGACTTGGGCTGTGGCACCGGCTTGCTCGGACTTTGCCTTGGCACCATGCAGGGTTACCTGATTGGTGTCGACAGCTCTATCAAGATGATCGAGCAGGCAGCCAAGCATGGCATCTATGACCGTTTTCACCATGTCAACCTGCTGGACGCGTTGAGCAATACACCAGACCAGGAATACGATGTGATTACCTGCCTGGATGTACTGGTCTACATTGGCGACTCTCAACCAGTCATTCCCAATGCCGCACGCATTCTCAAGACGGGTGGCGAGTTCATCTTCTCCTGCGAGACAGCGCCAGAAGACGGTCCCGACCTGGTCCTCCAATCCAGCCAGCGCTATGCCCACAAGCGCAGCCATATCGAGGCACTGTGCAAGCAAGCCGGTTTCAGTGTGGCGACGGAAGAACTGGTGCTGCGCCAGGAAGGTGGCGAGCCGGTTCAGGGCTTTGTCGTGACGGCCACCAAGACCGCTGCCTGACGGGCCTTCATCAAGCCCACGCCACCTCGTGCGTGGGCGCACCGCCGCCCTCGGCGAATCCGTCCCGTGCCCAGCGCGAACTCCGGGGCACGTGCAGCAGCAGAAACTCCATCTGATCGGCCAGGATCCGCCGGTTGCGCAGGATGAAGTCTTCCCAGAGGCTGGGTATATAGGGCGTGTAGAGCAGCGGCATGCGCGCCTGCTCGGGCGTGCGGGCACCCTTGCGGTGATTGCAGGAGCGGCAGGCCGTCACCAGATTCATCCACTGGTGGCCTCCCCCTGCGGAGATGGGCACGATGTGCTCGCGCGTGAGGTCGTTTTCATGAAAGACCCGGCCGCAATAGGCGCAGATGCAGCGGTCGCGCGCGAACAGCTTGCCATTGGTCAGGCCGGGCTGCAGGCTGTGCGGATTGATGGCAGGTGCCCCGCGCGTGCCGATGATGCTGTTGATGTGGATGACAGACTGGCAGCCCGTGACGGCATTGTGACCACCGCGGAAACAGGCGACCTCTCCGCCGGACTCCCAGCGCACATCGTCCGCCGCGTAATGCAGCGCCGCCTGCTCCAGCGTGATCCAGGATTGGGGCAGCCCTTGGGCCGACAGCTTCAAGACCTTCACGACACGCCTCCTCTGACACCAAAGTGAACGGGAATGCAGCCAGTGCACAGGGCCTGCAAGGCAGGCCTTATCGAGGCAATATACTCTGTTTCCATGTCGGATTGACAGCCTGCGCTGGCTGCGCGCGTGCCAGCCGCTATTGAAAACAAAGCGTCCCATGAAGATTTTTCGAGGCTTCAACCATCCAGGGCGGGAATCGACCTGTGCCGTCACCATCGGCAATTTCGATGGTGTCCATCGCGGCCACCAGGCCATGCTGGCCCTGCTGTCGGCCGAGGCTGCACAGCGCGGCGTGCCCACCTGCGTGCTGACCTTTGAGCCCCATCCGCGCGACTACTTCGCCCAGACCCTGGGACGGCCTGAGATTGCCCCGGCGCGCATAGGCACGTTGCGCGACAAGCTGTCGGAGCTGGAGCGCTGCGGGGTGGACCAGACTGTGGTTCTGCCTTTCAACCAGACGCTGGCCAGCCAGTCGCCGCAGGCCTTCATCGACGAAGTGCTGGTGGCGGGCCTTGGCGCGAAATACGTGCTGGTTGGCGACGACTTCCGCTTCGGCACCCAGCGTGCGGGCGACTACGCCATGCTGGATGCGGCGGGCCAGCGCCAGGGCTTTGACGTGGCCCGCATGAACAGCTACGAGGTGCACGGCCTGCGCGTGTCCAGTACCCATGTGCGCGCAGCCCTGGCCGAGGGGCGCATGCAGGACGCCGCGCGGCTGCTGGGCCATCCCTACACCATCTCCGGCCATGTGGTGCACGGCCGCAAGCTGGGCCGCAGCCTGGCCGAGAGCCGCCAGGGCGCGGGCGACGGCTTTCGCACGCTGAACCTGCGCTTCAACCACTGGAAGCCTGCGGCCAGCGGCATCTTCGCCGTGCTGGTCCATGGCCTGAATGAACGACCGCTGCGCGGCGTGGCCAACCTCGGCGTGCGCCCTTCCCTGGACCCGACGGATGTCAACGGCGGGCGCGTCCTGCTGGAAACCCACTGCCTCGATTGGCCCGGCGCGCCGGGAGGCGAAGAGGCCTACGGTAAAATCATCCGCGTGGAACTTCTGCACAAACTGCACGACGAGCTGAAGTACGACAGTCTCGACGCCCTCACCGCCGGCATCGCCAAGGACTGCGATGACGCGCGCGCGTTCTTCGCCACCATCCACACGCCCATCTACACCGAGACCCGTCGCCAGACCACGCGCGACCGAATTTGACGCTCTCCGTCACCTGCCCGGGCGCGGGTGCGCACCAGGCTTCCCTCCCCTTTTTCCGTGCCTGGACCAGACGGTCCGGGCTCTGGCCTGCTTTCAAGGTTCTCCATGTCTGATTCGAAAGTCTCCCCCAACGCCAATGCGGGCTATCGCGCCACGCTGAACATGCCCGACACGCCCTTCCCCATGCGCGGCGACCTGCCCAAGCGCGAGCCGGGCTGGGTCCAGGAATGGGAGGACAAGGGGCTCTACAAGAAGCTGCGCGACGCGCGCCACGGTGCGCCCAAGTTCATCCTGCATGACGGCCCGCCCTACGCCAACGGCAAGATCCACATCGGCCACGCGGTGAACAAGGCGCTCAAGGACATGATCGTCAAGAGCCGCCAGCTCGAAGGCTTCGACGCGCTGTACGTGCCGGGCTGGGACTGCCACGGCCTGCCCATCGAGAACGCCATCGAAAAGCTGCATGGCCGCAACCTGCCGCGCGACGAGATGCAGGCCAAGAGCCGCGCCTTCGCCACCGAGCAGATCGCCCAGCAGATGGTGGACTTCAAGCGCCTGGGCGTGCTCGGCGACTGGGACCATCCCTACAAGACCATGAACTACGCCAACGAGGCCGCCGAGCTGCGCGCCCTCAAGCGCGTCATGGAGCGCGGCTTCGTCTACCGCGGCCTCAAGCCCGTGTACTGGTGCTTTGACTGCGGCTCCTCGCTGGCCGAGTTCGAGATCGAATACGCCGACAAGCAAAGCCAGACGCTGGACGTGATGTTCCCCACGGCCGAGCCCGACAGGCTGGCAGCCGCCTTCGGCCTGCCCTCGCTGGCAAAGCCAGCCTTCATCGTCATCTGGACGACGACGGCCTGGACCATCCCCGCCAACCAGGCGCTCAACGTCAACCCCGAGCTGGAATACAGCCTGGTGGACACCGAGCGCGGCCTGCTGATCGTGGCCTCGGCCCTGGTCGAGAAATGCCTGGCACGCTGGAAGCTCGAAGGCCAGGTCGTCGCCACCGCCGTGGGCAGGAAGCTGGACCACCTGCAGTTCAAGCACCCGCTGGCCGATATGGACAAGGGCTTCGACCGCGTCTCGCCAGTGTTCCTGGCCGACTACGCCACGGCCGATGACGGCACCGGCATCGTGCACTCGGCCCCCGCCTATGGCGTGGACGACTTCAACAGCTGCATGAACAACGGCATGACGCGCGAAGACATCCTGAGCCCCGTACAGGGCAACGGCGTCTACGCACCCGAGCTGCCGCTGTTCGGCGGCCAGCACATCTGGAAGGCCACGCCCGCCATCATCGACGCGCTCAAGCTGGCCGGCCGCCTGATGGACACCAAGACCATCACCCACAGCTACCCGCACTGCTGGCGCCACAAGACGCCCGTGATCTACCGCGCCGCAGCCCAGTGGTTCATCCGCATGGACGAGGGCGAGGGCGTGTTCACCAAGCCCGGCGACAAGCCCGCGCAGACGCTGCGCCAGATCGCGCTGGAAGCCATCGAGCACACCCAGTTCTACCCGGAGAACGGCAAGACCCGCCTGCGCGACATGATCGCCGGCCGCCCCGACTGGTGCATCTCGCGCCAGCGCAGCTGGGGCGTGCCCCTGCCCTTCTTCCTGCACAAGGACAGCGGCGAGCTGCACCCGCGCACCATGGAGATCATCGACCAGGCGGCCGCCATGGTCGAGCAGGGTGGCATCGAGGCCTGGAGTCGCGTGACGGCCGAGGACATCCTGGGCGCCGAGGAGGCCGTGCACTACACCAAGAGCACCGACATTCTCGAAGTCTGGTTCGACTCCGGCTCCACCTTCTGGCACGTGATGCGCGGCACGCACGCCGACATGCACCACGACCAGGGCCCCGAGGCCGACCTCTACCTGGAAGGCCATGACCAGCACCGCGGCTGGTTCCATTCGTCGCTGCTGCTGGCCTCGGCCATCTTCGGTCGCGCGCCCTACCGCGGCCTGCTGACGCACGGCTTCACCGTGGACGGCCAGGGCAAGAAGATGTCCAAGTCGCTGGGCAACACCGTCGCCCCGCAGGACGTGAGCAACAAGATGGGCGCCGAGATCATCCGCCTGTGGGTGGCCTCGACCGACTACTCGGGCGACCTGGGCATCGACGACAAGATCCTGGCCCGCGTGGTGGATGCCTACCGCCGCATCCGCAACACGCTGCGCTTCCTGCTGGCCAACGTCAGCGACTTCGATGCTGCGCAGGACTCGGTTCCCACCGAAGAGCTGCTGGAGATCGACCGCTGGGCCCTGGCCCGCGCGGCCCAGTTCCAGACCGAGCTGCTGGCCCACTACAAGGTCTATGAATTCCACCCCGTGGTGGCCAAGCTGCAGCTGTTCTGCTCGGAAGACCTGGGCGGCTTCTACCTGGACGTGCTCAAGGACCGCCTGTACACCAGCGCGCCCAAGAGCCTGGCCCGCCGCAGCGCCCAGACCGCCCTGCACCAGATCACGCATGCCATGCTGCGCTGGATGGCGCCCTTCCTGTCCTTCACGGCCGAAGAAGCCTGGAAGGTCTTCGGCGACAGCGAGTCCATCTTCCTGGAGACCTACACCGACCTGCCGGCCGGTGACGAGGCCCTGCTGGCCAAGTGGGCGCGCCTGCGCGAGATCCGCGACGTGGTGAACAAGGACATCGAGGCCGTGCGCACCGAAGGCCGGGTCGGCTCCTCGCTGCAGGCCGAAGTCAGTGTCTCGGCCCAGCCCGAAGACCTGGCCCTGCTGCAAAGCCTGGGCGACGACCTGAAGTTCGTCTTCATCACCTCGGCGGCCGAGGCCCTGGCAGGCGAGGCCCTGCAGGCCGCCGTTACACCCAGCAGCCACGCCAAGTGCGACCGCTGCTGGCACTACCGTGCCGACGTGGGCATCAACCCCGAGCACCCCAGCCTGTGCGGCCGTTGCGACAGCAACCTGCACGGTGCTGGCGAAGAGCGCCACAAGGCGTAATCAACCCCTGAGGCGCTGCCATGACCCCTACCTTTGCTGCGGTCCCCGAATCCCGCAACAGCCGCATCTGGCCCTGGCTGGCCTGGTCGCTGGCGATCATCGCCATCGACCAGCTCACCAAGCAGTGGATCCTTGGTGCCTACCAGCTGGGCGACTGGACGCCGATCACGGGCTTCTTCAACATCGTGCGGGCCCACAACACGGGCGCGGCCTTCTCGTTCCTGGCCGGTGCGGGCGGCTGGCAGCGCTGGCTGTTCGTGGGCATCGGCGTGGCGGCCACGCTGCTCATCGTCTGGCAGTTGCGCAAGCATCCGGGGCAGAAGCTGTTTTGCTTCTCGCTGGCCAGCATCCTGGGCGGCGCCATCGGCAACGTGGTGGACCGCCTGCAGCACGGCTACGTGGTGGACTTCCTGGACTTCTACTGGGGCCGTTCGCACTTTCCGGCCTTCAATGCCGCCGACATCGCCATCAGCGTGGGCGCGGGCCTGCTGATCCTGGACGAGGTGCTGCGCGCACGGCGGGCCAAAAGAACCTGATCCCCGCCGCGGCGCACGCCACGACAGCCAGCCCAGCCCCTCCTGCGAGGGGCTTTTTCATGGAGGCTGCCGCCAACTGCGTGCCGACGGGCTTTCTCCTCGGGTTTTCCTGAGTGCGTTTTTGGTCAACCGAAATTCTTTTTGATTCGTTTTATTTCTACAATTTTCTTTATTTCGCACCAAACTGTGCGCTCATGCGGCCGACTCTCCTGCGCGCAAGCCGGGACCGGGGTTATATTGGTCCGCTTCTCCGCTCACAGCACATGAAGCACTTACTCAATCTACTGGCCGCCATCGCCCTGCTGGTCTGGGGCACGCACATGGTCCGCACCGGCGTGCTGCGGGTGTTCGGCGCCAACCTGCGCGACCTGCTCGCCCACAGCATGAGCAACCGTTTCTCGGCTGCGCTGTCGGGCTTGGGTGTGACTGCGCTGGTGCAGTCGAGCACGGCCACCTCGCTGATGACCTCGGCCTTCGTGGGCCAGGGCCTGATCTCGCTGCCGGCCGCGCTGGCCGTGATGCGTGGCGCCGACGTGGGCACGGCGCTGATGGCCGTGCTGTTCTCCACCGACCTGTCCTGGCTGTCGCCGCTGTTCATCTTCGTGGGCGTGGTGCTGTTCATCACACGCCAGGACACCACGGCCGGGCGCATAGGCCGCGTGCTGATCGGGCTGGGCGTGATGCTGCTGGCCCTGCGCCTGGTGGTCGAGGCCACCGAGCCGCTGCTGGAAGCCCCCGCCGTGCGCACCCTGCTGGGCTCGGTCACCAGCGATATCTTTATGGAGTTGCTGCTGGGTGCGCTGCTGGCCGTGATGGCCTATTCCAGCCTGGCCATCGTGCTGCTGATTGCGGCCATGGCCAGCTCGGGCGCGATTCCCATGGAAGTGGCGCTGGGCCTGACGCTGGGCGCCAATATCGGCAGCGGCCTGGTGGCCGTGCTGACCACGGCCAAGTCCAGCACCGAAGTGCGCCAGGTCACCATCGGCAACATGCTGTTCAAGATCATGGGGGTGGCCATCGTCGCGCCCTTCCTGGGGCTGTGGGCCACCTACGTGATGCCGATGATCGACGGCAAGGGCCAGAACATCGTGCTGTTCCACCTGGCCTTCAATATCTTCAACAGCCTGTGCTTCATCGGCCTGACGCAGACCGTGGCGCGCTGGGTGACGGCCCTGCTGCCCAAGCCCGAGGCCAGCTCCACCAGCCTGCTGCGGCCGCGCCACCTGGACCCCTCGGCGCTGAGCACGCCGTCGCTGGCCATTTCCTGCGCCGCACGCGAGGCCCTGCACCAGGCCGACATGGTCGAGTCCATGCTGATCGGCATGCAGCGGGTGCTGGAGACCGACGACCTCAAGCTGTCCCAGGAGCTGCGCGAGCTTGAAGGCACGGTGGACGATCTGTACTCGGCCATCAAGTACTACATGACCAAGATCTCGCGCGCCGAACTGGATGAGCGCGAGGGCCAGCGCTGGACGGAAATCATCAGCTTCACCATCAACATGGAGCAGATCGGCGACATCATCGAGCGCGTTCTGCTGGACATCGAGGACAAGAAGATCAAGAAGGGCCGCCAGTTCTCCGAGGCCGGCACGCAGGAGATCCGCGAGCTGCTGCACCACCTGCTGGACAATCTGCGCCTGGCAATGAGCGTGTTCCTCAACGGCAATGTGCGCGAAGCGCAGAAGCTGCTGGAGGAAAAGGCGCGTTTCCGCGACCTGGAGCTGGCCTACTCGGCCACCCACCTGGCGCGCCTTTCCGACAACACCGTCTCCAGCATAGAGACCAGCTCGCTGCACATCGACCTGATCAGCGATCTCAAGCGCATCAACTCGCTGCTGTGCTCGGTGGCCTACCCCATCCTCGAATCGGCCGGCGCCCTGGCGCCCAGCCGGCTCAAGGAATCGGCACTGAACAAGACGGCGCGCTGAAGCGTTTCACCAGCCCAGCCAGGCCGCCAGCACCTGGGCGGCCTCGGGCGTGAAGCGGCCCTGCAGCAGCCATTCGACGAGCTGGTCGCGCTCGATCAGCGCAAAAGCCTGGACCTCGCCATCCTGGTTGCCGGGCTCCAGCGCCGGCGGTACGGTGGCGCTGAACCAGTCGATGCGCTCGCGCATGAAGCCCCGGCCCTCGGCCTCGTCACTGGGGCGCTCGAACAGCACATGGCCACCATGGCGCAGGCCCTGCAGCTCGGCCACGCGCAGGCCGGCCTCTTCCCAGGTTTCACGCTCCACAGCCTCGGCCACGGTATCGCACGCGGCCACCATGCCGCCCATCAGCGTGTCCCACATGCCTGGGTTGGTGGGCTTGTTGTCGGCGCGCTGCTGCACCCAGATGCGGCCATCGGCCGTCTCGCCCACCAGGTGCACGGCCTGGGTGGCAATGCCCAGCGGGCGCACGGCGCCGCGCTCCACGGTGGCAATGCGCTGGCCCTGGACGTTGCACACGGCCAGTTGCTCATCGCGCCAGGGGCCGCTGTGGCCCGTGGCACGCAGCACCCGGGCCAGGGCATTGAGCAGGACCGTGGCATCGCCCTGGCCTTGCAGATGCCATTGGCCGGCCTGCAGGCGCAGTGCCACGCCGTGGGCATGCATCACATCGTCCGGCAGCAGCGCGGCCAGGCCGTCTTCCAGCGAACCTGTCTCCTGCCCCGCCACCAGCAATGGCCGGCGCGGCTGCAGCGCGGGCTGGCGCGTGTCGGCGCGCAGGCGGCACAGCCAGGCCTGCACGGCCGAGTCGACCGGGTCAGCCGGATCAGTCAGGCGCTTTTGCACACTCATGGCAGCAGGATGGTGGAGCCCGTGGTCTTGCGTGCCTCCAGGTCCAGGTGGGCCTGGCGCACCTCGGCCAGCGGATAGCGCTGGTCGATATGGATCTTCACGGCACCGCTTTCCACCACGGCGAACAAATCGTCGGCCATCGCCTGGGTGGCCTCGCGGCTGGTGATGTGGGAGAACAGGGTCTGGCGCGTCACATACAGCGACTTGGCCGCCAGCACGGCAGGAGCGAAAGGCGCCACGGGGCCCGAGGCGTTGCCGAAGCTCACCAACAGGCCGAAGCGCCGCAGGCAGGCCAGCGAGCCTTCCCAGGTGTCCTTGCCCACGCTGTCGTAGACCACCTTCACACCCTGGCCGCCCGTGATCTCCTGCACGCGCTCGGCGAAGTTCTCGCTGCGGTAGTTGATGGCATGGGCTGCACCGTTGGCCAGGGCCAGCGCGCACTTCTCGTCCGAGCCCGCAGTGGCGATGAGCTGCAGGCCCAGTGCCCTGGCCCATTGGCAGGCGATCAGGCCCACGCCACCAGCCGCCGCATGGAACAGCACGGCATCACCCGGTGCCAGGCCCTCGACCGGAATGCATTTCTTGAGCAGGTACTGCGCGGTCAGGCCCTTGAGCATCATGGCGGCAGCCGTCTCGAACGCAATGGCATCGGGCAGGCGGCACACGCACATGGCGGGCATGACGCGCACTTCGCTGTAGCTGCCCGGCGGATTGCTGGCATAGGCCACGCGATCGCCCACGCCCAGGTGCTCCACGCCGGCCCCCACGGCCTCGACCACGCCTGCGCCTTCCATGCCCAGGCTCAGGGGCATGGGCAGCGAGTACAGGCCGGAGCGCTGGTACACATCGATGAAGTTCAGGCCCACTGCATGGTGGCGTATGCGTACCTCGCCTGGCCCGGGCTCGCCCACGGCGACCTGCACCAGCTCCAGGACTTCGGGGCCGCCGTTGTGGCGGATCTGCACTGCAATACCCATGGGAGCACTCCTGAAAAAAGCGACAAGAGCGGCATCGTGCCATGTTTCGGCCCGCCTCGCGGAAGACGGCAACGCATGCTCGGCGCAAAGAGCGCGCAACGCCTATAGTGGCGAGCCCGAAAGCCGGATGATCCCGATGAGCCAGCCGCTGAAGCCTTCCACCGCCGCCATCCTGACGCTGCCGCCGCTGCTGTGGGCCGGCAATGCCATCGTGGGCCGCATGGTCCATGACCTGATCTCGCCCTTCGCGCTGAATTTCCTGCGCTGGGCCATTGCCTTCATGCTGCTGCTGCCGCTGGCGGGATGGGTGCTGCGCCGGGACAGCGCCCTCTGGCCGCAGTGGCGCCAGTTCGCGCTGCTGGGATTGCTGGGCATCGGCTGCTACAACGCCCTGCTGTACCTGGCGCTGAAAACATCGACGCCGCTGAACGCCACCCTGGTCGGCTCCAGCATGCCGGTGTGGATGCTGGCCGTGGGCCGCATCTGCTGGGGCATTGCCGTGAGCCGCCGCCAGTTGCTGGGGGCCGCGCTGTCGGTGCTGGGCGTGGCCGTGGTGCTGTCACGCGGCGATCCGCAGGTGCTGCGCCAGCTGCAGCTGGTGCCGGGCGACCTGTTCATGGTGCTGGCCACGATCCTGTGGGCCTTCTATACGTGGCTGCTGTCCAGGACCAGCGTGTCAGGACAGCTGCGCGCGGACTGGTCGGGCTTTCTGCTGGCACAGATGGTCTTCGGCCTGATGTGGTCCGGCCTGTTCACGGGACTGGAGGCCGCATCGGGACGGTTTCACCTTCAGGCAGGGTGGCCGCTGCTGGGCGCCCTGCTGTTCATCGCCGTCGGGCCGGCCATCCTGGCCTATCGCTTCTGGGGCCTGGGCGTGCAGCGCAGCAGCCCTGCGGTGGCGGGCTTCTTCGGCAATCTGATGCCCCTGTTCACCGCCTTGCTGTCCATTCCGCTGCTGGGCCAGACGCCGCAGCTGTACCACGGGCTGGCCTTCGCGCTCATCGTGGGCGGCATCATGGTGTCTTCGCGCCGGGGATAGCCTTTGGCAGGCCATGCGCCACGGTGCGCACGGGCACCTTGGCCAGCAGCTGCTCGAACGCGCGTATGGGCACGGGCGGGCTGAACAGATAGCCCTGGAAATACTCGCAGCCGTAGTGCGCGAGCAGGGCGCGCTGCTCCAGGGTCTCCACGCCTTCGGCGATCACATCCAGGTTCAGGTTGCGCGCCATGCCGATGATGGTCTGCACGATCACGTCATCGGTATGGCGCAAGCCCAGGTGGCGCACGAAGGACTGGTCGATCTTGAGCTGGTTCAGCGGCAGCTGGGTGAGATAGGTCAGCGAGGAGTGACCAGTGCCGAAGTCATCCATGGAAAAGCACACGCCATGGCTGCGCAGCTGCTTCATCTTGTCGATGGACTCCTGCACGTTCTCGATCACCAGCGACTCGGTCAGCTCCAGCTTGAGCAGATGGGGCGCAATGCCGGCATTGCGCACCTGCTCGATGACCTGGGAGGCAAAGTCCTGGTGCCGGAACTGGCGGGCACTGACATTCACGGCCACCTGCAGATGGCGCAGCCGCGCATCCTTTTGCCAGATCGCCAGTTGCTCGCAGGCCGTGCGGATCACCCACATGCCCAGCGGCACGATGATCTCGCTTTCCTCGGCCACGGCAATGAACATGCCGGGCGGCACCAGGCCGCGTTCGGGGTGGCGCCAGCGCAGCAGGGCTTCGGCGCCTATGACCTCGCCGGCCAGCGTGAACTGGGGCTGGTAGTGCAGTTCGAACTGGGACTGCGCCAGGGCCTGGCGCAGGTCGCCTTCCATGCGCACGCGCTGGTGGATTTCCACCTGCATCTGCGGATCGAAGAAGCACAGGCCGCTGCCGTTGCGCGCCTTGATCTGGTACATGGCGATGTCGGCCTGCTTGAGCAGCTCGGCCGCCGACTGCGGCTGGCGGCCGAACAGCGTGGCGCCAATGCTGCAGGCGCTGCGGTGCAGATGGGCGCCCAGCACATAGGACTGGTTGAGCCGCGCCAGGATCTTCTCGCCAATGCGCTGGGCCAGCGTGGCCGCCTCGGCAGGCTCGTGCGACAGCTCGCAGAGCATGACCACGAACTCATCCCCCCCAAGGCGCGCCACCGTGTCCGAAGATCGCACGGCGCTGCGCAGGCGGTGCGCCACCTGCTGCAGCAGCTGGTCGCCCACTTCGTGGCCCAGCGTGTCGTTGAGCATCTTGAATTGGTCCAGGTCCAGGAACAGCAGCGCCCCGGTCCAGCCTTCGCGTGCGGCCAGCACCGTGGCCTGGGCCAGGCGGTCCAGCAGCAGGCGGCGATTGGGCAGGCTGGTCAGCGGATCGTAGAAGGCCAGGCTCTCGATCTCGGCCGTGGCCAGCCGGATATCGGTGACATCGTTGTAGGTGATGACCACGCCGTCCTCGGCGGCCAGCCGTGCCGTCATCTGGACAAAGCGGCCGCTGGGCAGTTGCTGCTCAAAGGGCACGCCAGGGCGCAGCACCAGTTGGCGGTGCAGGTCCTTGGCCTCGTCGGCCTGCGCAGGCGCCGCCGCCAGGCCCACGGCGCTGGGGCAGGAATCGAGCAGCGATTGCAGGGGCCGCCCAGGCTCCAGCTGGTCCGCGTGCCAGGGGAACATTTCCTCGTAGCAGCGGTTCCAGCGCAGCACGCGCTGCTGCGAATCCAGCAGCAGAAAGCCGCTGACCATGCTGTCCAGCGCCTGGTCCAGCCACTGCTCGGACCGCTGGGCCTGGCGCCGCGCGGCATGCAGGCGGTCCATGTAGCGGTGCACGGTCCAGCCCAGTACGGCCAGCAGCACGCCGAAGATCATCACGGCCAACACCATCAGCCAGGCAGCCACGCGCCAGCCGGCCAGCACGGAGGACATGGGCAGGCTGGCCGTGACCCACAGATGTCCCTTGGGCAGCGGATGCGCAGCCACCAGGGCGGGCACGCGGCTCAGGCGTGCGGCCATGTGCATGACGCCGCTGGACGGCAGCTGCGACGTCGTCGGCAGCAGCCGCACAGCGGCGACATCGCCATACTGGGGCATGGACAGCAGCAGCTCGCCGCTGCCCTGCTCCAGCGTGACCTCCAGGCCATCCAACACGCCGCCCTGGGCCAGCACGGCGCCCAGCGCCGCAGCCGGCACCTGCATCAGCACATAGCCGCCCTGCTCTGCCCGGCTCAGGGGCCGCACCAGGTACAGCATGCGTTCGCCACCCGGCACCTGCGGCGCGACGGAGGGTGGACTTGCCAGCAATTCGGAGCGGCTTTGGCCCGCCAGGCGCTCCCAGGCCTGCGCAGGCAGGTCGATGACCGGGCCATCGCCCGAAGCGGCCAGTTCCCGGCCCTGGATATCGTGCACCGAGGCGCGCTGCGCCAGCGTGTTCTGCCGCACCATGGTGTGCAGCATTTCCTGCAGTTGCGGCTGCGATGCCGATGCGGGGTTGCGCGAACCCAGCAGTTCGTCCACACCCAGCGCCAGGGCATCCAGGGATTCCAGGCTGCGGCTGATGGCCGCCTCGGTGCCCAGCACAAAGCGCACCAGGCGCAGCGAAGCCTCCTCCTGCGCCGTGGTCCGCATGCCGCTGAGCAGCCAGACCATGGCGGCCGCCAGGGCCACCGTCAGCAGCACCAGCATCAGCGCCAGGGTATGGCGCATGCGCGCAGGGCTTGCGGCCGCTGCCGGGCCGGGCGCGCGGACGGGGTCGGCCGCCGCCCAGTCCGTCTGATGGGACTGGCCCGTCATCTCCGGGCTCCCTGCATGGCGTTTGGAATGGGCAGGCTGCGGCAAGGCCGCTGGCCACGATGCAGGAACGGGACTGTCAAGGCTGCACCTGCCCATGGACCGCTCGGCACTGCGCAACCATGCAAGGGACCATTTCCCGGGCCTTGCCGGCCCTGGACCCGTTCATGGAGGCAGTGCACCGGCGCATCAGAAGGTTCCTGCGTACAGGCCGCCGTCGGGCAGGATGTTCTGACCCGTCATGTAGCCTGCGTGCGCGCTGCACAGGAAGGCGCAGATGGCGCCGAATTCATCGGGCGTGCCGAAGCGGCGGGCCGGTACCTGGGATTGCTGCACCAGGCGCACATCGTCCAGGCTCTTGCCGCTCTTGTTGGCGGCGGCCGTGAAGGTGGTGCGCAGGCGATCGGTGTCGAACTTGCCGGGCAGCAGGTTGTTGATGGTCACGCCCTTGGCCGCGATGCCGCTGCGCGCCAGGCCCGCCACAAAGCCGGTGAGGCCGCTGCGCGCGCCATTGGACAGGCCCAGGATGTCGATGGGCGCCTTCACGGCGCTGGAGGTGATGTTGACGATGCGGCCGAATCCGCGCGCCGCCATGCCGTCCACCGTGGCCTTGATCAGCTCGATGGGCGTGAGCATGTTGGCGTCCACGGCCTTGAGCCAGGCCGCGCGGTCCCAGTCGCGGAAATCACCGGGCGGCGGGCCGCCGGCATTGGTGACGACGATGTCGAAATCCACGCCCGGGCCGCCGGCTGCCGACAGCACGGCGGCGCGGCCTTCCTCGGTGGTGATGTCGGCCGCCACGGCCAGCACCTTCACCTTCGGCGCCAGGGCGGCGAGGCTGGCCGCAGCCTCCTGCAGGGCCTCGGGATTGCGCGCATTGATCACCAGGTTCACGCCCTCTTGCGCCAGCGCCTTGGCACAGCCAAAGCCCAGTCCCTTGCTGGCGCCACATACCAGGGCCCACTTGCCCGCGATTCCCAGATCCATGTCTCACTCCTGAACAAAAAAAGCCTTGCTCGATCCTTGCAGAACGGCAGCGCACATTGTGCGCGAGGCTTCGATGCTTTCACGCCAAACGTGTGAAAACGCGAAAACGCCGGTGCAGGGGAAAACAGGCGCAGGGGCGGGGCTGCAGGAGCTCCCTTCAGTGCGTGCCGGACCCGTGCTGGCCACGGAACAATCTGTGGTGCAGCCTGCGCAGCGACCACCATACGCCCAGTGCCACCACGGGAATGGCGAAGGCGGCCGTGCTCTCCGGCGACCAGGGCCAGCCCAGCGTCTTGGCGCCCTTGGCCAGGTAGCTGATCAGGCCCGTGAAGTAGTAGGTGATGGCGGCCACGGACAGGCCTTCCACCGTGGACTGCAACTTCAACTGCATGTCCTGGCGCTGGTTCATGGCGCCCAGCAACTGCTGGCTGCTTTGCTGCTGCTCGATCTCCACCCGCGTGCGCAGCAGGCTGCTGACGCGCGAGACGCGCTCGGACAGCGCGTTCTGCCGCCGCGCTGCCCATTCGCAGGTGCTGCGCGCCGGCGTCAGGCGCCGGTCCATGAACTCGCGGATGGTCTGTATGCCGTCGATGCGCGATTCCTGGATGTCCTGAATGCGCTTGTCCACCAGTTCGAAATAGGCCGCGCTGGCGGAAAAGCGCGAATGCGTGGTGGCGTATTCGCTCTCCACCTGCCCGGCCAGGCGTGTCAGCCGGTCCAGCAGTGCCGGCTCGGCATCGCGGTCGGCAAGACGGATGGAATGGGCCAGGGCCGCAAGATCCCGCTCGGCCGTGGCCAGTACGGCAGCGGCCTGGCGGGCTGCCGGCAGGCCCAGCAGGGCCGCCATGCGGTAGGTCTCGATCTCCAGCAGCCGCTGCACCAGCCGCCCCAGGCGGCGTGGCGACAATGACTCGCCGGCCAGCAGCAGCATGCGCGAGAAGCCATCGGCATGGATGGCGAAGTCGGTGTAGACCTTGCCTGCATCGCCGGCAACGCGCGCACCCACCAGCGTGTCTTCCTGCAGCAGGTGGCGCACCAGATGCGGCTCATTGATTGCCTGCTCCTGCAAGGCCCACAGGTGCAGGCCGCTCAGGCACTGGCCGGGCAAGGCCGCCAGCCAGTCGCGCGGCACGTAGTCGATGGCGGCTTCGGGCTCGCGCACATCGTCCATGCCGGCCTGCGACATGGGCTTGCTGAAGGTCCAGCAGACGAACTCCGTGTGCAGTTCCCAGCGCAGGTGAAAGGCGCCCAGGTCGATCAACACATGGGTGGTCGCCGCATCGGGCGGCGGCAGGTGGTGGTTGCGCAGCAGGGTGGCCACATGGGCGCGGCTGGCCTCGCGCTGGGCCGCATCGGTGAGCATCACCACGTGGGTGATGGCCAGCGGCGCCTGCATCTCCTCGGCGGGGCGGGCGTGGATCTCGTTGTGCAGCAGCACGCGCTGCGGGTGCTGGGATGACAGTAGTGGGGACATCGTGACCTCGAAAGACTGCGCGCTATTGTGCAGTCACGGGCGCGTCGGCTCCCAGGCATCCGGGATCAACAGCTTTCCACCGGCATCGCTTGTTGACCAAAAAAAACGGCCCCGAAGGGCCGTCAAGCAACATGGTTGCAACGCTGAGGCGATCAATCCTCTACGAATGCTTCTTCGCGCTTGTTCTTCACTGCAGGCATCAGCACCACCACCAGCAGCACCACGGCGGCAAGCAGCAGGCCGGCCGAGATCGGACGGGTCACGAACACGCTCCAGTCGCCACGCGACAGCAGCAGCGCCCGGCGCAGGTTCTCTTCCATCATCGGGCCCAGGATGAAGCCCAGCAGCAAGGGAGCCGGTTCGGTGCCCAGCTTGTGGAACACATAGCCCACGAAGCCGAAGATACCCACCATCCACACGTCCCAGGTGTTGTTGTTGGTACCGTACACGCCGATCGCGCAGAACAGCACGATGGACGGGAACAGCCAGCGGTAAGGCACGGTCAGCAGCTTGATCCAGATGCCGATCAGCGGCAGGTTCAGCACGATCAGCATCAGGTTGCCGATCCACATCGAGGCGATCAGGCCCCAGAACAGCTCGGGGTTGCTGGTCATCACCTGCGGGCCCGGCTGGATGTTGTGGATGGTCATCGCGCCCACCATCAGCGCCATCACGGCGTTGGGCGGAATGCCCAGCGTCAGCAGCGGGATGAAGGAGGTCTGCGAACCGGCGTTGTTGGCCGACTCGGGAGCGCACACGCCGCGGATGTTGCCTTGACCGAAGGGGACTTCGCCCGGCTTGAGCTTGGTCTTCTTCTCGATCGTGTAGGCAGCAAAGGCCGACAGCATGGCACCGCCACCGGGCAGGATACCCAGGGCAGAACCCAGGGCCGTGCCGCGCAGCATGGCCGGAATCATGTGCTTGAAGTCTTCCTTCGTGGGCATCAGGCCCGTCACCTTGGCGGCGAACACTTCGCGCTCGTCTTCAGGCTTGGACAGGTTGGCAATGATTTCGCCGTAGCCGAACACACCCATGGCGATCACGACGAAGTCGATACCGTCGGTCAGCTCGGGAATGTCGAAGCTGTAGCGGGCAACACCGGAGTTCACGTCGGTGCCGACCATGCCCAGCAGCAGGCCCAGCACGATCATGGCAATGGCCTTGAGCAGCGAGCCCGAAGCCAGCACCACGGCGCCGATCAGGCCCAGGGTCATCAGCGAGAAGTACTCGGCAGGGCCGAACTTGAAGGCGACTTCCGTCAGCGGAGGCGCGAAGGCGGCCAGGATCACGGTGCCCACGCAACCTGCGAAGAACGAGCCTATGCCTGCGGCAGCGAGAGCGGGTCCCGCTCGCCCCTTTCTTGCCATCTGGTAGCCGTCGATCACGGTCACCACGGACGAGGATTCACCAGGCAGGTTCACCAAAATGGCGGTGGTCGAGCCACCGTACTGCGCACCGTAGTAGATACCGGCCAGCATGATCAGCGCCGCCACCGGAGGCAGGGCGTAGGTTGCTGGCAGCAGCATGGCGATCGTTGCCACGGGGCCGATGCCTGGAAGCACGCCGATGAGCGTACCGAGCAGACAGCCGACGAAGCAGTAGATCAGGTTCTGGAAAGTGAAGGCGACGCCGAAGCCGGTCGCCAGGTTCTGAAAAAGTTCCACGGACGATGCTCCTGCTTAACCGGTGATGAAGCTGGGCCAGACGGGGAACTGAAGATTCAGTGCCCACACGAAGGCCACATAGCTGCCCACAGCAAGGACGGTGGACAGAATTGCCACTTCCTTGAACTTGAAGCTATGACCGCCCAGGCTGGCGATGAACACCAGCGCGTAGATGGCGACGATCAGACCGAACTGGGGAATGCCCAGATTGGGAACGCCGACCAGCAGTACGCCGAACGCGAAGTTCGCAGCCAGGACGAAGAACACTTGCTTCCACGCCCACTTGCCGATCTTGTCACCGCCCGAAGGACCCTTGGTCAGGCCGGTGAAGCAGATGGCCGTGCCCAGAATGGACATCAGCACACCCAGGATCAGCGGGAAGTAGCCCGGGCCCATGCGGGCACCGGTGCCGACGGTGTAGTTGGTAGCGCCGATCGCAAAAGCGAGGCCGATAACCAAAAACATCACGCCCGAAAAAAAGTCTTTCTGACTCTTGATTTTCACGAGAATGTCTCCTTACGGAATCACGACCCGGCGATTTTGCGTTCAGAAAAACTGTGTCTGGATGTGGATTCCACCTACAAAGGGCATACCCTCATGTCCTACCCGCATGAATGAAAAAAGGTGCCAGCACGGGGCACCGGATCCATCCATGTCAAAGGCCTGCGCCAGAGCAGGCACTCACACTCCAACCCAGCAATCGCCTGCCCGTCATCCCAGCAAGGGCGTGCTGGCCATGACCTCGTCCAGCGTGGTCACGCCTTCGGCCACGCGCAGGGCACCTGCCAGGCGCAGCGGGCGCATGCCGTCCTGCACGGCCTGGCGGCGCAGCGCATCCATGGAAGGCGAGGTGTGGACCTGCTGCTTGAGCGCCTCGCTCACGGTCAGCAGCTCGTACAGGCCCATGCGCCCGCGAAAGCCCGTCATGCGGCACTCCACGCAGCCCACGGGATTGTAGGGCTGGTAGCTGCCTGACAGTTTCCAGGGCCGCACGGCCTCGGCCAGCGTGGCGGCCGAGGTCTCCTCGTCGCGCTGCTTGCACTGCGGGCACAGCGTGCGCACCAGGCGCTGGGCCAGCACACCGAGCAGCGTGGCATTGATCAGGTAGGGCGGCACGCCCAGCTCCATCAGCCGGCTCACGGCGCTGGGCGCATCGTTGGTGTGCAGCGTGGAGAACACCAGGTGGCCGGTCAGCGCGGCCTGCACGGCCATTTCGGCGGTGGCCAGGTCGCGGATTTCGCCCACCATGATGATGTCCGGGTCCTGGCGCATCAGCGAGCGCAGTCCCTCGGTGAAGCCGAAGTCCAGCTGCGGCTGCACCTGGGTCTGGTTGAAGCTGGGCTCGATCATTTCGATCGGGTCTTCCACGGTGCTGACATTGACCGCCTCCGTGGCCACGCGCTTGAGCGTGGAGTACAGCGTGGTGGTCTTGCCCGAGCCCGTGGGCCCGGTCACGAGGATGATGCCGTGCGGGCGGCGCACCAGCTCGTTCCAGCGCTGGGCGTCATGGCTGGTGAAGCCCAGTGCATCCAGGTCCTTGACCGTGTTGTCGGGATCGAAGATCCGCATCACCAGCTTCTCGCCAAAGGCCGTGGGCAGCGTGGACAGGCGCATTTCCACCTCGTCACCGCGCGGGTTGCGGGTCTTGATGCGGCCATCCTGCGGGCGGCGCTTTTCCACCACGTCCATGCGCCCCAGCAGCTTCACGCGCGAGACCATGGCATTGAGCACGCCCATGGGCACCTGGTAGACCGGGTGGAGCACGCCGTCGATGCGAAAACGGATCACGCCCTGCTCGCGCCGGGGCTCCATGTGGATGTCGCTGGCGCGCTGGTCGAAGGCGTATTGCCACAGCCAGTCCACCACGCGCACCACGCCCTGGTCGTTGGCGTCGAGCTGCTTGCTGCTGTTGCCCAGCTCCACCAGCTGCTCGAAGCTGGCCGCGCTGGCGGCGCCGCCCGCCTTCTCGGCTGCGCGCACCGATTTGGCCAGCGCAAAGAATTCGCCCGTGTAGCGCTTGAGGTCCAGCGGACTGGCCAGCACGCGGCGCACCTTGCGGCGCGCCTGGCGCTCGACCTCGGCCACCCAGTCGTCGATGAAGGGCTCGGCCGTGGCCACCACCACTTCCTGCGGCGATACCTGCACGGGCAGCACCTTGTGGCGCTCGGCATAGCTGGCGCTCATGATTTCGCCGACGCGGCCCGCGTCCACGCGCAGCGGGTCGATGCGCAGGTAGGCCATGCCGCTGCGGGTTGCCAGGTACTGGGTCAGCTCCTCGATGTCCAGCGCGCGCCCGTCGCCGGCGCGGGCCACGCCCACGTTGGCCAGCCGGACCAGCGGATGCTGGGTGCTCTCGGCCTGCGAGCAGCGCGCCACGGTGCGCTGGGCCTCTTCGGCCGTGATCACGCCATCGGCCAGCAGCCACTGCACCAGCCTGCGCCAGTCCAGGGGCCCCGAAGGATTGCTTGGAACAACGGCGGGTTTGGGCTGCGTGGTGGAGGTCGGATCGGACATGGCGTTGGGCCGGAAGCTGAACTGCGCCCTATGGTAAGCCTGCCGGCCGCACTGCCCGGCAAGCCCCGCTCTACCAGGGCCGCACGAAGATCTTGGGCCAGCGCGTCGTGGGCAGGTCCCAGCGGGCCTGCACCTGGGCGCTGGCAGCCTGCAGCGCGGCGGGGTCGAGAGCGCGCGGCGTGCGCTGGGCCAGCACCACGGTGTTGCCCTCGCGCGTGGGGCGGAAGGCCCACATGGCCTCTTCGCCAAAGGCTTCGGCCATGCGCGCCAGGCTGCGCTCGTAGCTGGAGGTACGGCCGAACAGGTTGACGGTCATGATGCCGTCCTCGGTCAGCAGATTGCGGCAGTCGGCATAGAACTCGGCGCTGTCCAGCACGGGCGCGGCCGCATCGTGGTCATAGAGATCAACGGCCAGCGCATCGACCGTGCCCAGCCACTGGCTCTTGCGGATTTCCTGGGCCGCATCGGCCAGGACCACGCGCAGCGTGTCGCTGTCGGGCGGCAGCTTGAACCAGCTGCGGCACACGGCCAGCACCTGCGGGTTCAGCTCGATGGCCGTGGTGCGCATGCGCAGCTTCTTGTGGCAGAACTTGGTGATGGCCGCGGCGCCCAGGCCCAGCTGCATGGCATGGCGGCCGGCCACGCTGGCGGGCTCCATGAACAGCAGCCAGCCCATCATGCGCTGCACGTATTCGAGCTCGATCTCGAACGGCTCGCGTATGCGCATGGAGCCCTGGATCCAGGGCGTGCCCAGGTGCAGGTGGCGCACATCGCCATCGTCGGAGACGCTGACTTCGGGCAGCTCGGCGTCTGCGGCGGTGGTGGCGCTGGAGGAAGAGGATGAGGCTGCCTTGGCGGCGCCGCGGGTCTTGCGTATCACGTCGGGAACAGTCAAAAAATCAGAGCAATTGATGGGCAGCCAGCGCCTCGCGCCAGGCCTGGACCTTGCGCGCGAAACTCCAGCTCGCGTTGGCCGGGCTGGTCGATGGCAGCTTCACGGTGGCCAGGCCCAGGGCCTGCGTGCGGCCGGCGTGCTTGTAGCTCTCGCCACCGTTGTGCAGGGCCAGCGCCAGTTGGGGGCAATGCGTGCGCAGCGCCACGAAATCATTCACCTCGGCCGCGCGGATGGCGCTGTCCAGGCTGCCTTCGCGCTCGCAGCTGGCATACACGTCCCACAGGCCCAGGCCGCGGGCCAGCAGCCATTCGCAGCGGCCCGCATAGTCGTCTCGGCCGGGCTGCGGATGCCCGGGCCACAGGGCCTGGAGCAAGGGCCAGAACTGGTTTTGCGGATGGGCATAGTACTGCTGCAATTGCAGCGATCGCAGGCCCGGAAAGCTGCCCAGCACAAGGGCCCGGGTCCGCGCATCGGCCACCGGCGCCAGGCCCTGCCAGCGCGGGGCTCCGGGGGGCGGCAGGTCGGGAACGGTCAAGGACATGGCCGGCATTGTCGCCCAGCGGTCGCCGGGCTGCTGGCAGCGGGCGGCAAGACCGCTCAGGTTCAGGTTCCGCTCAAGCCTGGTTCAGGCCATGGCGGGCAGGCCTCGCAGCGCGGCACGCGCGTTGCGGCCCGTGGCCTCGGCCAGGGCCTGGGGCGTGATGCCGCGCAACTGCGCAATCACGTCCGCAATGCGTGCCAGCTCGGCCGGCGTGTTGCGGCCCTGGGCCTGGCCTTGGGCACGCTGCCCGGCCGTGGCGTAGAGCCAGTGCGGCGGAATGTCGGGGGCATCGGTTTCCAGCACCAGCGCATCCAGCGGCAGGGCGGCTGCCAGCTCGCGCAGCTTGAGCGCCCGGTCATAGGTCACTGCCCCGCCAAAGCCCAGCTTGAAGCCCAGGTCGATGAAGGCCTGGGCCTGCTGCACGCTGCCGTTGAAGGCATGGGCAATGCCGCCCGCCACAGGCCGCGCGCGCAGGGTCTTGAGCAGCCGGTCGCTGGATTTGCGCACATGCAGGATGACGGGCAGGTCGAACTCGCGCGCCAGCGCGATCTGCTGCTCGTAGAACCAGATCTGCCGGTCCGCATCCAGCCCGGGCACGAAGAAGTCCAGGCCGATCTCGCCCACGGCCACCAGTTGCGCATCGCCGCGCAGCCGCGCCAGCGTCTCGCGCAATGCGGCAATGTCCTGCTCGCGGGCATTGGGCGTATACAGCGGATGGATGCCCAGCGCATAGCTGTCGCCATGGCGCCGCGCCAGCGCCACCACCGTGTCCCAGTGCTCGCGCGCCACGGCCGGAATCACCAGATGTGCAACGCCGGCCTCGGCCGCCTGCGCGCGCACGGCATCGCGGTCGGCATCGAATTCAGGGGCGTCGAGGTGGCAATGGGTGTCTATCCAGGCGGGCATGGCCGCATCATGCCACCGGCCTGCACCCAGCCCGCCAGAGGCAGGCAATGCGTAAACCAAGGGCAAACCCTGGGCTTATTGCGAGCTGGCTCCATTTGACAAAATCAATACCCGAAACACTTGGCGGTCCATATAAATACATAAAGAAACATTTACATCCCCGCGTCGAGCTCTCGCAACACCGGCAGGCATTCTTTGGAGAGAGGAATTTCCCATGAAGCGCTCAGCATGGAGTCGGATCCTGGACCTGGGTGGCGCACGCCGCCAGGCGGAACTGGATGGGCAGTTGGCAGCCATCCACAAGTCCCAGGCCGTGATCGAGTTCGACCTGCAAGGCCATGTGCTGGCCGCCAACCAGAACTTCCTGGACACCATGGGCTATGAGGAAGGCGAGGTCATCGGCCAGCACCACCGCATGTTCGTGGACCACCAGATGAGCGATTCGCCCGAGTACGCCGCGTTCTGGCAGCGCCTGGGCAGCGGCATCCACGACGCGGGGCGCTACCGCCGCATTGCCAAGGACGGGCGCGATGTCTGGCTGCAGGCAAGCTACAACCCCATCTTCGATCGCCATGGCAGGCCCTTCAAGGTGGTGAAGTACGCCACCGACATCACCGAGCAGCAGCGCCGCAACGCCGACGCCGAAGGCCAGCTGGCCGCCATCTCCAAGGTGCAGGCCATCATCGAGTTCGACCTGCAGGGCAACATCCTGCATGCCAACCGCCTGTTCCTGCAGGCCATGGGCTACACGCTGGACGAGGTCACGGGGCGGCACCACAGCATGTTCGTCCAGCCCCATGAACGCCACAGCCCAGAATACGCGCAGTTCTGGCGCAAGCTGGCCAGCGGCCAGCACGATGCGGGCCAGTACCTGCGCATCGGCAAGCACGGCCGCCAGGTCTGGATCGAGGCCAGCTACAACCCCATCCTCGACGCCGATGGCCGGCCGTTCAAGGTGGTCAAGTACGCCCGCGATATCACGCGCCGCTTCACGGCCGCGCAGACCCTGGGCGAGGCCATGCAGGGCCTGAGCGAAAGCGCCGAGCACGCAGGCCAGGCCAACGAACTGGCACGCCAGGCCTGCCTGGTGGCCGAGCAGGGCGGACGCACGGTGCACGAGGTGATGGGCACCATGGAGTCCATCAGCGCCAGCTCGCGCAAGATCAGCGACATCATCGGCGTGATGGACGGCATCGCCTTCCAGACCAATATCCTCGCGCTCAACGCTGCCGTGGAGGCGGCCCGCGCAGGCGAGCAGGGCCGGGGCTTTGCCGTGGTGGCGGGCGAGGTACGGGCACTGGCACAGAACAGCGCCGCCGCCGCCAAGGAAATCAAGCAGCTCATCCACACCTCGGTGGAGCAGGTGGCACTGGGCGCCAATCAGGTGCGCCAGGCCGGGGGCACCATGCAGGAGATCGTGGACTCCTCGCACCAGGTCACGGCCATCATGGGCGATGTGGTGCAGGCCTCCATGGCCCAGTCGGCACGCCTGCGCGAGGTGACGGCCGACCTGACGGCACAGAGCGCGGCCGTCGCGGATGCATCCAGGGAACAGGTGCAGCGCAAGCCGCTGCCGGCATCCATCGTTCCCGCTGCGCCGCAGATCAAGTCGGCCCCGGCAGCGGCCGTGCTTCCCGCAGGCGCCCAGCGCCTGCCGGGCACCTTGCTGCGCATGGCCTGAGGCCAGACTCAGGCCTGCCGGTCAGGCCAGTTGGCCCTGCACCAGGCGCACCATGCGGTCGCAGCGCGCCGCCAGCTGCTCATCGTGGGTGACCATGACGAAGGCCGTGCCATGGCTGCGCGCCAGCTCCAGCATCAGGCGGAACACGGTGTCGGCCGTGCTGCGGTCCAGGTTGCCGGTGGGCTCGTCGGCCAGCACGCAGGCCGGCTGGGTGACCAGGGCACGGGCAATGGCCACGCGCTGGCGCTCGCCCCCCGACAGTTCGGCCGGACGGTGCAGCATGCGTTCGCCCAGGCCCACGGCCGCCAGCATGCGTGCGGCGCGCTCCATGCACTCGGCCCTGTCGTCGCGGCGTATGCGCAGCGGCATGGCCACGTTGTCCTGGGCGCTGAATTCGGGCAGCAGATGGTGGAACTGGTAGATGAAGCCCAGGTGCCGGTTGCGCAGCGCGCCCTGCTTCTGGGCGCTGAGTTCATGCAGGGGCTCGCCCTTGAGGGTGACACTGCCGCTGGTGGGAGCATCCAGCCCGCCCAGCAGGTGCAGCAGCGTGCTCTTGCCCGAGCCCGAGGCGCCGACAATGGCCAGCGTCTCGCCCGCACGCACCTGCAGATCGACACCTGCCAGCACCTGCACGTTGAGCCGTCCTTCGGCAAAGCGCTTGGTCAGGCCGCGCGCATCCAGGACCACGGCGCCCTGTTGGGACACTTCGAAACCGGGCATCACATTCACTTCATTCATAGCGCAGCGCCTCGGCGGGGTTCACGCGGCTGGCGCGCCAGCTGGGATAGATGGTGGCGACAAAGGCCAGGACCAGGGAGATCACGGCGATGGGCATGATGTCGCTGTACTGCGGATCGCTGGGCATCTTGCTGATCAGGTAGATGTCCTTGGGCAGGAAGTTGGCGTGCAGCAGGCGCTCGATGGCCGGCACGATGACATCGATGTTGAAGGCGATGCCCAGGCCCAGCAGCAGGCCCGCGAAGGTGCCGATGACGCCCACCATGGCGCCCTGCACCATGAAGATGCCCATGATGCTGGACGGCGAGGCACCCAGCGTGCGCAGGATGGCGATGTCGGCGCGCTTGTCGGTCACCGTCATCACCAGCGTGGACACCAGGTTGAACGCAGCCACGGCGACGATGAGCGTGAGGATGATGAACATCATGCGTTTTTCCAGCTGCACGGCCGCGAACCAGGTGCGGTTCTGCTGGGTCCAGTCGCGGATCAGCAGGCGGTCGGTGATGGTGTGGGCCAGTTCCATGGCCACGCGCGGCGCCTCGTGCAGGTCCTTGAGCTTCAGGCGGATGCCAGTCGGCCCTTCCAGGCGGAACAGGCGCTGCGCGTCCTCGTAATGCATCATCACCAGGGCCGAGTCGTATTCGTAGTGGCCGGAGTCGAAGGTGCCGACCACATGCATCTGCTTGAGGCGCGGCACCACGCCGGCCGGCGTGACCTGGCCGCCCGGGGCGATCAGCGTGACCATGTCGCCCTGGCGCACGCCCAGCGAGCGCGCCAGCTCCACGCCCAGCACCACGTTGAATTCACCGGGCAACAGGCGCTTGAGCACCTCGGCATTGGTGGCGGCCACATCGGTGACCTCGCCCTCGCGCGCCGGATCGATGCCGCGCACCAGGGTGCCCTTCATGTCCTCGCCACGCGCCAGCAGCGCCTGGGCCGCGACGAACGGGGCAGCGCCCAGCACGTCGGGGTTGGCGCGCGCCTCGCGCATGGTGCGCTCCAGATCGGGCAGCGCCGCACCCTGGGGCGCGAAGATCTCGATGTGCGAGACCACGCTGAGCATGCGGTCGCGCACTTCCTTCTGGAAGCCGTTCATCACGCTGAGCACGATGATCAGCGCCGCCACACCGAGGGCGATGCCCAGCATGGAGACGCCGGAGATGAACGAGATGAAGCCGTTGCGGCGCGTGGCACGCCCCGCCCGGGTGTAGCGCCAGCCGACGGCCAGTTCGTAGGGAAATTGCATGGGCATGCATTGTGTCATCGCCCACAGGCCCTGCATGGCGGCAGGCTTTGCCGTCGGCGTGTCAGCGCCGGTGCCGTCCGCGGTCCACACGCGGCAGGGCGTCGTAGCGGCCCTCTGCTTCCAGCGTCAGCGCATGGCGCTGCAGCCTGGCCAGCAAGGTATCGAATTGTGCGAGCTCCTCGTCGCTGAGCACGGACACCAGGTCCAGATGGATCTGGGCCATGCGCGGCAGGATCAGGCCGTACATGCGCCGCCCCTCGGCGGTCAGCGACACGGCCACGCGGCGGCGGTCGCCGGGCATGGGGCTGCGCTGCACCCAGCCCTTTTCCTCCAGCCCGCTGAGGGCGCGCGAGGTGCGTGCGCGGTCCAGCTGCGCGCGTTCGGCCAGCTCCGACGACAGCAGGCCCTCGTTGGCAGCCACCGTGGCCATCACGCCCCACTCGCGGCGCGTGATGCCGAAATGCGCCTCGCACATGCGCATGGCCACGCCGCCCGCTGCACCGAAGTAGCGGTTGATGCGAAACAGCAGCATCTGCTGGATGGAGGTGGGAGCGGGACGGGTATTCACGGGGAACAGTTGATTAGATCAATTGCTGCGGGGACTTCTACAGTGGCCCCGTCCGGAAAGGAGACAACGGGAGCCACCGTCCGGAGCCGGCCTGGGGATTCTCGCAAAGCCCGGCGCCCCCGCAGCGCAGAAAGTTCGCCACCATGTTTTCCCTGTTCCAAGCCACCCATGCCACCCATGCCTTGCGCAGCCCGCTGCTGCGGGCCGGCCTGGCCCTTCTGCTGGGCCTGGGCTCCGGCGCTGGCGCCCGGGCCGATGCGGCCGCCGATGCCGCGGCCTGGCCCGCCAAACCCGTGCGCATCGTCGTCGCCTTCGCGCCCGCCGGCGCTGCCGACATCCTGGCGCGCAGCCTGGGCGAGGTACTGCAGCGTGAACTCAAACAGCCCTTCGTCGTGGACAACCGGCCCGGCGCGGGCGGCAACATCGGCACCGACAACGCGGCCAAGGCGCCCGGCGACGGCTACACGCTGCTGGTCGGCATCGACACGACCTTCACCGTCAATCCCTTCATCTACAAGAGCATGCCGTTCAAGGGCACGGACCTGCGTCCCGTGATGATGATCGCCTCGCAGGGAATGATGGTGGCCGTCAACCCAGGCACAGGCCTCAGGACCCTGGACCAGTTCATCGCCCAGGGCAAGAGAAGCGGCCTGACGCTGGGCTCGGCCGGCTACGGCACGCCGGGCCACCTGGCCTCGGCCATCCTCACCCATGCCACGGGCGCCAAGGTCAGCCACGTGCCCTACAAGGGCAACGCCCCGGCCAGCACGGCCGTGCTGGCGGGCGAGGTGGATGGCGGCATCATCAGCTCCTCGGCCATGCTGGGCCAGGTGGCGGCCGGCAAGGTCGTGCCGCTGGCCGTGACCACGCGCCAGCGCAACCCGCTGGTGCCCGGCGTGCCCACCGTGGGCGAGCTGGGCCACAAGGACCTGGAGCAGGAAGTGCTGTTCGCCCTGTGGGTGCCTGCCGCCACGCCCGAGCCCCTGGTCGCAAGAATCCAGTCCGCGCTGGAAAAGGCCATGAAGGATCCGGCCCTGCGCGAGCGCTTGCGCGCCAACGACCTGTTCTACGAAGGCCTGACCGGCCCGGCCGCCGCCGAACGCATACAGGCGCTGGCCGACCGCTACCGGACCGTGATCCAGTCCACCGGAATGAAGATGGAATGAGCGCCGCCGCTTCCCGCCCACAACCCTGCACAGAGCGCATTTCCATGTCCCGTCCCAATATCCTCTTCATCGTGGCCGACGACCTCGGCTATGCCGACCTCGGCTGCTACGGCGGCCGCGCGGCCGACTTCGGAGCGGTGTCCCCGGTGCTTGACCGCCTGGCCGCCGGCGGCCTCAGGCTCACCCAGGGCTATGCCAACTCGCCCGTGTGCTCTCCCACGCGCTTTGCCCTGGCCACGGCGCGCTACCAGTACCGCCTGCGCGGTGCGGCCGAGGAACCCATCAACAGCAAGACACGCGGCACGCCGCTGGGCGAGAAGCTGGGCCTGCCGCCGGACATGCCCACCGTCTCATCGATGCTCAGGGATGCCGGCTACCGCACGGCGCTGATCGGCAAATGGCACCTGGGCTACCCGCCGCACTTCGGCCCGCTGCGCTCGGGCTACGAGGAATACTTCGGCCCCATGTCGGGCGGCGTGGACTACTTCACCCATCTGAGCAGCTCGGGCCAGCACGACCTGTGGGTGGGCGAGGAGGAACACCATGACGAGGGCTACCTGACCGACCTGCTGTCGCAGCGCAGCGTGGACTTCGTCCACCGCATGGCCCAAGGCGATGCGCCCTTCTTCCTGAGCCTGCACTACACGGCGCCGCACTGGCCCTGGGAAACGCGCGATGACCGCAGCACGGCCGAGGCGCTGGGCGCAGGCATTGCCCACCTGGACGGCGGCAACATCCACCAGTACCGCCGCATGATCCACCACATGGACGAAGGCATAGGCTGGATCGTCGAGGCGCTGCGCGCCAACGGGCAGCTGGACAACACCCTCATCGTCTTCACCAGCGACAACGGCGGCGAACGCTTCTCCGACAACTGGCCCCTGGTCGGCGGCAAGATGGACCTGACCGAGGGCGGCATACGCGTGCCCTGGATCGCGCACTGGCCGGCCGTGATCGCACCGGGCCGCAGCAGCCCCCAGCACTGCATGAGCATGGACTGGTCGGCCACGGTGCTGGATGCCGCCGGCGTGCAGGCGCCGGCCGGCCATGCGCTGGACGGCGTCTCCCTGCTGCCCGTGCTGCGCGCCGAAGATGCCGAATTCCCGCGCACCCTGCACTGGCGCATGAAGCACCGGGGCCAGCGCGCGCTGCGCGATGGCGACTGGAAGTACCTGCGCGTGGACGGCATCGACTACCTGTTCGACCTTGCCGCCGACGAGCGCGAGCGCGCCAACCAGGCAGCGCGCGCGCCCGAGCGTCTGGCCGCCATGCGCAGCGCCTGGGAAGACTGGAACCAGGGCATGCCGCCCATTCCCGAGGACGCCGCGGTCAGCCTGGTCTCTTCGGCCCGCGACATGCCCCAGCGCTGAACCGCGCTCCAAGGGGAAAAACGAAGGCGCCGGCACTGCGGCACCCCATGCCCGACAATAGCGGCCATGCTTTTGACCGCGCCCCTGGTGTCCTCCACCCAAGCCCCGCTGGAGGAAACGACCGAATGGATCATCCCCTATGCCGGCGGTCCGTCCTCGGATGCAGCGGATGACGCTGCCGTCGCGGCCGTCTGGGGCGGACTGGAGTTGCCCCATCTCCAATCCCTGCTGGCGTTGATGCAGCCCGCGCCCGCACAGACCGGCACGGAGATGGATTTTTCTCCCCCCCACGAACGCGCCCTGGCGCGCTCGCTGGGCCTGCCCGATGCGCCGGGCCTGATTGCCTGGGCCGCCTGGCAGGCCGGTGAGACGGCGCAGGCCTGCGCCTATGTCACGCCCTGCCACTGGCACATAGGCGCAGACCAGGTCCACCAGAGCGATCCCGCCACCACACCCCTCAGCGATGAGGAATCCCGCCAGCTGCTGGCCCTGCTGGCGCCCTGGTTCGCCGACGACGGCATCGTGCTGGAGTACCAGCAGCCGCAGCGCTGGCTGGCGCGCGGTGCGCTGTTCGATGACCTGGCCACGGCCTCCATGGACCGCGTCATCGGCCGCGACGTGCGGCCCTGGCTGCCCGATGCGCAGCAGGCGCGCGCCCTGCACCGCCTGCAAAGCGAGGTGCAGATGCTGCTCTACACCCATGTCTTCAACGATGCCCGCGCCGCGCGCGGCCAGGTGCCCATCAACGCCTTCTGGGTCCACGGCGCCGGGCGCCTGCAGCCCGGCACGGCCACCGCCGCCAAGGCCGCCGTGCAATGCCTGGACGACCTTCACGCCGCAGCCCTGCAGGGCAACCCCGCTGCGTGGCGCGAGGCCTGGAAGGCGCTGGACGCCGGGCTCATCGCCCGCCTGCTGGAGCGCGTGCGCGCAGGCCACCCGCTCACGCTGACGCTGTGCGGCGAACGCCATGCCATCGCATGGAGCAGCCGCCCGCCGCGCTGGCTGGACAGGCTGGCGGGCCTTTTCGGCCCCCGCGCCCTGCCCGACCTGGGCCGCATGCTCTGACACATTGCCCATGAAAATCATCCCCCGCGAGATCCCTGCGCAGCAGGCCTCGGCACTGCGCCAGGCCGGCGTCCACCCTCTGCTGGCCCAGCTCTACGCCGCACGCGGCGTGTGCTCCGCCGACGAACTGGACGACACGCCTGCACGCCTGCTGGCCCCCTCCGGCCTGCTGGGCATGGAGGCCGCCGTGCGGCTGCTGGCCGATGCCATAGAGCGCGGCCTGCGCCTGTGCATCGTGGCCGACTACGACTGCGACGGCGCCACCGCCTGCGCCGTGGGCTGGCGCGGCCTGCGCATGCTGGGCGCGACCGAGGTCAGCTACCTGGTGCCCGACCGCGTGGTGGACGGCTACGGCCTGACGCCGCCCATCGCACGCCGCGTCAAGGAAACCGGCGCCGAAGTGATGGTCACCGTGGACAACGGCATTGCCAGCGTCGAAGGCGTGGCCGAGGCCAAGGCCCTGGGCCTGCAGGTGGTCGTCACCGACCACCACCTGCCCGGCAACCACCTGCCGCTGGCCGATGCCATCGTCAACCCCAACCAGCCCGGCTGCAGCTTCGAGAGCAAGTCCATGGCCGGTGTCGGCGTGATGTTCTACGTGCTGCTGGCCCTGCGTGCCGAGCTGCGCGCGCGCGGCCGCTTCGACAAGGCCAGCCAGCCCCGGCTGGAGGCCCTGCTGCCCCTGGTCGCCCTGGGCACGGTGGCCGACGTGGTCCGGCTGGACGCCAACAACCGCCGCCTGGTCGCCCTGGGCCTGAAGCAGATCCGCCGTGGCCAGATGCAGCCGGGCCTGCTGGCCCTGTTCGAAGCCGCTGGCCGCAAGGCCTTTGCGGCCACCACGTTCGACTTCGGCTTTGCCCTGGGCCCGCGCATCAATGCCGCAGGCCGGCTGTCCGACATGACCATCGGCATCGAGTGCCTGACCACGGACGATGCGGGCCGCGCCGCCAACCTGGCGCAGATGCTGGACGCCATCAATCGCGAACGCCGCGAACTGGAAGGCGGCATGCGCGAGCAGGCCCTGCTCATGGCCGAAGGCCTGTGCGAGGACGGCATGACGCCGCCGGCCGCCATCAGCGTGTTCGACCCCGACTTCCACGAGGGCGTGGTCGGCATCGTGGCCTCGCGCATCAAGGACCGCATGCACCGGCCCAGCTTCGTCTTCGCCGCCAGCGGCGCGCCGGGGCACGAGCATGAACTCAAGGGCTCGGGCCGCTCCATTCCCGGCTTTCACCTGCGCGACGCGCTGGACCTGGTATCCAAGCGCCACCCCGGCCTGCTGCTGCGCTTTGGCGGCCACGCCATGGCGGCCGGCTGCACCATTGCCGAGGCCGGTTTCGCGGTGTTCGAGAAGGCCCTGGCCCAGGTGGCACAGGAATGGCTGGACGCGGCCACGCTGACGCGCCGCATAGAGACCGACGGACCGCTGGACCCGGATTTCCGCAAGCCCGAAATGGTCGAGCAGCTCAATCTCGCGGTCTGGGGCCAGGGCTTTGCCCCGCCCACCTTCAGCGAGCAACTGGAAGTGCTCTCACAGCGCCTGGTCGGTGAAAAGCACCTGAAACTGCAATTGCGCCATCAGGGCGAAACCGTGGACGGCATCTGGTTCGGCCATACCGACCCGCTGCCGCCATCGGCCTGCATTGCCTTTCGCATGGACATCAATGAATGGCGCGGAGAGCGCAAGGTGCAATTCCTGATCGAGGGAGTGCATTCGGACGCGTCCTAGAGACCCGGGGCGCCATTCACGGTGCCCCTCGGTTAATATCCCCGGTTTTTGCAACAAATTATTGCAAATTCATTCCAAGAAAACCGGGGAAATACTCATGACCTCTCGCCTGTGGCCTTGCACGGCCATTGCCATTACCCTGGCCGCCGGCCTTTCCGGCTGCGCCACCACAGAGCAATCGCGCACGCTTGAAACAGCCAAGCCCGCTTCTGCATCCATCGCCTATCAAGGCCCGCGCAGCCCCATTTCCGTGGGCAAATTCGACAACCGCTCCAGCTTTCAGCGCGGCATTTTCTCGGACGGCGTCGATCGCCTCGGTGGCCAGGCCAGAACCATCTTGGTGACCCATCTGCAGCAAAGCGGCCGATTCAGCGTGCTGGACCGCGACAACATGTCCGAGACCCGCCAGGAAGCGGGCTTCAACAAGCAGGAGCAAGCGATCAAGGGCGCCACCTACGTCGTGACCGGCGACGTGAGCGAGTTCGGCCGCAAGGTGGTCGGGGACCGCCAGTTCTTCGGCGTGCTCGGCCGTGGCAAGGAGCAGGTGGCCTATGCCAAGGTCAGCCTGAACATCGTCCGGGTGCAGACTTCCGAAGTCGTCTATTCGGTGCAGGGTGCCGGCGAATACAGCCTGTCGAACCGCGAAATCGTGGGATTCGGCAGCACGGCCGGCTATGACTCCACGCTCAACGGCAAGGTACTGGATCTGGCCATCCGCGAAGCCGTGGACAAGCTGGCGGCCGGCATTGACAGCGGCGCATGGAAGCCCGCGCAATGAAGCGCCCCATCCATTCGGCAACGGCCCTGGCCGCGCTGGCCATCTGCGCCACTTTGGCCGGCTGCGCTGCGCCGCGCCAGCCGTTGTATGCCTGGAATGACTACCAGCCCCAGGTCTACCAATACCTCAAGGATGACGGCAGTACCGGCGCCGAGGACCAATTGCTCAAGCTGGAAGAAGCCCGCCTGAAGGTGCAGGCCGAGGGAAAGGCGCTGCCGCCCGGCTACCGCGCCCATATGGCCATGCTCTATTCCCGGACCGGCAACAACGAAAAGACGGTGGAGCAACTGGCCGAGGAAAAACAGCATTTCCCCGAGTCCGCCACCTTCATGGACACGCTGCTGCAAACCTTCACGGCCCGCAAGAATTGACATGCGCCTGACCGATCACATCAAGACCCTGGCTCTTGCCATGACCGTGGCGCTGACCGGGTGCGCCACCACCGCGCCCTATGACTATTCGGCGCTGCGGGCATCCAAGCCTGCCTCCATCCTGGTCATGCCTGCGCTGAACCAGTCCCCGGAAGTGAATGCACCGGCGGGCGTGCTGTCCCAGATCACGCTGCCGCTGGCCGAGGCCGGCTACTACGTTCTGCCCGTGGCTGTCACCGAGGAAATGTTCCGCCAGAACGGCATCGTCAGCGCCGACGACGCCCAGGAACTGCCCGTGGCCAAGCTCCGTGAAATCTTTGGCGCCGATGCGGCCCTGTACCTGAACATCCGCAATTACGGCACCAGCTATGCGGTGATCAGCAGCGCCTCCGTGGTCACGCTGGAGGCCAGGCTGGTGGACCTGCGCACCGGCACCCAGCTGTGGGATGGCAGTGCCACGGCCTCCAGCGCCGAAGGGCAAAGCTCCGGCGGCGGACTGGTCGGCATCCTGGTGACGGCACTGCTCAACCAGATCCTGGACACCATGAACGACCGCAGCGTGCAGATCGCCTCCATCGCCAACCAGCGCCTGCTGTCGCCCATGGCGCAGCGCGGACTGCTGCCAGGCCCGCGCTCGCCCGACTACGGCAAGCCGCGCAACTGACGAAGGCCTGCAGGCCGGCGCTGACTTGCACGCCGGCCTGCATCCCCGCTCCTCCCGGTCAGAAGGTCTCCCAGTCGTCGTCCGCCCCGGCCTTGGCCGCTGTCCTGGCGGGGGCCTTCGCCACGGGCTGCTGGATCTTCTGGGGCGCCGGCGCATTGCGCACGGCGCGCGCTGGACGTACGGGTGCCGCAGGCGCAGGGCGCACCGCAGCAGTTGCACCGGTTGCGCCGATAGATGCCGGCCGGCGTGCCGCTGCGGTGGCTGGCACGTGTGCCCTGGCCGGCGCCAGTGCGCTGCCCTCCTGTCCCAGCTTGAACACCGCCACCACCTCGGACAGGCGCCGCGCCTGGTCCTGCATGGCCAGCGCAGCCGCGCTGGATTCCTCGACCAGGGCCGCGTTCTGCTGGGTCATCTGGTCGAGCTGGGTCACGGCCTGGTTGACCTGGCCGATGCCGTCGCGCTGCTCGGTGGACGAGGCCGTGATCTCGCCGATGAGGTCGCTGACGCGGCGCACGCTGGAGACGATTTCCTCCATGGAACGCCCCGCCTGCTCCACCTGCTTCGAGCCCGACTGCACGTTGTCCACGCTGGTGGTGATCAGCAGCTTGATTTCCTTGGCCGCCTCGGCGCTGCGCTGGGCCAGCGAACGCACCTCGCCCGCCACCACGGCAAAGCCCCGGCCCTGCTCGCCTGCGCGGGCCGCTTCCACGGCGGCGTTCAGCGCCAGGATATTGGTCTGAAAGGCAATGCCGTCGATCACGCCGATGATGTCGGCGATCTTGCGGCTGCTGTCCGTGATCTGCTGCATGCTGGTGACCACCTGGGCCACCACGGCACCGCCCTGCTCGGCCGCCTGCGCGGCCGTGGCCGCCAGCTGGTTGGCCTGGCGCGCCGTGTCGGCCGACTGGGTGACGGTGGCCGTCAGCTCTTCCATGCTGGCCGCCGTCTCCTCCAGGTTGGCCGCTGTCTGCTCGGTGCGCGAGGACAGGTCCTGGTTGCCGCTGGCGATCTGGTTGGAGGCCGTGGACACGGACTCCACGCCAGAGCGCACTTCGCCCACCACGCCGCGCAGCCGCTGCGCCATGCCGTTGAGTGCGCCCAGCAGATGGCCCAGCTCATCGCCCCGGTTGCTTTGCACCGAGCCCGTGAGGTCGCCTGCGGCAATGCCGTCGGCCAGGGCCACGGCCTGGTCCAGCGGCCGCGTGATCGACCGCATGATGGCCACCCCCATGAACAGGCCCAGGGCCACGATGACCGCACTGGTCAGCGCACCGATCCAGTACGCCTGGCGCCGATGGGCCACGCCTTCCTCGCGCGCCAGCTCGCTTTGGCGCTCCAGTTGCTGCACGAAGGCTTCCTGCGCGCTGTTGTAGCGCTCGGCCGCCGGGCGCAGCTGCTTTTCAACGATGTCGAACGTGGTGGCGAAATCGCTGGCCTTGCGCGCCTCCTGGGCCGCCGAGTTGGCCTTGAGCGTCTCGCGGCGCTCGGCCGCCACGGCGTCCAGCGCCTGCTTGGACTGCGTGCCCAGCTGCAGGTCGCCCACCTGCTTTTGCAGCACGTTGATGCGCTCTATGCCCTTGCTCATCAACGCGCGCTGCTGCGCGGCCAGCGTCTCGTCGGGCGACATGGCCGCGACGATGGAGCGCTCCACGCTCATCTGCGTCAGATGCCGCCACTCGCGCGCCAGCGTGGCGCCGCTTTGCGCGGTCATCACATCGGTGTTGATCTTCTCGTTGACCCCGTGCAGATAGACCAAGATGCCGCCGTTGACCACCAGCATGCTCACCAGCAGTCCCAGCACCAGGGCCCACAGCTTCTGGGCGACCGTGATTTGATTCAGATTCATGGAAAAACCGATCTTTTTTATAACAATGCCGGAGCCAGGCCATGGCGCCCCTGCCGCCCATCGCTCCGGAAACCATTCTTGTCCACCCTTGACGGCGCCTGGCTGATCATCGTCATGCATCCGTCACTATTGAGGCCTGTTAACCCGCACTCAGGGAAGTCCCCCAGCCGCACTGCCCGGCTCGGAAAAGCACCGACACCTACAATGGACCGGTGCCCAAGTCCTATCTGAACGCCGATCTGCATAGCCACTCCGTGGTCTCGGATGGAACGCTGACGCCGGAGCAACTGGCCGAACGCGCCGCCTCCCGGGGCGTGCAGCTGTGGGCGCTGACCGACCATGACGAAGTCGGCGGCCAGCACCGCGCCGCCGCCGCCGCGCGCGCCTGCGGCATGGACTACCTGACGGGCGCCGAGATCTCGGTGAGCTTTGCAGGTGCCACCGTGCACATCGTGGGACTGGGCTTTGACGCGGACGACCCCGCCCTGCTCGAAGGGCTGCACGCCACGCGCGACGGGCGCGGCCCACGCGCCCGTGAGATGGCCCGCCAGCTGGAGCTGGCCGGCATCGAAGGCAGCTACGAAGGCGCGCTGCGCTTCGCTGGCAATCCCGGCCTGATCTCACGCACCCATTTCGCACGCTTTCTCGTGGAATCGGGCCGCTGCCGCGACACGGGCGAGGTGTTCCGCCACTACCTGACCGAAGGCCATCCCGGCTACGTGCCCCACACCTGGGCCCGCCTGGCCGACGCCGTGCGCTGGATCACGCAGGCCGGCGGTGTGGCGGTGATCGCCCATCCGGCCCGCTACGCGCTCACCGCCAACGAGGAATACGCGCTGTTTTCCGAATTCAAGGCCCATGGCGGCCAGGGCGTCGAGGTCGTCACCGGCAGCCACCGGCCCAGCGAATACACCATCTATGCCGACATGGCGCGCGAATTCGGCCTGGCCGCATCGCGCGGCAGCGATTTCCACAGCCCCGAGGAATCGCACACCGATCTGGGCGACCTGCCCTACCTGCCGGGCCAGCTGACGCCGGTATGGGAACTGCTGAGCGAGCGCATACAGCTGGCCTGAGCTCCTCCCGCCAACAACGCACACCATGGTCCTACGCTTCGAAGCCCACCCCGACAATCCCCAGCCCCGTCTCATCAAGCAGGCCGCCGACATGCTGCGCCAGGGCGCCATCCTGGCCATTCCCACGGATTCCAGCTACGCGCTGGTCTGCCATCTGGACGACCGCCCTGCGGTGGAGCGGCTTCGCCGCATCCGGCAGATCAACGACAAGCACCATCTCACGCTGCTGTGCCGCGACCTGTCGGAGCTGTCCAGCTATGCGCGCGTGGACAACCGACAGTACCGCCTGCTCAAGCTGGCCACGCCGGGGCCGTACACCTTCATCCTGGAAGCCTCCAAGGAAGTGCCCAAGCGCCTGAGCCATCCGTCGCGCAAGACCATCGGCCTGCGCGTGCCGGACCGCAAGGGCACGCAGCTGCTGCTGGAGCAACTGGGCGAGCCGCTGATCGCCACCACGCTGATCCCGCCGGGCGAGACCGAGGCCCTGCACGACGCGGATGCCATCCTGGAGCGCTTCCCCCACGAGCTTGACGCCATCGTCGATGCAGGCGCCTGCCCTTCGGAGCCGACCACCGTGATCGACCTGGTTCCCATGGCCCTGGGCAATCCGCCGACCGTGGTGCGCCAGGGAAGGGGCAGCCTGGACGCCCTGGGCCTTGAGATGGCCTGATGAAGATGGCCTGGCGAAGATGGCCCGAGCAGGGGCTATGCTCCGCACCGCATGAAAGACAAACGCCGGGCAAGCCCGGCGTTTGTGTTGTGAAGGGACGCTGACGAGAGAGATGCAGATCAGTGCTGCGCCAATTCCAGCGACCGCAGCGACCGGGCCGCAGGCGTCGGCGTACGCTGCGGCGGCCTTGGCGAACTTGGAGAACTTGGCAAACTTACTGTGGGCGCCACGGCAACGGACGGGGCCAGCGCGGGCCTGGCCTGCGCTGCCGAGAACCCCGCGCCCGCCGCAGACTCTGGCTCGTCATCGAGCTTGAAGGCGCCCACCGCCTGCTCCAGATCCTGGGCGCGCTCGCTCAACGCCGAGGCCGCGCGCGAGGCCTGCTGCACCAGGGCTGCGTTCTCCTGGGTGGCGCTGTCCATGTGGCCCACGGCCGCGTTGACCTGGGCGATGCCCTCGCTTTGCTCGCGCAGCGCCTGCGACATTTCGCCCAGCAGGCCCGATACCTGGCCCACGGCGCCCACGATTTCCTGCATGGTGGCGCCCGCCTGGTTGACCAGGCCGGCTCCGCTTTCCACCTGGCGCACGCTGGTGGTGATCAGTTCCTTGATCTGCTTGGCGGCCTCGGCCGAGCGCCCGGCCAGGCTGCGCACCTCGCTGGCCACGACGGCAAAGCCCCGGCCCTGCTCGCCCGCACGCGCCGCCTCCACGGCCGCGTTGAGCGCCAGGATATTGGTCTGGAAGGCGATGCCTTCGATGACCTGGATGATGTCCACGATCTTGCGCGAGCTGCCGCTGATGGCCTCCATGGTCTGCACCACCTCGCCCACCACGGCCCCGCCGCGCTTGGCGGTGGACGAGGCATCGACGGCCAGGCCGCTGGCCGAATGCGCGCGGTCGGCGTTCTGGCGCACGGTGGCGGTGAGCTGCTCCATGCTGGCGGCCGTCTGGGCCAGCGCCGAGACCTGGGCCTCGGTGCGGCGCGACAGGTCGGAGTTGCCGGCGTCGATCTCGCCGGCCGACAGGCCGATGGAATCCGTGGACTGCTTGATGCGGCCGACCAGCTCGGTCAGCGTGTCCTCCATGGTGCCCAGCGCGCCCAGCAGGCGGCCGAAGTCGCCCTGCAGCTCGGTCGAGAACTCCTGGCTCAAATCACCGGCCGCCACGGTCTCGGCAATCAGGATGGCCTGGCCCAGCGGCTGCACGATTCCCCGCCGCAGGCTGAACCAGGCCACCAGGGCCAGCACGCAAACGGCGGCGCCCAGCCCCAGCACCCACCAGCGCGTATGCACCAGCGCCTGCTCGGCCACCGTGGTCGCTCCCCCGGCCGCCAGCGCCTGTTCGGCCTGCCCCAGTGAAAACACCGTGACCGCCATCATCGTGAAGACCAGCAGATTGATACCGCCGAACGCAATCACCAGCCGCCAGCCTATCGGCAGCCTGCCCAAGCCCAGTACGCCCACGTGCCACCTCTTGTACATATGGCCCGAGGGCCTTGGTGAAAAACCTGTTGAGGGAACCATCCCATCGGTGTTTCATTTTGCAACACAGAATGGGGCATTGCCAATCTGCGGGAAACCACCATATCCACGCGGCCAGAGCGCAGCGCACGGGCTCTGGCGGCTGCCAGCGGCAAGGGTGGCCAGCGTCTGAGACAATGCCCGCCGTGGACATCTCCAACCTCATCCAGACCGTACTCATCTATGCCCTGCCCGTGCTCTTCGCGATCACGGTGCACGAGGCAGCCCATGGCTATGCCGCGCGCCACTTCGGCGACAACACGGCCGCCATGATGGGACGCATCACGCTCAACCCCATCAAGCACATCGACCCCATCGGCACCATCCTGATGCCGCTGCTGCTGTACTTCGCCACCTCGGGCGCCTTTCTGTTCGGCTACGCCAAGCCCGTGCCCGTGCGCTTCGACCAGTTGCGCAACCCCAAGCGCGACATGATCTGGGTGGCCCTGGCAGGCCCGGCCTCCAATTTCGTGCAGGCCCTGCTGTGGGGCGTGCTGCTGGTGGTTCTGGTGGGATCGGGCGTGGGCGAGCGCTTCTTCATAGAAATGTGCCGCGCCGGCATCCTGGTCAATCTGGTGATGTGGGCCTTCAACCTGTTTCCGCTGCCGCCGCTGGACGGTGGCCGCATCCTTGTCGGCCTGCTGCCCTGGCGCCAGGCGCAGTGGGTGGCGCGCATCGAGCCTTGGGGCTTTTTCATCGTCATGGGCCTGGTCATCGCCGGCGTGGTCGGCAGCCTGTGGCTGCGCCCGCTGATGGACCTGGGCTACGCCGTGATCGACTTCGCGCTGACCCCGCTGATCGCGCTGCTGCGCTGAACGCGCTGCAGAACGGTCCACCGGCTGTCTCTGCGGCTCCCTGTTTTTCTTTCTTGCCTGTCGAAGCCTCCCGTCATGAGCACCATCCGTTTCCTCACCGGCATCACTCCCAGCGGAACCCCGCACCTCGGCAACTATGCCGGCATGCTGCGCCCGGCCATCGCGGCCAGCCGCTCGCGCGAGGTCGAGAACTTCTACTTCCTGGCCGACTACCACGCCCTGATCAAATGCCAGGACCCGGCACGCGTGCAGCGCTCCACCATCGAGATCGCGGCCAGCTGGCTGGCGGCGGGGCTGGACCCCGAGCATGTGACCTTCTACCGCCAGTCCGACATTCCCGAGATCCCCGAGCTGTGCTGGCTGCTGACCTGCGTGACCGGCAAGGGCCTGCTCAACCGTGCCCACGCCTACAAGGCGGCCGTGGACAAGAACCACGCGGACGGCACCGAGACCGATGACGGCGTGACCGCCGGCCTGTTCATGTACCCCGTGCTCATGGCGGCCGACATCCTGGCCTTCAATGCGCACAAGGTGCCTGTGGGCCGCGACCAGGTCCAGCACATCGAGATGACGCGCGACATGGCCTCCAGCTTCAACCACATCTACGGCGGCGAGTTCTTCACGCTGCCCGAGGCGCAGGTCGAGGAGAACGTGGCCACGCTGCCCGGCCTGGATGGCCGCAAGATGAGCAAGAGCTACAACAACACCATCCCGCTGTTCTCCTCGCGCGAGCAGCTGCGCAAGCTCATCGGCAGCATCACCACCGACTCGCGCACGCCCGGCGAGCCCAAGGAAGTCGAGGGCTCGGCCCTGTTCCAGATCTACCAGGGCTTTGCCAGCGAAGAGGAAACCGAGGCGCTGCGCCGCCAGTACGCCGAAGGCATTGCCTGGGGCGACGCCAAGCAGCAACTGTTCGAGCGCATCGACCGCGAGCTGGCCCCCATGCGCGAGCGCTACGAGCACCTGGTGGCCCACCCTGCCGAGCTGGAGGACATCCTGCAGGCCGGCGCCGCCAAGGCCCGCCGCGAGACCCTGCCCCTGATCCGCGAACTGCGCTCGGCCGTCGGCCTGCGCAGCCTGGCACAGGCGCCCGTGGCCGCCAAGGCCAAGGCCGCCAGGCAGGCCCTGCCCCAGTTCAAGCAATACCGCGAAGCCGACGGCAAGTTCTACTTCAAGCTCGTCGCCGCCGACGGCCAGCTGCTGCTGCAAAGCCTGGGCTTCGACGCCCCCAAGGAAGCCGGCCAGGCCATTGGCCAGCTCCAAAAGGAAGGCGAGGCGGCCCTGTCCGCACTGCAGCCCCGGCTGCAGCCCGCAGACCCCCAGTTGGTGCTGGCCGCCCTGCAGCAACTGCGCGATGCCGCAGAGTAAGGGTAAGCTTCGCTTTAGAAACCGCCTATTTGCGGGCAGTCTTGCCCGCGGGCTCGGCGCCGGGATTGCGGCGCGTGCGTGAAAGGACATTTGGATGCGTATAGCTGCTCTGGACGATGATCCGCTGCAACTGGAGATGCTGCGTCAGGTCGCGCTGGAGACGGGCCACAGCTGCCACACCTACCAGACGGGCTCGGCCCTGCAACTGGAGCTTCGCCGCGAGAGCTTCGACCTGCTGATCGTGGACTGGCACCTCCCGGACATGGAAGGAACGGACCTGGTGCGATGGGCGCGTGGCCATGTCAGCCGCGAGCTGCCCATCCTCATCATCACCCACCGCAGCGAAGAGGCCGACATCGTCGAGGGCCTGTCCTGCGGCGCCGACGACTTCATGGTCAAGCCCGTGCGCCATGCCGAGCTGCGCGCGCGCATGGCCGCCCTGTTGCGCCGCGCCTATCCGGTGAACACGCAAAGCGTGCTGGAGTTCGGCCCCTACCGTTTCCTCACCACCACCAACAGCCTGGAAATGCACGGCCAGCCCATCGAGGTGACGCACCGCGAGTACACGCTGGCCCTGACCCTGTTCCAGAACCAGGGCCGGCTGCTGTCGCGCGAGCACCTGCGCGAAGCCGTGTGGGGGCACAACGCCGAAGTGCAGTCGCGCTCGCTGGACACGCATATCTCGCGCCTGCGCGCCCTGCTGAACCTGCGCGCCGGACAGCCCTACGCCATCAGTGCCGTGTACGGCTATGGCTATCGCCTCGATGTGCCCGACGCAGCGCTGCAGGCGCTGCAGCAGGCATCATGACCGTACACATGCCTGCCGCCCTGGGCAGGCCCGTATCGCGGGCCTGCATGCTGGCCGCTCTCGGGCTGCTGGGCCTGGGCGGCGCACAGGCCCAGATCAAACCCGTGGGCCGCAACGGCGACACGATGGCGCACCGAGTCGTCGCCGGCGACACGCTGGAGCAGTTGGCGGCCCGCTACCTGGGCGATGCCCGCCAGTGGACCGATCTGCAGCAGCACAACGGCGTGTCCAATCCCTACCGCCTGCGGCCCGGCTCCGTGCTGGAGATCCCCGTGCGCCTGCTGCGCGCCGCAGTGGCCTCCGTGGAATTCGTGCAGGGTGATGCGCGCAGCACGCGCCCGCTGGACCACCTGGCCGATACGCAGGGCGCGGCCGGAGACGATGCGGGCCAGCCCCTGCGCAAGGGACAGACGCTGCAGGAAGGCGAGCGCCTGCAGCTGGCCCCGGACGCATTCGTCGCCGTGCGCCTGGCCGATGGCTCCCTGGTGCGCGTGCAGTCGCAGTCCGATGTGGTGCTGCGCCAGATGCGCCGCAAGGGCCGTGCCGGCAGCCTGCAGTCCGTGCTGGATCTGCGCGAGGGCGGTGTCGAGGCTTCGGTGCCTCCCGAACCCGGCAACGCACAGCGCCGCTTCGAGATCCGCACGCCCGCTGCATCGACCAGCGTGCGCGGCACCCGCTTCCTGGTCCAGGCCGATGCCGCCGGCAGCACGGCGGCCGCCGTCGATGAAGGCACCGTCGCCGTGGGCTCCGACGCTTCAAGCGCGAACACTGGCGATGCGCTGCTGCGCCCGGGCCAGGGCGTGGCCGTGGCCGCCAATGGTCGCGTAGGCGAGCCCCGCCCCATGCTGGGCGCGCCCGACATCACGGCGTGGCCCGCGCTGGCGGAAGACGCCAACTGGATCAGCCTGCCCCTGCCCGGCTTGCCGGGCGCCGTGCGTTACCAGCTACAGCTGTCGCGCGATGCCGACATGACCCAGGTGCTGCGCAGCGCCAGCTTCCAGGCCACGGCATCGCCGCTTCGCCTGGCGGGCGTGGAGGACGGCGATTACGTGCTGTCCCTGCGCGGCATCGATGCCCAGGGCATTCCGGGCGCCGCCAGCCGCCGCGCCCTGCGCGTCAAGGCCCATCCCGTGCCGCCGCTGTATGAATCACCGCAGGCCGACGCCACCGTGGGCCTGGGCCGCGCCAGCCTGCAATGCACCCAGGTCGTGGGCGCCGCGCGCTACCGCATCCAGGTCGTCTCTGCCGATGCGCAGGCCGGCTTTGCCGAGCCCGCCATCGATGCACGCGACCTGAACGACTGCACACTGCCCCCCACCACGCTGGCCCGCCTGCCGGCCGGACGCTATCTCTGGCGTGCCGCCAGCATTCGCACGCTGGCCGATGGACAGCCCGACCAGGGCCCGTTTGCCGCAGCCCAGGCCATGCAACTGGCGGCCGTTCCTCCCCAGCCCTCGGCCAGCGCGCTGCAGATGGGCGACGGCCCGGCCGAAGGCAGCCGCCAGATCCGCTGGAGCGGCGAGCCCGGCCAGCGTTACCACGTGATGGTGGCGCGCGACCAGGAGTTCACCGCGCCGCTGGTGGACCTCTGGACCGACCAGCCGCAATGGAGCACCGAGGAGCTGCCCGCAGGCAGCTACTACCTGCGCCTGCAGATCGAGGATGCCAACGGCCTGCGCAGCGATTTCTCGGCCGCGCGCCAGTTCCGCACCGGCAGCTGGATCGTCGATGCCAGCGGCGAGATGATGCATTCGGGCAACGGAGAGCGCCTGCAGCGCCAGTAGCCGTGCCCGTTCATTCCCTGCCCGCGCTTGCCCACCCAGCCGCCCCTGCCTGACAGCCCCGCCACGCCGGCGCAGCCAGCGCCTGCGCGTGGCCGTGGACTGCGGCGGGACTGGCTGCTGCTGGCGGCGGGCCTGCTGTCCCTGGTGTTCTGGCTCAGCGGCGACGGGCAGCTCGACCGCATCAACGGCTTCGTACAGGACACGGCCAGCTGGCTGCACCGCCCCAAGGCATCGCAGGACATCGTCATCGTCGCCATCGACGATGCCAGCATCGACGCCATTGGCCGCTGGCCCTGGCGTCGCGCACTGCACGCCGGCCTGCTGGAGCGCATCAGCCAGGCACCGCCGCGCGCCATAGGCCTGGACGTGATGCTCAGCGAGGAAGACCTGGACTACCCCGGCGACGACCTGCTGCTGGCGCGCGTTCTGCAGCGCAGCGGCCGCACCGTCTTGCCCGTGGCGCCAGGCAGCGGCCCGCTGCCGGCCTTCGCACAGGCCGCAGCGGCGCTGGGCCATACCCAGCTGCCCGTGGACGCCGATGGCGCGGTGCGCGGCTTCCATGCCATAGAAGGCAGTGCGCAGCAGCCCTGGTGGCACATGGCGCTGGCCCTGCACTGCGTGGGCGAGAACGGCCGCGCATGCGCCCGCCCGGAGCCCGTGCCGCCCATGGACCCCGACTCGCCCTCCTGGCAACGCCGCCAGCAGGAGATCATTGCCTTTGCACAGGCCAGACCGGAGCAAGGCGCCAGGGACCGCTCGCCCTTCACCACCTATTCCTACATCGACGTGCTGCGCGGCCGCATTCCTGCAGCGGCATTCCGCGGCAAATACGTGCTCATCGGCACGACGGCCACCGGCCTGGGCAGCCGCTTCACCGCACCGCTGGGCACCAGCGCGCGGCCCATCTCCAGCGTGGAGATGCTGGCCCATGTGCTCAACGGCAGCCTGCAGGGCTCGCATGTGCATCCAGCGTCGGCCACGCTCAACCGCGCGCTCAATGCGGCAGCCGTGCTGCTGGCCCTGCTGGCCCTGGCCTGGCTGGGCCCGTCGGGCGGCATGCTGGCCTGCGCGCTGCTGGCCCTGGCCTGCCTTTCGCTGGCCGGGCTTGCGCCGCGCCTGTGGCAGGTGCAGACGGCGCCTGCAGCCGGCCTGCTGGGCCTGGCCCTGGCCTATCCGCTATGGAGCTGGCTGCGCCTGCGCGCCGCCGCGCGCTTTCTGGCGCTGGAGCTGCGCGACCTGCAGGGGCAGGGCCTGCCCACCGCGCTGCGCCTGGGCGGCGACCTGCTGGACCAGCGCATCGCGGCCGTGGAGCAGGCTTCGCGCCAACTGCGCGCCCTGCACCATTTCGTCAGCGAAAGCCTGCGCCAGCTGCCCTCGCCCACCTTTGTCTGCGACCGGCAGGGCCATGTGCTGCTGGCCAACGCCGCAGCCCACGCCTATGCCCGCAGCCTGGGGCATGGCCTCAGGGCCGGCGATGCCCTGCCCCGGCTGCTCGATGGTCTGCGGGCACTGGACACGGCAGCCGGCGCATCCGCCGGCCAGCCCTTGCTCACGCCCGAGGCACTTGCCGCCCACGGCCTGCCGCCCAGCAGCGAGGGGCGCGACCCCATGGGACGCAGCCTGATGCTGCTGACCCAGACCTTCGAGGCACCGCCGACCACGGGCTGGCTGATCACCCTGGTCGATATCAGCGATCTGCGCAGCGCCCAGGCCCAGCGCGACCTGGCCATGCAGTTCATCTCGCACGACATCCGGGCGCCCGTGGCGTCCATCATCACCTTGCTGGAGATGCAGCGCGGCGCCGTACAGGCGCCCGACCTCGGCCTCCTGCTGCCGCGCATCGAAAGCTATGCCCAGGCCTCCCTGCAGCTGGCCGACGATTTCGTGCACCTGGCACGCGCCCAGCAGCAGGCGCTGCGCCGGGAACGGCTGGACCTGGGCCTGGTGCTGGACCAGGCCGTGGAAAGCTGCTGGGCCCAGGCCTCTGCGGCCCACGTGCAGCTGGAGTTCCACCTGCCCGAACAGGAATGCCCCGTGCTGGGCGATGCGGGCATGCTCCACCGCGCGGCCGTCAACCTGATCGGCAACGCCATCAAATACGGAGCGCGCGCAGATCAGGCAAACCCCGCCACGGTGCAATGCCTGCTGTGGCAGGACGCAGGCCATTGCCGCATCACCATCCGGGACCACGGGCCCGGCATGGATGGGAAGGCCGTCGCCCGGCTGAGCCAACCGTTCGAGCGCCTGGACCATCACCAGCACCTCGACGGCGTGGGCCTGGGCCTGGCCTTCGTGCGCACCGTGGCCGCCCGACATGGCGGGCAGCTTGAGATAGAAAGCACGCCCGGCCAGGGCAGCGCCTTCAGCATCGTGCTGCCGAAAGCGGAACAGGCCTGACTGGCATCCCAGGGATGCGGATGCAAATGCAGAAAACGAAAAAGCCCTGAAGTCTTTCAACTTCAGGGCTTTGCGTTTTTTGGTGCGGCTGGCAGGAATCGAACCCACGACCCCTTGGTTCGTAGCCAAGTACTCTATCCAGCTGAGCTACAGCCGCAACGCTTCGCATTGTAGCAGCGGGTTTTGGGGCTCCCGGACAAAAGCGCCATATTTCTGCAAAAAACCCGGCGCCCGCTTTCCTCGGCAACCGGGCGATGGCATGCCATGCGGCAGCCGTGCGCCCAGCAAAAAAGCCTGCCGCCCGGAAAGGCGGCAGGCTTTTCATACCAATGGATGGTAGGGCCTCCCAGAGTCGAACTGGGCACCAACGGATTATGAGTCCGCTGCTCTAACCAAGCATGAGCTAAGGCCCCTGATTCACCAAGGCAGCACGGATGTAGGCCATGGCAAACAACTATTGTAGAGCCTAACCCGCAGGACTCAGCGCTTGTGACTCAGCGCATTGCTGACGAGCTTGGAGGTGATGTCCACGATCTGGATCATGCGGTCGTAGTGCATGCGGGTGGGCCCGATCACGCCCAGCGTGCCCACCACCTTGCCGTCGAGCTCGTAGGGCGCGCTGACCACGGACAGCTCCTCGAAAGGCACGACCTGGCTTTCACCGCCGATGTAGATGCGCACGCCTTCCGCCTGGCTGGAAAAATCCAGCAGCCTGAGGATCTGGGTCTTTTGCTCGAACAGGTCGAAGGCGCGGCGCAGATTGCCCATGTCGCTGGAGAAATCGCTGACCGACAGCAGGTTGCGCTCGCCCGCGATGACCACGTCCTCCTGGGCGCTGGTCATAGCCTCCGTGCCGATGTTGACGGCCGCCTGCATGAGCGTGGCCACCTCGCCGCGCAGCAGCTCCACCTCGCCCTTGAGGCGCTCGCGCACCTCTTCCATGGCCAGGCCCGCGTAGTGGCTGTTGAGGAAGTTGGAGGCTTCGATCAGCTGCGAGCCCGAGTAGTCCACGTCGGTGAAGATGACGCGGTTTTGCACGTCACCGTCGGGCGATACGATGATGACCAGAAAGCGCCGCTCCGACAGCCGCACGAATTCGATGTGCTTGAACACCGAGGTGCGGCGCGGCACCAGCACCACGCCCACGAACTGGGAAAGGCTGGACAGCAGGTTGGCGGCGTTGGCGATGACTTTCTGCGGCTGCTCGGGCGCGAGCTCGGGCGTCACGATATCGGCACGGTCTGCAGTGAGCATGGTGTCCACGAACAGCCGGTAGCCCCGGGCGGTCGGAATGCGGCCCGCCGAGGTGTGCGGGCTGATGATCAACCCCAGGTCTTCGAGGTCAGCCATCACATTGCGTATCGTGGCAGGCGACAATTCAAGCCCCGACGCACGCGACAGGGTTCGCGAGCCCACAGGCTGGCCGTCAGCGATATAACGCTCGATCAGCGCTTTGAGCAACAACTTGGCACGTTCGTCGAGCATGTGATGATTTTAATGATGTAATTTCCAGAAATGACGTCCACGTTTCGCCACGTTGCCTTGATCGGGAAGTACCACGCTCCCAGCGCAAGCGCCCCGTCCGAGAATGCCAGCAACGCGCTTGAGCGCATTGCGGACTTCCTCAGGCGCCAGGGCTGCGAAGTCGTGCTTGATACCCAATCGGCCCTGCACGCAGGGCTCACAGACTACCCCACCCTCGATGTCGATGGCCTGGGCAGGCATTGCGACCTGGGCTTGGTCGTCGGCGGCGACGGCACCATGCTCGGCGTGAGCCGGCATCTGGCGCAATACGGAACGCCCCTGATCGGGGTGAACCAGGGCCGCCTGGGCTTTGTCACCGACATCGCGCTGGAGGACTTCGAGGCCACGCTCACCCCCATGCTGCAGGGCGAATACGAGGAGGACCTGCGCCCCCTGATGTGCGCCCGCGTGATCCGCGACGGCCAGTGCGTGTTCGAGGCCCTGGCCATGAACGACGTGGTGGTCAACCGCGGCGGCACCTCGGGCATGGTGGAGCTGCGCATCGAGGTGGGCGGCCGCTTTGTCTCCAACCAGCGCGCCGACGGCCTGATCGTGGCCACGCCCACGGGCTCCACGGCCTATGCGCTGTCCGCCGGCGGGCCGATGATGCACCCTTCCATCCCTGCCTGGGTGATGGCACCCATTGCGCCGCACAACCTGTCCAACCGCCCCATCGTGCTGTCCGATGCCAACGAGGTCACGATCGAGGTCGTGGCCGGGCGCGATGTCAGCGCCAATTTCGACATGCAGTCCCTGGCCTCGCTGCAGCACGGCGATCGCATCCTCGTGAGCCGCGCCCACCACAGCGTGCGCTTTCTGCATCCCAAGGGCTGGAACTACTTCGCCACGCTGCGCAAGAAACTGGGCTGGAACGAGGGAGGCGCCTGACCATGGCGCTCAAGCGCATCGTTCTGCGCGACTTCGTGATCGTGCAGGCCCTGGATCTGGACTGGCATGCGGGCTTCACCGTGCTGACCGGGGAGACCGGCGCCGGCAAATCCATCCTGATCGACGCATTGCAGTTGGCCCTGGGCGCCCGCGCCGACGCCGACGTGGTGCGCGAAGGCTGCACCCAGGCCGATATCTGCGTGGAGTTCGACGGCTGCGCACGGGTGCGCCCCTGGCTGGAGGCCGCAGGCCTGGCCTGCGAGGACAGCGGCCTGCTGCTGCGGCGCACGGTGGACATCCAGGGCCGCAGCCGCGCCTGGATCAACGGCACGCCGGCCACGGCCACGCAGCTGCGCGCCCTGGGTGAGCAATTGATCGACATCCACGGCCAGCATGCCTGGCAAAGCCTCACGCGGCCCGATGCGGCGCGCGCCCTGCTGGACGCCTATGCGGGCATCGACAGCCGCGAGGTCCAGGGCTGCTGGAGCCGTTGGTCCCAGGCCCGGCAGGCGCTGCAGCATGCGCAATCCGCCCAGGACAGCCTGCAGCGCGAGCGCGAGCGGCTGCAGTGGCAGATCACCGAACTCGACAAGCTGGCCCCGCAGGCCGACGAGTGGGACGAGCTCAATGCCCAGCACACGCGCCTGTCCCATGCCCAGACCCTGATCGACACCGCCCAGACCACGCTGCAGATGCTGGAGGACGACGAGGCCGGCGTGATCACTCCGCTGGGCCGCGCCAGCCACCTGATCCAGAACCAGGAGCACCTGGAGCCCGACTTCCAGAACATTGCCGACGTGCTGGCCTCATGCATGGCCCAGGCGCAGGATGCGCGCCATTCGCTGCAAAGCTATCTGCGCCGCGCCGACCTGGACCCCGAGCGCCTGGCCGAGCTCGATGAACGCCTGTCGCTGTGGATGCAATTGGCGCGCCGCTACCGCCGCACGCCCGATGAATTGCCCGCGCTGCTGGCCGGATGGCGCCAGGAACTGCAGCAGCTGGACGCCGCCGTGGACATCGAGGCCCTTCATGCGGCCGAGCAATCGGCGCAGCAGCACTACCAGGCCAGCGCCCGGGTGCTGTCACAGCAGCGCGCCCTGGCTGCGCCACGCCTGTCGCGCGCCATCACCCAGGCCATGCAGGGCCTGGGCATGGAAGGCGGCCTGTTCGAGGCCGCCCTGTCCACGGCCGACTCCCCCGGTGCCTTTGGCGTGGACAGCGTGGCCTTCCTGGTCGCCGGCCATCCTGGGGCCAGTCCCAAGCCGATTGCCAAGGTGGCGTCGGGCGGCGAGCTGTCGCGCATTTCGCTGGCGATTGCCGTGACCACCAGCGAGCTGGGCGAAGCCGGCACGCTGATCTTTGACGAGGTGGACTCGGGCGTGGGCGGCGCCGTCGCCGAAACCGTGGGCCGCCTCATGCATGCGCTGGGCCGATCGCGGCAGGTGCTGTCCGTCACCCATCTGCCGCAGGTTGCCGCCTGCGCCGACCAGCACTACCTGGTGGCCAAGCAGCGCGCCAGGCAAGGCACGCTCAGCACCGTGCAGCCGCTGGACAGCGCCGCACGCGAGGCCGAGCTGGCGCGCATGCTCGGTGGCGAGCGCCAGTCCGAAACCACGATGGCCCATGCCCGCGAAATGCTGGCCATGGCGCGCCAGGCACCTGCACCCCGCCCACCCCCGCGACGGGCCGGCCGGCAGCGGCCCCAGGCCGATGCCGACCGCACACGGTCCAAGCCGGGACGCGCGGCCAACGGCGCGCGCAATACCAATGGAGGCTGATGCCATGTCGCTTGAGATCGTGCTGATCACCGGGATGTCCGGATCGGGCAAATCCGTCGCCCTGCATGCGCTGGAGGATGCCGGCTACTACTGCGTGGACAACCTGCCCCCCGAGCTGCTGTCCGCCTTCGTCGAACTGGAGCATGGCCGCCACAGCAACAAGGTGGCCATCGCCATGGATGCGCGCAGCGCCGGCGGACTGCCCCACCTGCCCGGCCAGCTGGAACGGCTGCAGCGCCAGGGCGTCGTGCCCCACCTGGTCTTTCTGGACGCCACCACGGGCACCCTGGTGCGGCGCTTCTCCGAAACCCGGCGCCGCCATCCGCTGTCGCAGGGGCCGGTCGCCGAAGGCCGCCGCGCCCTGGTGCAGGACATAGAAACCGAGCGCGAGCTGCTGGGCGACCTGCGCGAGAAGTCGCATGTCATCGACACCAGCCACCTGCGCTCGTCCCAGCTGCAAAGCTATATCAAGGAGCTGATTGCGGCCCCGGTGGGCCAGATGACCCTGGTCTTCCAGTCCTTCGGCTTCAAGCACGGCCTGCCCTCGGACTCCGACTATGTGTTCGATGTGCGCATGCTGCCCAATCCGCACTACGAACCCCAGCTGCGCCCGCTGACCGGCATGGACGCACCCGTGGCCGAGTTCCTGCGCCAGCAGCCCGGCGTGGACCAGATGCGGCGCGACATCCAGCAGTTCCTGGAGTCCTGGCTGGACATGATGGCCAGCAACCACCGCAGCTATGTCACCGTGGCCATCGGCTGCACGGGGGGCCAGCACCGCTCGGTCTTCCTGGTCGAGGAACTGGCGCGGCACTTTGCCCCGCGCTGGCCCACGCTGTGCCGGCACCGCTCGCTGGACAGCCGGCCCACGCTCAAGCCTGCCGACTTGCTTGCGCACGACGTCTGAGCGCCAGGCCCCGCCTCCGGAACACTGCGATGCAAGGCTTGCCGATGACGAACGCCCCGCGTGTGTTGCTGGTGGAGGACGACCCCGCCATCGCGCGCACCGTCTGCTATGCGCTGGAGCGCGACGGCATCGCCGTGCGCCACTGCCTGCAGCTGGCCGATGCACGCGCGCAATGGCAGGCGCAGCCGCCCGATGCCCTGCTGCTGGACGTGGGCCTGCCCGATGGCAACGGCCTGGACTGGTGCCGCGAGCTGCGCCAGGCCGGCGCCGCCGTGCCGCTGCTGGTGCTCAGCGCACGCGGCGAGGAAATGGACCGCGTGCTGGGCCTGGAGCTGGGCGCCGATGACTACCTCACCAAGCCCTTCAGCCCGCGCGAGCTGGTGGCCCGCACCCGCGCCCTGCTGCGCCGTGCGCAGCGCCTGCAGCCCGCGCCAACGGCCAGCGCAGCGCCGGCCGATGCCCTGTTCAGCATCGATACGCAAGGCCAGCGCGTACGCATGCAGGGTGTGCCCCTGGAGCTGACGCGGCGCGAGTACCAGTTGCTGCGCTGCCTGCTGGAGCGCCCCGGGCGCATCCTCAGCCGCGAGTTCCTGCTCGACAGCATCTGGGGCCAGGACAGCGACAGCACGGACCGCACCGTGGATACGCACGTCAAGACCCTGCGCGCCAAGCTGCGCGCCCAGGTGCCGCAGCAGGACTTCATCACCACCCACCGCGGCATGGGCTACAGCCTGACGCTGCCGGGCTGAGCCACCGCAGCACGCCATGCGCCTCGGACTGCGGCTGTTCTTCGCCTTTTTCGTCATCAACGGCCTGGCCGCATTCTTCGTGCTGCGCGTCTTCATGGTCGAGGTCAAGCCCAGCGTGCGCAAGGTGACCGAGGACACGCTGGTCGAGACCGCCTACGCACTGGCCGCGCTGGCCAGCGACGACATGGCCAGCGGCGTGCTGCAGCAAAGCCCCGCGGACAGCCGCTTCGCGCACCACATGCAGGCCTATGCCAACCAGACCGTCAAGGTCTGGATCTGGGACACGCGCAAGACCAGCCTGGACATGCGCGTCACCGTCACGGACCAGAAGGGCCTGGTGCTGTTCGACTCCGCCGGGCTGGACCAGGGCGCCGACTACTCGCGCTGGCGCGACGTGCACCGCACGCTGCGCGGCGAATACGGCGCACGCACCACGCGCGAGGTGCAGAACGACGAGGCCAGCAGCGTCATGTATGTCTCGGCACCCATCATGGTCGATGGCCGCGTGGCGGGCGTGCTCACCGCCTCCAAGCCCGCCCACTCGGTGCAGAAGATCGTGGACAGCGCGGAAAGCAAGATGCTGCGCGGCGGCCTGCTGTTCCTTCTGCTGTCGGCCGGCGTGGGCTTTGCCGTCACCTGGTGGCTGGTCATCCATGTGCGGCGCCTGCGCAGCTATGCCCAGCAGGTACAGGCGCCCACGCTCAACGAGGCCGCCTCCCCCACCACCGCCCCGCCCACGCCCGAGGCCCCGCGCATGCCCGGCGAGCTGGGCGAGCTGGCTCGCGCCATGGAGAACATGCGCAGCCGCCTGGAAGGGCGCGACTACATCGAAGGCTATGTGCGCGCCCTCACGCACGAACTCAAGAGCCCCGTGGCTGCCATCCGTGGAGCAGGCGAGCTGCTGCAGGAAGACCTGCCATCGGCCGACCGCGAACTGTTCGCACGCCAGGTGGTGGACCAGTGCCAGCGCCTGCAAAACCTCGTGGACCAGTTGCTGCGCCTGAGCCAGCTGGAGCAGCGCCGCGCCCTGCACCCGCACACGGCCTGCAGCCTGCAGGCCTGTGCCGAACAGGCCATGGCGCAAGTGCACAGCGCAGCGCACCAGCGCCGCATCCAGCTGGTGCTGCAAGGCCAGGACAGCAGCGGCCCCTGGGAGCAGGACCTGGTGGTGCTGGCCCTGAGCAACCTGCTGAGCAACGCCATCGACTTCGCCCCAGAGGGCAGCAGCATCCACGTGGACCTGGAGCCCGGCCGCGTCAGCGTGCGTGACCACGGCCCCGGCGTGCCCGAGGCGCTACTCGGCCGGCTGGGCGAGCGCTTTTTCACCACCCCCCGCCCCAACGGGGAGCGCAGCGGCACGGGACTGGGCCTGTCCATCGTGCTGCGCATCATGCTGCTGCACGGCGGCAGCATGCAGGCCGCCAACGCCCAGCCCGGGCTGCGTGTCACGCTGAACTGGCCACTGCGGGCACACTGACGCCCCCTATCGGTCCTGCGAATCCGACTTCACACCCGCTTCACACACTTCATTCCGGCCACACAACCCCCGCCCAGACTGCGTCCACGATCAACGAACGGGATGTGGAATGAAGAACCGACTGCTTGCCAAAGGCGTGGCCCTGCTGGTCATGCTGGGCCTTTTGATGCTGGGCCTGGGCCTGATACACGACGTGGTGCGGGACCGCATACGCAACCGCGACAACGCCGTGCAGGGCGTGGTCGCCAGCCTGGCTGGCCGCCAGACGCTGATGGGCCCTGTGCTGGTGCAAAACTGCACCGAGACCACGGGCGTCGAGAAAGGCAGCAAGACCGAATGGACCACGCGCCAGTTCCAGCGCATGCTGCTGCCCGACCAACTGCGCCACCAGGCCACGGCGCGCATGGAGGAGCGCTCGCGCGGCCTGCACCAAGTCAGCACCTACGCCATGCAGGACAGCATCAGCGCCAGCTTCACGAACGCCGCCCAGTACCTGGAAAAGCCCTCCATCGACACGGCGGCCAACCAGACCGTGCGCTGCGGCGCACTGCGCGTGGCGCTGTCGCTCACCGATCCGCGCGGCATACGCTCGGCCACCATCGAAGCCGATGGCAAGAGCCTGGACGTGGGCCCCGGCACATCACTGGAGCGCTACTCGCAGGGCCTGCAGGCGGAACTGGCGCCGGCCCTGCTCAAGAAGGACGGGCCCCTTGAACTGAAGATTGCCCTGGAACTGGTGGGCACCGAAAAGCTGGCCTTCGTGCCGCTGGGCAGCCACAGCCAGGTCCAGTTGTCGGCCGACTGGCCCCATCCCTCGTTCGGTGGCAGCTTTCTGCCCAACCGGCGGGAGATCAGCGACAAGGGCTTCGAAGCCAGCTGGAACCTCTCGGCCCTGGCCTCGTCCGCACGCCAGGCCTTCACCGACCAGCAGCCGCTGTGCCAGCCCGGCCGCCGCGACATGGAGGAATACGCGGCCACCGCCCATGCCTCCAACAGCGGCCCTTGCCTGGAATCGCTGGATACGGACTTCGTGGACCCCATCAACGCCTACTCGTTGAGCGACCGCGCCACCAAGTACGGCCTGCTCTTCGTGGTGCTGACCTTCGTGGCCGTCGGCCTGTTCGAGGTGCTCAAGCAGCTGCGCGTGCATCCCATCCAGTACCTGCTGGTGGGATCGGCGCTGTGCAGCTTCTTCCTGCTGCTGATCAGCCTGTCGGAGCACATGGGATTTGCCAGCGCCTACGGCATTGCCGCCTCGGCCTGCGTGCTGCTGCTGGGCTACTACGCCAGCCACATCCTGGGCAGCCTGCGCCGCGGCCTGCCGTTTGCGGCGGGCATCGCCGCACTCTACGGCCTGCTGTACGTGCTGCTGCAACTGGAGCAAAGCGCGCTCATCGTGGGATCGATCGCGCTGTTCGCGGTGCTGGCCCTGATCATGGTCTGCACGCGGCATGTGGACTGGTATGCCTTCGGCCGGCAGGATGGCGACCGCGGCGGTGAAGACGCGGGCACCCCACCCACCGTGGGAGCGCTGCAGCCATGAGCACCATCACCGCCATCAGCGATATCCGCAGCCCGGACAATCAGGCGCTGGAGCGCCAGCGCTGCGAGCAGGCCTGGCAACAGGCCGTGCAAAGCGGGGACCGCCATGCCCTTGGCTCCCTGCGCCTGCACATTGCCGACGCCACCGCACGCGCCAGGCGCACGCCCGGCGCACGGGAACAATGGCTGGCCTGGATGCTGCTGCGCTGCGCCCTGCTGCTGCCGCGCCGCAGGTTCTAGCCAGCCGGGCCGGCCGTGGCCTCAGCCCGCAAATTGCGCATCCAGCAGCTTGCGCACGGGGGCTGGCAGGCCCATGTCGGCCCAGACCCCGGCATCGGCCCAGCAGCCCTGGCCGTCCGGCGTGGCGGCATCGATGCCGCCGCCCTGCACGCGCACGCGCACCGGATGCAGGTGCAGATCGCGGTGGGTGAGCACATGCAGGAAGGCGGGCAGATCGGTCCAGTCCAGGGGCGCCGTTCCTGGCCAATGCTGTGCCACCGCCTGCTCCAGTGCCTCGCGCCCGTTGAACACGGGTGGCGCATAAAGCCCCGCCCAGATGCCCTGCTGCGGACGGCGCTCCAGCCAGACGCGGCCCTGCCCGTCCACGGCGATCAGCAGCCACCAGGCCTCGGAACTGCGCTTGAGCTTGCGCGTTCGCACGGGATAGTTTTCGGGATTGCCAAAGCGCGCTGCCCGGCACTGCGGCTGCAGCGGACAGACCAGGCAGCTGGGCTTGCGCGGCGTGCAGATGGTGGCACCCAGGTCCATCAGGCCCTGGGTATAGCGGGGCATGGCCTGCTGCAGGTCCTCGGTGGGACACAGCTGCTGGGCCAGATCCCACAGTTCGCGCTCATTCTTGGCAACAGCCAGATCGGCATCGAAGGCCAGCACGCGCGTGAGCACGCGCCGCACGTTGGCATCGAGGATGGGCACACGCTCGGAAAAGCAAAAGGAGGCGATGGCGCCGGCCGTGGACCGGCCTATGCCGGGCAGCGTGGCCAGATCCTCTGCCCTGCGTGGAAAGGCACCACCCCAGTCCTCGACCACGGCCTGGGCACAGCGGTGAAGGTTGCGCGCGCGGCTGTAGTAGCCCAGGCCGCTCCACAGCGCCAGCACCGCGTCCTGCGGTGCGGCCGCCAGGCTGGCGACATCGGGGAAGGCATCGAGAAAGCGCTGGTAGTAGCCCAGCACGGTACTCACCTGTGTCTGCTGCAGCATGATTTCGGAGAGCCAGACGCGGTAGGGATCGCGCGTCTGCTGCCAGGGCAGGTGATTGCGTCCATGCGACGCCTGCCACTGCACGACGGGCGTGGCAATCGAGGGAAAGGTCAAGATATCAAGCAGTCAGTGAGGTTTCCTGTGCAGCCTTTGCCAGGCCGGGGAAGGCGGGCGTGGGCGACAGGGGTTGCAGCAGTTCCATGGTGGCCTGCCCCAGCTGCAGCTGCAAGGCCGTGAGCTGTTCGTCGGCGGTCTCGATCTCGGCAATGCGTTCCACCAGGCCCGAGGCCGCATTCTGGATGCGGTCCACCGCTTCGATGCGGCGGGCAAAGCTGCGCTTGCGCTCCTTCAATTGGGCATCGAGCTGGGCCGTGGCGGATTTGCTCCACATGTCCACGTCGTTGGCCGCAGACTCGAACACCGTGCGCAGCCGCATCGCCAGCGCCTTGATCAGGCGCTGCGCAAACGCAGGATTGCTGCGCCTGAGCGCGTGGCCCAGGCCCAGGTACTGGGTGTAGCTGGCCTCGATGCGCTGCAGGTCGCCGCCGAACTCGGCCAGTTCCAGCTGGGCCGGAGCCTGCAGCGAGAAGCCGAACTCGGCATTGAGTTCCTTGAAGGTCGCGCCCAGCATGGACTGGATCTCTCCGGCCTGCGCCTGGGCGCGGGTCGCCACGGTGCGCAGGCGCTCGAAGGTTTCGGCATAGACCTTGCGGGCGCCCAGCTTCAGGCCGCGCTGCTCCAGCGCATCCTTGAGATCGACCAGTTCCTGCTTGAGCGCGCTGGAACCCAGCTGGCGGAAGATGTCGCGCAGCATGCGCATGTGCACCAGCCGCACGGCCTGGATCCTGGCGGCGCTGGCATCGAAATCCTGCTGCTCGCTCTCGATGCGGTGGCGCATGGAGGCGATGACGCTGGCATTCTTGCCGCGCAGGCTGCGCAGCTCGGCCATCTGGTCGTCCAGGTCGCGGCGGCGGATGTTGAGCACGCGCTCCACCTCGACCTGCAACTGCTGCACATTGGCCCTGACGGCCGTCTGCAGCACCTTCTGGCGCTGGCCCATGATGCCTTCGGCCAGCATGTTCTCGAAAACGGGCAGTCCGCTGGCCTGCAGCAGCGCATCGTTGCTGGAGACCTTGGCCACCAGGCCCTTTTGCGCCGACACGGGCAGCACCCGCTCCATGGGCAGGCCCAGCATCTGTGCCGACTCCTGGCGCTGGCGCTGCAGTTGCGCCTGCACCTGCGACGCGGAACTCAGGCTGTCCCAGAGCGTGTCTATCTTGTTGAGCACCACGAGGCGGGAGTCGGCCAGCGCATGCTGGCCCGAAGCCACATCGGGCGGCAGCACATGGTCGCGCCAGATGGCCAGATCGGACTTGGTCACGCCGGTATCGGCCGCCAGCACGAAGACCACGGCATGGGCCTGGGGGATCAGGTTGACGGTCAGCTCGGGCTCGGCGCCCACGGCATTCAGGCCGGGCGTATCCAGAATGACCAGCCCCTGCTTGAGCAGGGGGTGGGGCATGTTGATCAGCGCATGGCGCCACATGGGCACCTCGACCAGGCCCTGCTCATCGACGAAGGGATTGCCGCCCTGGTCCTCGTCATGCCAGAAGCCCCAGGTCCGCGCCAGTTCCACGGAAACCTTGCGCACTTCGGCCACCTTGGCCAGCGTGTCGGCGATCTGCTGGGCATTGTTCACGTCGAGCGGCAGTTGCAGCCAGGCCTCGGGACGGGCGCGCCACTGGCCCAGGCTTTCCAGCGATTCGCGCGTATCGATGGGCAACAGGCGCAGGCTGGGCTGCAGCTCGGCTTCCCAACCCAGCTCGGCGGGGCACATGGTCGTGCGCCCTGCGCTGGCCGGCATGAGGCGGCGGCCATAGTGGGCGAAGAAGACCGCATTGATCAGCTCGGACTTGCCGCGCGAGAACTCGGCCACGAAGGCCACCATGACCTTGTCGCCACGCACCTGGGCTTCCAGCCGCTGCAGCCGCTCCTGCACCGCGACATCCAGCAGCTCCTGGGACTGCAGCCATTCGCGCAGCGCATGCAATTGCTGCGCAAAGCCGCGGCGCCATGCGCCGTGCTGGTCGAATTGCTCGTTGAATGATGGTCCCACGTGTTTCCCCCGCCATTGCATCGCCAATGTCTGCCGATGCCTAGTGATCGCCTCGACATTGCGCCGCAAGCGTGATGCCTTTTCTCTTCAAAATATAGCACCGTCGCCCCGTTTTGCCTGCTGCGGCGCCCCAAGGCCGGCCCCTGGAGCGGGGGGATTAAGGGCAAAATATCGTTTATTTACAAATGAAACAATATTTCACCATCAATCTGCAGCGGCTGGTGCCTGAAATTTGAAGAAACAGGCGTTTTCTGCAAATGCTTCGCGGGACCTGCCGCAATGCAGCCGCAACAGGCGTTACGAGACGTTGAGAATTCGCTCCGTTTTTTGAAGCGATCATCCCGCCTTCTGGCACCGCGCGCAGAAGTAGGTGCTGCGCTGCCCCTGGCGCAGCATTTGCACGGGCGAGCCGCAGTGCGTGCAGGGCAGGCCTTCGCGGCCATAGACCTTGGCCTGCAGCTGGAAGTGGCCGGCCATGCCGTCGGGCGCGGAGAAATCGCGCAGCGTCGTGCCGCCCTGCTCCACCGCCAGGGCCAGCACGCGGCGGATCTCATCGAACAACCGGCGCACCTTGCGCGGCCCGACCTCGCAGGCCGGCTGCGTGGGCGCGATGCGCGCCATGAACAGCACCTCGGACGCATAGATATTGCCCACGCCCACGACCACGCTGCCGTTCAGCAGCAATTGCTTGATGGGCGTGCGGCTGGCTTTCAGGCCGGCCCGGAAGGTCTCGAACGAGAAGCTGTCATCCAGCGGCTCCATCCCCAAATGGTCCAGCAGCCTGCGCGCCCAGGGATCGCTCTCGGCCGCCACATACATCACCGCACCAAAGCGCCGCGGATCGTGCAGCCGCAGCAGGCCCTTGCTGGTCTGCAGGTCGAAATGGTCATGCGTCCCTGCAGGCCCCAGCGGTGCTTCATGGGGGGCCACGAAACGCAGGCTGCCCGACATGCCCAGGTGCAGCATCAGCAGGCCCTCGCTCAGCTCCATCAGCAGATACTTGCCGCGCCGGCGCACGCCGTGCACATCGCGCCCGGCCAGCAGCTCGGGGGCAATGCCCAACGGCCAGCGCAAGGGCTTGCCCAAGGCCACGGATTCAATGCGCGCTCCGGCGATCTGCGTGGCAAAAGCGCGCCGCGTGACTTCTACTTCTGGCAATTCAGGCATGCGATCCGGGTTGTGCTGTAGTTGTGCGAAATGTGGTCTGGGCTTCGATTATTATGGTTCGATGGATCATCGCCTTCGCCTTCAGGGACTTGCCGTGGCAGCAGCCCTGGCCATGGGTTCCGCCACTGCCTGGGCACTCCCAGGCAAGACCGCAGCCACCATCGAGACGGAATCCCCCGAACCTCCCTCGTCCGCCGCCGCCTCTGCGGAGGACGATCGCGCCGCCCTCAACGCCGAGCTGTTCTACGAGATCCTGGTCGGCGAGATCGCCGCCAGCGAAGGTGCGCTGGGCGACGCTCAGGCCATGATGATGGAGGCCGCTCGCACCAGCGGCAGCGAGCAGCTGTACCGGCGTGGCACCGAGCTGGCGCTGCAATCGCGCTCCGGCGAGCGCGCCCTGGCCAATGCCCGCGCCTGGCTGGACGCCTTTCCCCAGTCCCGCGACGCCAACCGCTTCGTGCTCCAGATCCTGGTGGCACTGAACCGCATCGCCGATACCGGCAGCTATCTCAAGCGCGAGATCGAGGCCACGCCTGCGCCCTCCAAGCCCGCCACCTACCTGGGCATCACCCAGCTCTACAACAACGCCAGCGACAAGGCCCTGGCGGCCGATGTGGTCGAGCAGGCCATGGCGGGCGAGACCGACAACCCCGCCAGCGGCCCCCTCGCCTGGGCCACCATCGGCCACATGCGCCTGGGCGCCGGGCAGAAGGCTGCCGCCATGCAGGCCGTGCAAAAGGCACAGGCGCTGACACCCGATACCGGCCCCGTGGCCCTGCTGTCCATGGAGCTGCTGGAAGCCGGCATGCCTGAGGCGGAGCCCATCGTCAAACGCTACCTGGCCAAGAACCCTTCAGCCCAGATGCGCATGGCCTATGCCCGCGTTCTGCTGGGCCAGCAGCGCATGGACGAGGCCCGCCAGCAGCTGGTCTCCATCACCGTGGATTCCCCCGACTACGCCGAAGCCTGGGCCACCCTGGCCGCGCTGCAGCTGCAGTCCAACGACGTGGATGCAGCCCAGGCGTCCACCGAGCGCTTCGGCAAGCTCGTGCCGCAGATTCCCGCCGGTGTGGCGCGCAGTGCAGCCCAGTCCCAGTACTACCTGCTTCAGTCCCAGATTGCAGAAAAGCAGGGCAAGTTCGCCGAGGCCGACGCCCTGCTGCGCCGCATCGACGACGCGCCCAACCTGTTGAGCGTGCAGGCGCGCCGTGCCGCCCTGCTCGCGCGCCAGGGCAAGCTCAAGGAAGCCCGCGCCCTCATCGAGGCCGTGCCCGCCAGCGGCCCCAGCCAGCAGCGGCTCAAGCGCCTGGCCGAAGTGCAGCTGCTGCGCGATGCCAATCAAAATGCCCAGGCCTACGCGCTGCAGGCCGAGTTGCAAAAGCAGGACCCTGAAGACGCCGAGCTCGCCTATGACACCGCCCTGCTGGCGGAGCGCATTGGCAAGCATGACGAAATGGAGCGGCTGCTGCGCGGCATCATCGCGCGCCAGCCCCATTTCCAGCACGCCTACAACGCGCTGGGCTACTCCTTCGCCGAACGCGGCATCCATCTGGATGAAGCCGAAAAGCTCGTCGGCAAGGCGCTGGAAATGTCGCCCGGCGACCCCTTCATCACCGACAGCCTTGCCTGGGTGAAATTCCGCCGGGGCGACTTGGACGAAGCCCTCAGGCTGCTCGAAAGCGCCTACGCATCACGCCCCGACGTGGAGATCGCCGCACACCTGGGCGAAGTGCTCTGGGCCAAGGGTGATCGCGAACGCGCGCAGAAGATCTGGCGCCAGGGCCTGGCCACCAGTCCTGACAACACGACCCTGCGCGAAACCCTGCGCCGCCTGGGCGTCTCGCTTTGAGCCACCGCGCCGTGCCTGGGTTTCAGCATCCCGCCCTTGCACGCCGGCAGCTGTGCGCCACGGCGGCCGCCGCCGCACTGCTGGCCCTGGCCGGCTGCGCCCTGCCACCCCGCCAGCTGCAGGCCGACGCAACCGCCCCCACCGCTGCAGGCCACTGGGCGGGCCGGCTGGCGCTGCAGGTGGAAGATGCGCAAAACCAATCCTTCAGCGCAGGCTTCGAGCTGCTGGGCACCCCCCAGCGCGGCGAGCTGCTGCTGTTCACGCCCCTGGGCTCGACACTGGCGCGTCTGCTCTGGGAGCCGGGTCAGGCAAGCCTGCAACAAGGCGAGGAGCGCAAGACCTCGGACTCGCTGCCCGCCCTGGTGCAGGAGCTGACGGGCAGCGATCTGCCCATTGCCGCCCTGTTCGACTGGCTGCAGGGCCGGGCCACCGCAGCCGCAGGCTGGCAGGTCGACCTCTCCCGCATGGAGCAGGGCCGCCTGTCCGCCCGGCGCCATGACCCGCAGCCGCCGGCCGCGCTGCGCATCGTGCTCGACACGCCCTGATTTCCGCCGGGCGCGCCAGCTCCATACCTGCCGCCCCTGCCCTGCCTCTTTTTCCTCATCCTCTCCAGCCCATGCGCTCGCTCCACGACGTGCCGGCTCCGGCCAAGCTCAACCTGTTCCTCCACATCACCGGCCGCCGCGCCGATGGCTATCACCTGCTGCAATCGGTCTTCATGCTGTTGGACTGGCATGACACGCTGCATTTCGACAGGCGTAGCGACGGCCGGATCAGCCGCGAGGACCTGTCGGGCATGGCACTTCCTGCCGACGATCTCATCGTGCGGGCCGCACGGGCCCTGCAGCAGGCGACCGGCTGCAGCGCGGGCGCGCACATCGGCGTGGAAAAGCGCCTGCCGGCGCAGGCGGGGATGGGCGGGGGTTCGTCGGATGCGGCATCGACCCTTATCGCACTGAACCGCCTGTGGCAGTTGAACCTGACGCGGCGCGAGCTGCAGCGCATTGCACTGGACCTGGGCGCCGATGTGCCCTTCTTTCTGTGCGGCAACTCCGCCTGGGTGGAAGGCATAGGCGAGCACATCACGCCGCTGGAACAGGCCCACGCCCTGCCGCCCCAGCGGTTCGTGGTGGTCAAGCCCGAGGCGGGGCTGGAGACCCTGTCCATCTTCCGCGACGCAACCCTCAAGCGCGATCATGCCCATGCTACAATCGAAGACTTTGCTGCAGATCACTATGGCTTTGGCCAAAACGACTTGCAGCCTGTCGCCGAAAGGCTGCAGCCTGAAGTGAAAAAAGCCATCGATTGGCTAAACTCACTAAAACTGCATGCTAGAATGACGGGCTCAGGAAGTGCAGTATTTGCACCACTGACGCAAACGATTGACTTAAAGGATGCCCCTGGCGCCTGGAACGTCAGAGTTTGCAGCAATCTGCAGGCCCATCCTCTCAAGGATTGGCTGAAAGATGAAAGTTTATAGGCTGTCTGCCTGCGGCAGAAGGCCTGTGTAGGGGAGTCGCCAAGTTGGTAAAGGCACCGGATTTTGATTCCGGCATGCGAGGGTTCGAGTCCTTCCTCCCCTGCCAAACGTCTTTCGCGTCAAGGCAAACCCATCGTACTGGGGCGCTCAATGCATTCACATCATCCTGACATCATGGTCTTCACCGGCAATGCCAATCCTGGCATGGCCACTGAAATCGTTCAGCACCTCGGCACCACGCTGGGCGCAGCCGACGTGGGTCGTTTCTCCGATGGAGAAGTCGCCGTCGAGATCAAGCAGAACGTGCGTACGCGCGACGTCTTCGTCGTGCAATCCACCTGCGCACCGACCAACGACAACCTGATGGAACTGCTGGTCATGGTGGACGCGCTCAAGCGTGCATCGGCCGAGCGCATCTGCGCGGTGATTCCCTACTTCGGCTACGCCCGCCAGGACCGCCGCCCGCGCTCCACCCGCGTGCCGATCACGGCCAAGGTCGTGGCCAACATGCTGCAGGCCGTGGGCGTCGAGCGCGTCCTGACCATGGACCTGCACGCAGACCAGATCCAGGGCTTCTTCGACATCCCCGTGGACAACATCTATGCCACGCCGGTGCTGCTGGGCGATCTGCGCCAGAAGAACTACGAAGACCTGATCGTCGTCTCCCCTGACGTCGGCGGCGTGGTCCGCGCACGTGCGCTGGCCAAGCAGCTCGGTTGCGACCTGGCCATCATCGACAAGCGCCGCCCCAAGGCAAATGTCTCCGAGGTCATGCATGTCATCGGCGATATCGACGGCCGCAACTGCGTGATCATGGATGACATGATCGACACCGCCGGCACGCTGGTGAAGGCTGCCGAAGTGCTCAAGCAGCGCGGCGCCAAGAGTGTCTATGCCTACTGCACGCACCCGATCTTCTCGGGTCCGGCCATCGAGCGCATCGGCAACGGCAACGCCCTGGACGAGGTCGTGGTGACCAACACCATTCCCCTGAGCGCCGAGGCACAGGCCTGCGGCAAGATCCGCCAACTGTCCGTGGCACCCCTGATTGCCCAGACGATCCAGCGGATTTCCACCGGTGATTCGGTGTTGAGCCTGTTCTCTGAATAAAATATCGGCCCCTGTGGTCGGAACCCAGCAAACCTCCTTCGGGAGGTTTGCGCGTTCCGGAGTGGTTTCAGGACCACCCCGGGACACCGCAAGAGCAGCCTGGTCCGCATCGGACAGGCGTTCTTTTATCAACGGATGAGGCTGGTCGCGGTCCATCCATCTAGGAGTTAGTTATGCAATTCGTCGCTTTTGAGCGCGCCAAGCAAGGTACGGGTGCGAGCCGCCGTCTGCGCAATTCGGGCAAGGCCCCTGGCATCGTCTACGGCGGTGCTGCCGAAGCCCAACTGATCGAAATCGATCACAACGCCCTGTGGCACGCCCTGAAGAAGGAAGTGTTCCACTCCAGCATCCTGGACATGGAAGTCAACGGCCAGACCTCCAAGGTCGTGCTGCGCGACGTGCAATTCCACCCCTACAAGCAGCTCATCCTGCACGTGGACTTCCAGCGCGTTGACGACAAGACCAAGGTTCACCTGAAGGTGCCGCTGCACTTCGAAGGCATGGAACAGTCCCAGGCCGTCAAGGTCGAGAACTGCACGATCACTCCCCTGGTCCATGAACTGGACGTGGTGTGCATGCCCGCCCAACTGCCCGAGTTCATCACCGTGGACCTGAGCGGCCTGACTTCCAAGTCCACCCTGGGCCTGCAAGGCGTCAAGCTGCCCAACGGCGTGAAGGCCGTGGTGCGCGGTTCCAACAAGAACCCCGCCCTGATCTCCATCAAGCTGCCCGAAGTGGCTCCTGATGCATCGGCAGCTCCCGTGGCAGCCCCGGCCGCTCCGGCCAAGAAGGGCAAGAAGTAATTCTTGGCTTTCCCTTGCGGTGGCCCCGGCTGCCGCAAACCTGCAAAAGGCCCACCTCGCGTGGGCCTTTTGCATGGGGGAGCACCCTCGCCCGCCGGCTGCGGCCGCCATGGAGATAATCGCCCGATGATCAAATTGTTTGTCGGCCTGGGCAACCCCGGGCCGGAGTATGAGGACACCCGCCACAACGCGGGCTTTTGGTGGATTGATGCGCTGGCGCGCGAACTCAAGGTTCAGCTGGTGCCCGAGCGCAGCTACTTCGGCCTCATGGCCCGTGCCAGCGTGCGCGGCGAGAACGTCTGGCTGCTGCAGCCACAGACCTTCATGAACCTGTCGGGCAAGTCGGTGGGCGCGCTGGCGCGCTTCTTCAAGATCCAGCCCGAGGAAGTCCTGGTGGTGCATGACGAACTGGACTTCGAGCCCGGACAGGTCAAGCTCAAGCGCGGCGGCAGCCACGGTGGCCACAACGGCCTGCGCGATATCCATGCCCAGCTGGGCTCGGCCGACTACTGGCGGCTGCGCATCGGCATAGGCCATCCGGGCCACAAGGCCGAAGTCGCCAACTGGGTGCTCAAGAAGCCCGCGCCCGACCAGCGCCAGCTGATCGAGGACAGCATCGCCCACTCCCTCAAGGCCTGGCCCGAACTGCAGGCCGGCAACATGGACAAGGCAACCCTGCTGATCCACACCACCAAGCCACCGCGCCCCAAGCCCGCACGCCCGTCCACGGCCGAGAGCGACAAGGGCTGAACGTTCAGGAAGAAGCGGGAGCCTGGGACTGCAGACGCAGGTACTTCTGCATCAGCGTCTCGCGGTCTTCCACATGGGCGGGATTCACGGGAATGCAGGCCACCGGGCAGATCTGCACGCACTGGGGCTCATCGAAATGGCCCACGCACTCCGTGCACTTGCTGTGCTCGATCTCGTAGTACTCCTCGCCCATGGAGATCGCATCGTTCGGGCACTCGGGCTCGCAGACATCGCAGTTGATGCATTCGTCGGTGATCATCAAAGCCATGGCAGGTCCCTCGCAAGTGCCAGCCACGCTCCGGGCCGGGCGGGCCCATGCGCCCCGAACGGGCCTTGCAGCAAGGTGGCATCAGTCATGCCGCCATTATCCTGTCCGCCACATAAGCATGGAGGCTGCACGGGCAAGCCCGGCGCCCCGAAATCGATGGCCGCGTCCCCGTCCATCGGGGCCCTGCCGCTTCAAAGGCCGCTATGCTGCGCGCATGGGCCGTGCGCAGTACCATTCGGGCCCTTCCAAGAACAACCCACCCACTCCGCCGACGTGACCGCCATCCACCCTGCCGAGGCCGATTGCCCATGAGCATCTTTCTGCTCAAGCGCCTGCTGATGCTGGCAGCCACGCTGCTGGGCGCATCGGCCGTGGTTTTCGGCGTGCTGGAAGTGCTGCCCGGCAATGCCGCCCAGACGCTGATGGGCCCCGATGCCGCGCCCGAGGCGGTGCAGGCGCTGGCCGTGCAACTGGGGCTGGACCAGCCGGCCTGGCAGCGCTACCTGCAGTGGCTGCAGGGACTGCTGCACGGCGACATGGGCCTGAGCTACGCCTACAGCACGCCGGTCAGCGAGCTGGTGCTGGAGCGGCTGGCCGTCACCGTGCCGCTGGCCGTGATGGCCATGCTCATCACGACCGTGCTGGCACTGGCCGCCGGCATCTATGCCGCATCGCGCCACAACCGCTGGGGCGACCTGGGCGTCATGGGCCTGGCACAGGTCGGCATCGCCATCCCCAATTTCTGGTTTGCCATCCTGCTGATCCTGGTGTTCTCGGTGAAGCTGCAATGGTTTTCCGCCGGCGGCTTTCCCGGCTGGAGCGAGGCTGACGGCGGCGGCCCGCTGAAGGCACTGCAGGCGCTGCTGCTGCCGGCCATCTCGCTGGCCGTGGTGCAGGCGGCCATCCTGGCGCGCATCACGCGCTCGGCCGTGCTGGAGGTGCTGCGCGAGGACTTCGTGCGCACGGCCCGCGCCAAAGGCCTGTCGCGCCGTGCCGTGCTCTGGGGCCATGTGCTGCGCAACGCCATGATCCCCGTGCTCACGGTCATGGGCCTGCAGTTCGCCCAGTTGCTGGCAGGCACCATCGTGGTGGAGAACGTGTTCTACCTGCCGGGCCTGGGCCGGCTGATCTTCCAGTCCATCGCCAACCGTGACCTGATCGTGGTGCGCAACTGCGTGCTGCTGCTGGCGGCCATGGTGGTGGTCATCAACTTCATCGTGGACGTGCTGTACGCGGCCATTGATCCGCGCATCGAGGCCAGCGACGTATGAGCCAGCCGCACAGCCCTCCTTCGCCCCCGCCCTCCGCCTCGCAAGCGGGCCATCGGCCCACGCGGGCCGTCACCCTGGGCGCGCCCGCCGGAGCGGGCCGGCGCATGCTGGGCCACCGCAGCTTCCTGCTGGGAGCGGTGCTGACCGCGCTGCTGCTGCTCACGGCCCTGCTGTCTTTCTGGTGGACGCCGGGCTCTGCCTACGACATGGACATGGACGCCAAGCTGGCTGCACCGGGCGCCCTGCACTGGCTGGGCACCGACGCCTATGGGCGGGACGTGGCCTCGCTGCTGTTCCTGGGCGCGCGCAGCTCCATCCTGGTCGGCGTGATTGCCGTGGGCATCGGGCTGTCGATGGGCGTGGTGCTGGGCCTGGTCGCGGCAGCCTGCAGGGGCTGGGTGGAAGAGACCATCATGCGGCTGGCCGATTTCAGCTTTGCCTTTCCCGCGCTGCTGTCGGCCATCATGCTCACGGCCGTGTTCGGCGCAGGCATCGTCAACGCCATCATTGCCATCGGCATCTTCAACATTCCCACCTTCGCGCGCATCACGCGGGCATCGGCCAAGGCTGTGTGGGCACGCGAATACGTGCTGGCCGCACGCGCCTGCGGCCATGGCCGCGCCAGCATCACCTGGCGCCACGTGCTGCCCAACATCCTGCCGGTGCTGGTGGTGCAGGCCACCATCCAGTTCGCGCTGGCCATTCTGGCCGAGGCCGCCCTGTCCTATCTGGGCCTGGGCACGCAGCCGCCCCAGGCCTCCTGGGGCCGCATGCTCAGCGAGGCGCAGACCCTCATGTTCCAGGCACCGCTGCTGGCCGTGTGGCCGGGCCTGGCCATTGCGCTGTCGGTGCTCGGGCTCAACCTGCTGGGCGACGGGCTGCGCGACCTGCTCGACCCGCGCCTGTCGCGCCAGCGCTGAGGAAGGCACGCGCCCATGCCCCTGCTCGAAGTCTCCGGCCTCACCATCACCTTGCAGACCCCGCGCGGCCGCGCGCGCGCCGTGCAGAACCTGGAGTTCATCCTGGAGCGCGGCGCCACGCTGGGCCTGATCGGCGAGTCGGGCTGCGGCAAGTCGCTGACCGCCCTGGCGCTGATGGGCCTGCTGCCAGAGCATGCGCAGGTGGACGGCAGCATCCAGCTCAACGGCAAGGAGCTGCTGGACATGGACGAGAACGCGCTTTGCCGCCTGCGCGGCAACCGCATGGCCATGGTGTTCCAGGAGCCGATGACGGCGTTGAACCCCGTGCACGGCATCGGCCACCAGGTGGCCGAGCCGCTGCGCCATCACCTGCGCCTGGGCCGCCAGGCCGCGCGCGCGCATGCGGTGGCGTTGCTGGAGCGCGTGGGCATTGCCCGTGCGGCCCAGCGCTATGACGACTATCCGCACCAGTTCTCGGGCGGCCAGCGCCAGCGCATCACCATCGCCATGGCCCTGGCCTGCGGGCCCGACCTGCTGATTGCCGACGAACCCACGACGGCGCTGGACGTGACCGTTCAGCAGCAAATCCTGGACCTGCTGCAGGAACTGGTGGCCGAGCATTCCATGGCCCTGCTGCTGATCTCGCACGACCTGGGCGTGATCGCGCAGAACGTGGAGCAGTTGCTGGTCATGTACGGCGGCAGCGTGGTCGAAAGCGGCATGACCGAGGCCATCTTCGCGCGCCGCGCCCATCCCTATACGCGCGGCCTGTTCGCGGCCAGGCCCCAGTTGGACCTGTCCGCCTCCGGCAGCCTGCCGCCGGCCCGGCTGCCCACCATTGCCGGCACCGTGCCCGAGCTGGTGGACCTGCCGGCCGGCTGCGCCTTCGCGGGCCGCTGCAGCTTCACCGAGCCGGCCTGCCACAGCGAGCGCCCGCGCCCCGTGGTACTGGAGCGCCCGCAGCGGCCCACGCCCGCATCCCTGCAGGCCTGGGCACAGCCGCATGTGGTGCGCTGCCTGCGCCCCGAGGCCATTGCACAGGGCCTGCCTGCACAGGAATGCGCATGACAGGGCACCCCCTCCAGGCGCCACCGGTCCAGACGCCACCGGCCTCCGATGCACCCCTGCTGCAAGTGACAGACCTGACCCGCAGCTACCAGCTGCCGCGCCGGTCGCTGTGGCGCGCGCCGGAGCAGGTGCATGCGCTGCGCGGCGTGGATTTCACGCTGGCGGCGGGGCGCAGCCTGGGCGTGGTGGGCGAGTCGGGTTCGGGCAAGTCCACGCTGGCACGCCTGGTCATGGCGCTGGACACGCCCAGCGCCGGCAGTGTGCGGCTGCTGGGCCAGGATCTGCACCAGTTGGGCCGCCAGGCACTGCGGACGGCACGCCGCGACTTCCAGATGGTGTTCCAGGACCCCTACGGCTCGCTGGACCCGCGCATGACGGTGGAGCACATCGTCTGCGAACCCCTGCTCGCACAGCCTGCGTCGCCCGAACGCACCGCCCGGCGCGACCTGGCCCGCGCCACGCTGGAACAGGTCGGCCTGCGCGCGCAGGATCTGGACAAGTACCCGCACGAGTTCTCGGGCGGTCAGCGCCAGCGCATCGCCATTGCGCGGGCATTGATCACACGGCCCCGCCTCATCGTGGCCGATGAGCCCGTGAGTGCGCTGGACGTATCGGTGCAGGCCCAGGTGCTGAACCTGCTGCACGATCTGCAGCAGCAGCTGGGCCTGTCCTATCTGTTCATCAGCCACGACCTGGCCGTGGTCCAGCACCTGTGCGACGACGCCATCGTGCTGAGCGAGGGCCGCATCGTCGAGCGCGGAGCGCCGCAGCAGCTGTTCCACGCCCCACAGCACCCGTATACGCAGGCCCTGGTCCGGGCCGTGCCGCGCATCGCCCTGCAGCACCGGGCCTGAAAGCTGACGGCCGCCCGCGCGGACCAGGCCCCCAGGGCCACGCACCCGTGCGCCGTGGTGTAAAAACACTGCTGCAGGCCGCAGACAGCGGCCCGAGAACCATCTGCAAGAATTTCCGGAGACCTGTTCATGTTCAACCGCCGTTCCCTGCTGGCCAGCTCCGCTGCTGCCGGCCTGCCCCTGCTGATGCCCTGGCCTGCGCTGGCCCAGAGCCGCAAGGACAGCATCACGCTGGCGATGACGCTGGAGCCCCCGGGGCTGGACCCCACGGCCGGGGCCGCATCGTCCATCGGCGAGATCGTGCTCTACAACCTGTTCGAGACGCTGACCAAGATCAACCCGGACGGCAGCGTCTCGCCGCTGCTGGCCGAGAGCTGGGAGGTCTCGCCCGACCTCAAGACCTACACCTTCCGCCTGCGCAAGGGCGTGAGTTTTCAGAACGGCGAGCCCTGCAACGCCCACAGCGTGAAGTACTCCTTCGACCGGGCGGGCGACGACAAGAGCACCAACAAGGACAAGCGAACCTTCGCCTCCCTGTCCACGCGCGTGGTGGACGACCACACTGTGGTCGTGATCAACAAGGACATCGATCCGGACTTCCTCTTCGTGCTCGGCCAGGCGACTTCCATCATCGTCGAGCCCAAGAGCGCGGCGACCAACGCCACGCGCCCCGTGGGCACGGGCCCCTACCAGTTGGGCAACTGGAGCAAGGGTGCCTCGGTCACGCTCACGGCCTGGCCGCAGCACCGCATGGCCTCCGGCCTGCGCATTCGCCGCGCCAGCTTTCGCTTCATCTCCGACCCTGCGGCCCAGGTCGCTGCGCTGCTGGCTGGCGATGTCGATGCCTTCCCACGCGTGACGCCGCGCAGCGTGGCCCAGTTCAAGGCCAACGGGCGCTTCCAGGTCGTGGTCAGCGGCTCGCGTGCCAAGACCATCCTGGCCATGAACAACGCACGCAAGCCCCTGGGCGACGCGCGCGTGCGCCGCGCCATTGCTGCGGCCATCGACCGCAAGGCCGTGATCGACGGCGCGGGCGACGGCTACGGCCTGCCCATCGGCAGCTACTACGTGCCCACGGCCTTCGGCTACGTGGACACCACGGGCATCAACCCCTTCGACGTGGAAAAGGCCAAGGCGCTGCTGGCCGAGGCCGGCATCAAAACCCCGCTGGAGCTGACCATGACCCTGCCGCCCACGCCCTACGCGCGCCAGGGCGGCGAGGTGATTGCCGCGCAGCTGGCCAAGATCGGCATCCGCGCCAAGCTGCAGAACGTCGAATGGGCGCAGTGGCTGTCAGGCACCTACACCCTCAAGAACTACGACCTGACGCTGATCTCCCATGTCGAGCCCTTCGACCTGGGCAACTTCGCCAAGCCCGACTACTACTGGGGCTACGAGTCCGCCCAGTTCAACGAGCTGTACGACAAGATCAAGAACGCCTCGCGCCCCGCCGACCGCTCGCGCCTGCTGGGCGATGCCCAGCGCCTGCTGGCCCAGGATTGCGTGCACGCCTTCCTCTACACGCCGCAATGGGTCACCGTGGCCAACAAGAACCTGCGCGGACTGTGGAAGGACATGCCCATCTTCGTCAACGATCTCTCGGCACTGTCCTGGGCCACCTGAGCCGCGCACCGGCTGAGCCACAGGCGACAGGTGCGCCGGTGGCCCCGGGCCACACTGCGGCAGATCTGCCGCTGGAACCGCCATCCTCAAGGAAGCCGCGATGACTGGAACGACACAGGCTCTGCACGACCTACCCGCCCATGCGCTGCTGCGCGCCTACCGGGAGCGCAGCCTCTCGCCCGTCGAGGTCATACAAGACCTGCTGGCCCATGTGCAGCGCTGGGAGCCGGCCCTGGGCGCCACCTACCTGCTGCGCCCCGAGGCCGCACTGGCCCAGGCACGCGCCAGCGAGGCCCGCTGGCTGCGCGGCGAGCCGGCAGGCCTGCTTGACGGCGTCCCCGCCACGGTCAAGGACAACATCGCCACGCGCGGCGATCCCACGCCCGTGGGCACGGCCGCCATGCCGCAGGTCGCCGCCCCGCTGGACGCACCGCCCGCTGCGCGCCTGCGCGAAGCGGGCGCCATCCTCTTCGCCAAGACCACCATGCCCGACTACGGCATGCTGTCCTCGGGCCTGTCCTCGCTGCACGGCAACACCTTCAACCCCTGGGATCCGGACAAGACGCCGGGCGGCTCCAGCGCAGGCGCGGGCGCCGCTGCGGCGGCCGGCTACGGGCCGCTGCATGTGGGCACGGACATTGGCGGCTCCATCCGTCTGCCCGCAGGCTGGTGCGGCATCTTCGGCCTCAAGCCCAGCCTGGGCCGCGTGCCCATAGACCCGCCCTATACCGGCCGCTGCGCCGGCCCCATGACGCGCAGCGTGGCCGATGCCGCGCTGATGATGCAGGCGCTGTCCCTGCCCGATGCGCGCGACAGCATGGGCCTGCCGCACCAGGACATTGCCTGGAGCGGCTTCGACATGGACCCCGCCCAGGTGCGCGGCCTGCGCATAGGCCTGCTGCTGGATGCCGGCTGCGGCCTGCCCCTGCAGCCCCGCGTGCGTGCCGTGGTGGAGCAGGCTGCTGCCTGGCTGGAATCGGCCGGCGCCCATATCGAGATCATCCAGCCCTGGCTTACCCGCGACATGCTCGACGGCCTCGACCATTTCTGGCGCATGCGCTCGCATGTGGAAATGCAGTCGCTGCCGGACGCCCAGCGCCGCGTGGTCCTGCCCTTCATCCGCGACTGGGCCGACAGTGCCGGGTCCATCACCGCCACCCAGCTGTTCGTGGCCAGCCAGCAATCGCACCTGCTGCGCGTGGCCACGGTGCGTGCCACGGCGGCCTTCGACTATGTGCTGTCGCCCGTGGCGCCCATCACGGCTTTCCCGGCCCACCTGCCCAGCCCCACCAACGACCCGCTGCGACCGCTGGAGCACATTGCCTTCACCGTGCCCTACAACATGTCCGAGCAGCCCGCCGCGTCCGTGCCCTGCGGGCATGACGGGCAGCTGCCCATCGGCGTGCAGATCGCGGGCCGCCGCTTTGACGACCTGGGCGTGCTGCGGCTCAGCCGTGTGCTGGAGCAGCTGCGGCCGCCGCAGCCTGCCTGGCCACAGCCCCTGCCGCCGGGCCAGGGCACTGGCGTCAGCGAAGACGGCGCGCAGGCACGGGCAGCGCCGGCTACTCCAGCCTGATTCCCGCATCCTTGACGATGCGCGCCCAGCGCGGCAGGTCGCGCGCCATGGCCGCTGACAGCTCCTCGGGCGTGCCGCCCACCGGGCGCAGCCCCATGGCCGCCAGGCGGCCGCTGAGTTCGGGCGAGGCCACGATGCGCCGCACCTCGGCCGAGAGCTTGTCCACGATGGGCCGGGGCGTTCCCGCCGCCACGAAGGTGGCAAACCAGCCATTGGCCTCGAAGCCCGCCAGCCCCAGTTCGGCAAAGGTGGGGACCTCGGGCAGCGCCGGATGGCGCTGCATGCCGGTGATGGCCAGGATGCGGATCTTGTCGGACTTCAGGTGCGCATTGGCCGAGGACACGTCGATGAAGCCCGACGACAGCTGCCCGCCCAGCACATCGTTGACCAGCGGCGCTGCGCCCTTGTAGGGAATCAGCGCCAGATCCAGCCCGGCCCTGGCACGCAGCAGTTCGCCATGCATGTGCGAGGAGGTGCCGTTGCCGTAGTTGCCGTTGCTGTACTTGCCCGGATGGGCCTTGACCAGGGCGATGAACTCCTGCAGCGTCGTGGCCGGCACGTCGCGCGGCACCACGAACAGGTCCGAGGACAGGGCCACCTGCGATACGGGGGCAAAGTCCTTGAGCACGTCATAAGGCATCCTGGCGTACAGCGCAGGCGCCTGGATCATGGCCGTGATCCCCAGCAGCAGCGTATAGCCATCGGGCGCCGACTTGGCCACCACATCGCCGCCGATGATGCCGCTGGAGCCCGGCCGGTTCTCCACCACCACGGGCTGGCCCCAGGCCTGGCTCAGTTGCTGGGCAATGATGCGGCCGATGATGTCCGTGCCGCCACCCGCCGGATAGGGAATCACCATGCGCAGCGGCTTGGACGGATAGGCACCGCCTGCCGGCTGTGCAAAGGCGATCGGCGATGCCGTTCCCAGGGCGGCGCCCAGTGAGGCGCTGGCGGCGCATGCCAGCGCCGCCCGCAGGCAGCCGCGTCGGCTCGATTCCATGGCTTGTCTCCTTGTCCTTCGGTGCTCCGCCCTCGTTGGCGGGGCGGTGTGCCCTGCCGCAGTGGCAGGGTCCATGGACAGTGTGGCCACCGGGCCTTCAGCCACCAATCGCCGATCGTCTCAAAATGATTGGCAAAAAAGATCAGCGGCCGCGATGCTGGGCCTGCCGGTAGGCGCCCGGCGGCAGGCCGGTCCAGCCCTTGAAGGCGCGGTGAAAGGTGCTGGCCTCCGCAAACCCCACGCGGGCCGCGATGTCGGCCAGGGTCAGATCCGGGCGGTTCAGCAATTCGATGGCGGCGTCGCGGCGCAGGTCGTCCTTGAGGGATTGGAAGCCCAGGCCTTCGTCGCGCAGGCGGCGGCGCAGCGTCTGCGGTGTCATGGACAGCGCGGCGCCCACCTGCTCCAGCGAAGGCAGCTCCCCCGCCAGATCGCGGCGCAGCAGGCGGCGGATGCGCTCGCCCAGGCGCGTGCGGTCGCGGTAGCGGATCACCAGGCCCATGGCCGCCTGGTCCAGGAATTCGGCCAGGCTCTCCGGGGTCTGCACCACGGGCAGCTCCAGCCAGCGCGCATCGAACTCCAGCCCCGTGAAGTCGCGGTCACGCTGCAGCGGCGCCAGGAACAGGCGCTGCGCCTCCGTGCCATACGGCATGCTGGCTCCGGCCGGCGCGCACACGCCCGTCAACTCAATCCTGCGCGACACCAGCCAGGACATGACGCCATAGCCCAGAAAGCAAAAGGAACGCTCGGCATAGGCCAGCGGCGCATCACGCTCGCGCAGCGACACCATGGCGATGCGGGCCACGCCATCCACCACCTGCAGCCGGGGAGCGAAGTCGCGCAGCACCAGGCGGTAGAAACGCAGCCCGGCCTGCAATGCCTCGCCCAGCGTGCGGCAGGGCAGCATGCTGCGGCAGGCCTGGGCAAAACTGCCCACGGGCAGCGGATGGCGGCACAGGCCCCACAGCTCGTCGCGGCAGACGCGGCGCAGCACGCGGATCAGCGCCGCGTACTGCGCCTGGGTGACGCGCGACAGCGGCGCATCCAGCAGGGCCGGCGCGATGCCGGCACGGCGCAGGATGGCTGGCACATCCATGCCATTGCGCTGCACGCCCTGCACGATCTGCAGGACCTGGGCAATGGCAATGGTGTGGGCCGTGGTCTGTGGCATGGGTTTGATGAGGACGCCGCTGCTCATGGCGCCAAGGGGCGTGAGCGAAAAAGCATGGAGGGACTGTGCCACGGCCCCGCATTAGTGTGAACAGGCCCTAGCGCTGCACCAGCGCCAGCCGCACCGCCATGCCCAGGAACACCAGCCCGGCCACGCGGTTGAGCCAGTTCTGCGCACGCACGGAGCGCTGAAGCAGCACGCCGAACCAGCCCGAACAGCAGGCGATGGCGCCGAACACCAGCAGCGCCGCCAGCATGAACACGCAGCCCAGCACCATCACCTGGGTGGCCACGCTGCCGCGCGCGGGGTCCGCGAACTGCGGCAGAAAGGCCAGGAAGAAGATCAGCACCTTGGGATTGGTGAGGTTCATCACCACGCCACGCCCCACCCAGCGCAGCGCCCGTGCGGGGGTCAGCGGGTCGGCTGCGCCGGCCTGCGGCATCTCGCCCGGCCGGGCCACGGCGCGCAGCGCGCCCCAGGCCAGCCAGGCCAGATAGGCCGCGCCGCACAGCTTGATGGCGGTGAACAGCAGGGGCGATGCAGCCACCAGCGCCGCCAGGCCCAACGCAACCGCCGCCGTATGCACCACCAGCCCCAGGCACAGGCCCAGCACCACGCACAGTCCCACGCGCCAGCCACGCTGGGCCGATTGCATGAGCACGAACAGGTTGTCAGGCCCCGGGCTCAGGCCCAGCAGCACGGCCACGCCAAAAAAGGCCAGCAGGGTTTCAAAGGTCGGCATCGCTTCTCTCTTTTCGATTCATCGCATGTTCCAGCGCGGCTTGGGTCAGGCTTGCGCCGTGACGATCCAGCCTTCCAGCGGGTCCAGGTCATGCGGCAGCCCGTAGAGCGCATCGCCCTGCGCATGGCGGGCCACCGCCCAGGCGGCCTGCAGCATGCAGATCACGGCGTCCAGCCGGTCTCCGCTGCCGTCTGCCAGCAACTGGTTGCGGATTTCTTCGGCGTCGATACGCAGGCGCAGCGCCAGCGGGTTGTCGCCACGCTCCAGCGCCGCCAGCAATTGCACGCGCGCCTGATGGCGTTCGGGCGTTTGCCGTGCGGGTTCGTCGCTTTTGTAGCTGAGGCGGCCGATCACGGCGCGCGCCAGCATGCCCGGGTAGGCTTCCAGCGCCACGCGGCGCGCATCGCCTTCGCCCGGCCGTTGCAGGCCCGGCAGATGCACGCCGGCCGCGCGCAGCAAGGGCAGCCCGGCATGCAGCATGTAGGCCACGGGCGGGTTCACCCATTTCATGGAAGGGCTGGCACCGGCAGGCCCGTCCGTGGCGCGGTGCGCGAACTTGCCGCCCGCGGGCCGCGCCGCGCAAAAGGCCTTGAACTGCTCGCGCAGGCTCTGGCGCGTGAGGCCGGCGTAGTGATCCATGCAGGCCGCCCAGTCCGTGGGCCAGCCCAGTTGCTCCACCAGTTCGCGCGGCAGGCCAAAAGGCAGGTCGAATCCGCCCACCCAGGCCGACTGCCCCGACTGCGCCGCATCGGCGGGCCGGGCCAGCCAGGCAGCCCATGCGTCCAGCGAGGCGAACTCCAGCAAATCCTGCAGGACCACCGTGCCACCAGCCAGCAGGTGGCCCAGGGCCATGGTGATGGGCTTGCGCGCCGTAGGCCGGCTGCTGAAATCGCAGCCCAGCACCCGCATTTCCGCCATGGCGCTCAGCCCAGGCCCAGCGCCGTCACGCCGACGGCAATGCACACCGCGCCTGCAATGCGCGCCAGGCGGTCGCCTTCGCGCAGCATGTGCCCGCCGATCAGCGCCGCGAACAGCATGGAGACTTCGCGCGCAGGCGCCACGTGCGACATGGGTGCATCCTGCATGGCGTAGAGCACCAGCACATAGGCGATGGGGCTGATCAGCGCCACCAGGGCCGCGAAGCGCCACTGCGTGCGCCACAGGCTGCGCGCAGTGGGCAGGTCGCGCAGCACCACGGGAGCGAGCAGAAACACGCGCACGAAGTTGCCCATGTAGTCGATGAGGATGGGCGACATCAGCAGCATCTTCACGCCGTAGCCGTCCACCACGGTGTAGCTGGCGATGAAGGCGCCCGTCAGCAGGCCGTACCACAGGCCCAGCCGCAGCCGCTCGCGCGCTTCGGGGTCATGGCGTGCGCGCAGCAGGCCGGGCCCGCCCGCGATCAGGAACACGCCAACCACCACGCCGGCAATGCCCAGCGCGCCCAGCGAGGAAATCTGCTCCCCCAGGAAGACCACCGCCACCATGGACGACAGCAGCGGCCCAGAGCCGCGCGCCAGCGGATAGACCACGGTGAGGTCCGCGCTGCGGTAGCCGCGCAGCAAGGTCACGTAGTAGGCCACGTGCAGCAGGCCGCTGGCCAGCACCACCAGCCATTCGTTGCGGCCCCATGTGGGCACCACATCGCGCCCCACCCACCAGCCCAGCGGCGCCCAGATCACCATCATGATGACCGAGGTGAAGAAGGCGAAGCGCGAGTCGCCGCCCGCCTTCTTGGCCACGATGTTCCAGCCGGCATGGATGAGGCCGGCAATGATGATCAGGGCAAAGGCTTGCAGCGACATGGTCAGGTCCGGGGGAAAGCGGGGCGTGGCGCGGGAAAGAAAAAAGGCCGCGCACTGCGCAGCCTGGGGTCTTGTCTGAGGCGTCCGGGGACGCCACCCCGGGGAGTTACCTGCGGCTAGACACCAGCGAGAGGAACTCGCGGCGCAGTTCAGGATTGGTGAGGAAGGCGCCGCGCATGACGGAGTTCAGCATCTTGCTGTCCATCTCGCGCACGCCGCGCCAGGACATGCAGAAGTGCGAAGCCTCCATGACCACGGCCAGGCCGTCAGGGCGGGTCTTGTCGAGGATCAGGTCGGCCAGCTGGATGATGGCCTCTTCCTGGATCTGGGGGCGGCCCATGATCCAGTCCACCAGCCGCGCGTACTTGGACAGGCCGATGACATTGGTGTTCTTGTTGGGCAGCACGCCGATCCAGATCTTGCCGATCACCGGGCACAGATGGTGGCTGCAGGCGCTGCGCACCGTGATCGGGCCGACGATCATCAGCTCGTTGAGGTGCTCGGCGTTGGGGAACTCGGTGATGGCGGGCTGCGCCACATAGCGGCCGCGGAACACCTCGTTGACATACATCTTGGCCACGCGGCGCGCCGTGGCGCGCGTGTTGTGGTCGTGCGTGGTGTCGATGACCATGCTGTCGAGCACGCCCTGCATCTTGTCCTGGACTTCGTCGAGCAGCTGCTCGAGTTCACCGGGCTCGATGAATTCGGAGATGTTGTCGTTCGCATGAAAGCGCTTTTGCGCCTGCTTCAACCGTTCGCGGATCTTGACCGAGACGGGGGTGCCCTCGGCCTGGCTGTCTTGTTTCATGTCGACGAGTTCTCTGAACATGGCTGGCATGGTAACAGCGAAACCCGCGGCATGGCACGCAAGGGATTTTCCACCCAAACGCAGGTTCTGCCCGCGCTGAAAGCTATCATTTCAATAGCAAAAGAATGGCTTGTGTGACAGAACCCGGGGCTAGAGGCGGAATTCGGCAATCAGCGGCAGATGGTCGGACATGCGCCACCAGATGCGTCCCTTGGGCACATGCAGGCCCAGCGGGGTGAGGCCGCGCACGTAGACGTGGTCCAGCTGGGCCAGCGGCAGGCGCGAGGGATAGGTGGGCACGCTGGGCAATTCGTCGTATTCGTACAGGCCGAAACCGCCGAGCATGCGCTTGATCTGGCCACCCCAGTCGTTGAAGTCGCCCGCCACCACCACGGGGGCGCCAGGCGGCACCTCGCGCTCGATGAAGCGCTTGAGCTGGGAGACCTGGCGCACGCGGCTGCCAGGAATCAGGCCCAGGTGCACCACGATGGTGTGCACGCGCCGGTTCTGCACTTCCACCTCCACATGCAGCAGGCCCCGCTGCTCGAAGCGGTGGTCGGAGATGTCTTCGTGCTGGTGGCCCACCACGGGCCAGCGGGTGAGCAGCGCGTTGCCATGCTCGCCATGGCGCGTGTAGGCATTGGTGCGGTAGACAGCCTCGTAGCCCAGGGGAGCCAGATACTCCGCCTGCGAGACCTGGGGCCAGCGCTCGAAGTAGGCGGCCTCCTTGTGGTTCATCTTGCGCACTTCCTGCAGGCAGACGATGTCGGCATCGAGCTGCTCCACAGCGTGTCCCAGGTTGTGGATCTCCAGGCGGCGCACGGGACCCATGCCTTGCACGCCCTTGTGGATGTTGTAGGTCGCGACGCGCAGTATGGACGGGCCGGGGTCCACCTCGTGGGAGGATTTCACGTTGTCAGTCATAGGCGGTCAGGAACACAGGGATCGGGATCAGTCCAGCTCCAGTGAAGCGAATCGCGGCAGCATCAGGATGGCTTCCGCATTGGACGGGGAGTAGCAGCGCTCGGCAGCGTCATGCCAATGATGCCAAGCAGATGCGGTATGTTCCCTCGGATTCAAGAACACAGGGGTGTAGGACGGAATCCGCAGGCCGAAAACCCTCTCGCGGTTGTGCCATACACCGGGCGCATAGCGGTGCTGCCAGGCCGGGTAGATGGTGTAGATGTTCTCCAGCGCCCAGTCCTGCAGCAGGCAGCCGGGCGCCTCGGGGTCGATGCCGGTTTCTTCCCGCACCTCGCGCACTGCGGTCTCGCGCCAGGACTCGTCTTCATGGTCCTTGCTGCCCGTCACCGACTGCCAGAACTCCCCGCCCTCAGGCGCCGGTGCCGTGCGGCGCATCAGCAGCACCTGCCCGTCATCGCGGTAGATGACGACCAGCACCGATTCAGGGATCTTGTAGCCTGGCATGGCAGGCATCAGCCCTTGCCCTGGACCGCTTTGGTCGCCACGGAAGGCGGCAGATCCTTGGTCTGCAGCGCGCGCACCTGATGCACGAGCTGGTTGTGCGCATCCAGAAAGGCGGCGGCGATGACCTTGCCCTCGTTGGTATTGCTCCAGCCCGCGCCCGCCGCGCCCAGGCGGCCCAGCACCATGCCGCCCACGCCCAGATCGGTGGTGCGGGCGGCGCCCGTGGCAGCGGCCACCTGCTCGGTGGTTTCGTTGTCCGACAGCAGCAGAGCGGTCTGCGCCTCCTTGAACTTGACCTGCTCGACCATGCCGACCAGCCCCGCGATGTCCCGCAGCACCGGAATCATGGCAACCACGCCGGCCAGGCCCCGGCCCGCGTCCTGCTCGCTGAAGGTCAGGCTGGGCGTCAGCGTGTATTGCGCCTCATAGCCACGGCCCTTGCGCACCGTGGAGTTCTCTCGCAGCACGCCGGCGTTCTTCAGGTCCTGCTCCTGCACCGTGCCGCGCAGGCCCGCGCCCCGGTCCACCACACGAAAGCACCCGCTTTGCTGGGCCAGCAGCTTGATCAGCGGCACGGGCGAGGCGGGCAACTGGTAGCCCGACCCCATGACGTAGCCGTTGGGATTCTCGGCCAGGGCCAGCGTGGCCACGGGCGCATCGCAGCGCACGAGTTCGCGCGAGCCATTGTTCGCGCCCAGGGGCCCGGCGGAGCCGGTGATCTCCGAGCCACCCTGCCCCAGCTCGGTCTTCTTTTCCCCGCAGCCGGACAGGCCCAGCCCTGCCAGCACAGCCAGCGCCACCGATGCAATGCCTTGAAAACGCATGAAAGCTCTCCGCAAAAAGAAAAACGGCAGAAGCTGTGCCAGCTTCTGCCGTCCGTATCAAGCCGCCAGGCCCGGTCCTCAGCCCTGGGTGGCCGCCAGCGGGTTGCGCAGGCGGATGTGCAGCTCGCGCAGCTGCTTTTCGTCCACGGGCGAAGGCGCCTGGGTCAGCAGGTCCTGGGCACGCTGGGTCTTGGGGAAGGCGATCACGTCACGGATGGAGTCGGCACCCGTCATCAGCGTGATCAGGCGGTCCAGGCCGAAGGCCAGGCCACCGTGCGGGGGCGCGCCGTACTGCAGCGCGTCCAGCAGGTAGCCGAACTTGGCGCGGGCGTCTTCGGGCGAGATCTTGAGCGCGTCAAACACCTTGCTCTGCACGTCGGCGCGGTGGATACGCACCGAGCCGCCGCCCAGCTCCCAGCCGTTCAGGACCATGTCGTAGGCCTTGGCCAGGCAATTGGCCGGGTCGGTGACCATGAGCTCCTCGTGGCCGTCCTTGGGCGAGGTGAAGGGATGGTGCACGGCCGCCCAGCGGTCGTTTTCCTCGTCGTGCTCGAACATGGGGAAGTCCACCACCCACAGCGGCGCCCAGCGGTTCTCGAACAGGCCGTTGGCCTTGCCGAATTCGCTGTGACCCACCTTCAGGCGCAGCGCGCCGATGGAGTCGTTGACGATCTTTTCCTTGTCTGCGCCGAAGAAGATGAGGTCGCCGTCCTGTGCGCCCGTGCGCTTGAGGATCTCGGCAATGGCCGCGTCATGCAGGTTCTTGACGATGGGAGACTGCAGGCCATCGCGGCCCTTGGCCACTTCGTTGACCTTGATCCAGGCCAGGCCCTTGGCGCCGTAGATCTTGACGAATTCGGTGTACTGGTCGATCTCGCCGCGCGAGATCTGCGAGCCGCCGGGCACGCGCAGCGCGACCACGCGGCCGCCCTTGGTCGTGGCGGGGGTGGAGAACACCTTGAAGTCCACGTCCTTCATGACTTCGGTCAGTTCGGTGAACTCGAGCTTGACGCGCAGGTCAGGCTTGTCCGAGCCGAAGCGGAAGGCCGCATCCTGGTACGTCATCATCGGGAACTCGCCCAGATCCACGTCCAGCTGGGTCTTGAAGACCTCGGTGATCATGCGCTGGAAGATGGCGCGGATTTCCTCTTCGCCCAGGAACGAGGTCTCGCAGTCGATCTGCGTGAACTCGGGCTGGCGGTCGGCGCGCAGGTCTTCGTCGCGGAAGCACTTGGTGATCTGGTAGTAGCGGTCGTAGCCGGCCACCATCAGCATCTGCTTGTACAGCTGGGGCGACTGCGGCAGGGCGAAGAACTCGCCATCGTGCACGCGGCTGGGCACCAGGTAGTCGCGCGCGCCTTCGGGCGTGCTCTTGCCCAGCATGGGCGTTTCGATGTCGATGAAGCCTTCCTTGTCCAGGAAGTTGCGCACCTGGATGGCCGTGCGGTAGCGCAGCATCATGTTGCGCTGCATGTAGGGGCGGCGCAGGTCCAGCACGCGGTTGGTCAGGCGCACGGTCTCGGACAGGTTCTCGTCGTCCAGCTGGAACGGAGGCGTGACCGAGGCGTTGAGCACGTTCAGCTCGTGGCACAGCACTTCGATCTGGCCGCTCTTGAGCTTGTCGTTGGTCGTGCCTTCGGGACGTGCGCGCACCAGGCCCTTGACCTGCACGCAGAACTCGTTGCGCAGGCCTTCGGCAGTCTTGAACATCTCGGCACGGTCGGGGTCGCAGACCACCTGCACATAGCCTTCGCGGTCGCGCAGGTCGATGAAGATCACGCCGCCATGGTCGCGGCGACGGTTCACCCAGCCGCACAGGGTAACGGTTTCGCCCATCAGGGCTTCGGTCACTAGACCGCAGTAATGGGAGCGCATGGCCATGATGAAAAGCTTCCTGCGCCCGGGATGGGCGCGACAGTTTGTTATTTGGATTCCGCGGGCAGTGTGAGATCCGGAGGAGTCACCACGCCCATCGAAACAATGTACTTGAGCGCGGCATCCACGCTCATTTCCAGCTCGATGCAATCGCTCTTGCGAACGATGACGAAATAGCCGCCCGTCGGATTCGGCGTTGTCGGCACGAAGACGCTCAGGTATTCGTCACGCAGATAGGCGGCGACCTCTCCGCTGGGCGAGCCGGTGACGAAGGCCACGGTCCAGACGCCTTCGCGCGGCCACTGCACCAGCACGGCGGTGCGAAACGCATTGCCACTGTCCGAGAACACGGTGTCGGACACCTGCTTGACGCTGGAATAGATGGAGCGCACCACGGGAATGCGGCTGACCACCGCATCGCCCCAGGAGACAAGCTTGCGGCCGATGAAGTTGCTGGCCGCAGCGCCAACCACCAGCAGGATCAGCAGCGTGAGCACCACGCCGAAGCCGGGAATGTGGAAACCCAGCAGCCGGTCCGGATGCCAGGCCTCGGGCAGGATGGCCAGCGTCTGGTCCAGCGTGCCGATGATCCAGTTGAGCACGCCCAGCGTGATCACCAGAGGAACAATCACCAGCAGGCCGGCGAACAGCCATTTGCGCAGAGCGGACATGAGAAATGCAAGCCTTGATTAATGGCCCGTGGAGGGTGCGGGAGCAGATGCGGGGGCCGCAGCAGGCGCAGTTGCCGCAGGTGCGGCAGATGTATCCGAGGCCGGGGTGCCGGCCGCTGGAGCCGGCGTGGCGGCGCTCTTGCTGCCGCTGTTCTTGAAGTCGGTCGCGTACCAGCCCGAGCCCTTGAGCTGGAAGCCGGCAGCCGTCAGCTGCTTGGAAAAGGCCTCGGCACCACAGGCCGGGCAGGTCGTCAGCGGAGCATCCGAGATTTTCCGCAGCACGTCCTTGGCATGACCGCAGGAGCCACACTTGTATGCATAAATAGGCATGGCGCTAATGCTTATACGAGAGAAGATGCAAAACTTTCGATTATAGGCATCCGCCCGATACTGCGGCTGCCTTGCCCCCAAAGGCCCAGGCCGGAGAGCCGCAGGCCGCATGCATCAGTCGGTACCTGATGGCCCGAAATGCAAAATGCCAGTCGCGCGGACTGGCATTCCATCAGGGCGGTGCGGGCCCCGCTGCCGGGGCGCCTGCCGCGTCCATGTTCAGCGCCGTGCCCGGCGCCGCTGCATCCCCATACCGGCCAGCATGACGGCAAGACCCATCAGCACCAGGGCAGGCACCCCGGTGGCGGGGACCGGCTCCGGCGTCAATGCGGCAGCAACCACCAACTCCTGGTCACGCGAATTGTTGGCCGGCTCCGGGTCCGTGGTTCCACTGACCGCCGTCACGGTGGCTGTCAGGCTGCCCTGCGTGGTGGGCGTGAAGCTCACCGTGCAGGAAATGCTGGCACCCGAGGCCAGCGGCGCGCCTGTCGGCACCGCAGGCGTGCATGAGGTGCTGGCACCTGCCGGCAGCCCTGCGATGGAGCAATTGGCAAAGGCTGCCGCATTGGGGCCGGCGTTCGTGCAGACGAACGATCCCTTCACGGGAACACCCACGTTGGCGGTGGCCGGTAGCGTGACGCTGGTGGCCTGCATATCGGCCCGCTCCACGGGGTTGAAGGGGTGGGCCTTGGTGTTGTTGGCCGGCACCGGATCCACGGTGCTGCTGCTCGCCGTCACCAAGGCCGCTATGGTGCCCGTTGTGGTGGGCGTGAACTGCGCTGTGCAGGCGATGCTGCCGCCCGATGCCAATGGCGAGGCCGTGGGGACGCTGGGCGTGCAGGACGTGGTCGCCCCGGCTGGCAGGCCGGAGATCACGCACGAGGCCGCCGTCGCCGCACTGGGGCCGGCATTGGTGCAGCTGAAACTGCCGGACACCGGCACGCCCACCGTCATGGTCAGGGGAAGCGTGATGGAGGTGGCCTGCATGTCGGCACGCTCCCCGGGGCTGTAGGGGCGCAAGATGGTGTTGTTGGCAGGCACCGGGTCCGGCGTGCCGCTGCTGGCGGAGACCAGGGCCGTGAATGCCCCGCCCGCTGTGGGCGTGAAGCCCACCGTGCAGTCGATGCGGGCGCCCGAGGCCAGCGGCGATCCTGTAGGTACAGCGGGAGTGCAGGACACGGAAGCGCCTGCCGGCAGGCCTGAAATGGCGCACGAGGCTGCCGCCGCAGGGCTGGGCCCCGCGTTGGTGCAGCTGAAGCTGCCGGATGCCGGCGTGCCCACCGCCATGGAGGCCGGCAGGGTCAGCTCCGTGGCCCTCATGTCCGCCGACTCCCCTGGGTTGTAGGGGAAGGACATCGCATTGTTGCTCGGCACCAGATCTGTCGTTGCACTGCCGGCCGTCACCAGTGCCATGATGGCGCCCGTGACAGCAGGCGTGAAGCCTACCGTGCAGGCGATGCTGTCGCCTGCGGCCAGCGGCGATCCTGTAGGAACAGCGGGAGTGCAGGACACGGAAGCGCCTGCCGGCAGACCTGAAATGGTGCACGATGCTGCCGCCGCAGGGCTGGGTCCCGCATTGGTGCAGCTGAAGCTGCCGGATACCGGTGCCCCCACCGTCATGGACGGCGGAAGATCGACGCTGGTGGCCTGCATGTCGGCCGCTGGCGCAACCGCCAGCACAGCCAGTGTGGCCGGCTGGTTCAGGCCAATAAGACTGAGGTTGGAAGGACCGTTGGTGAAGCTGCCTGTCGCGGTCGGACGCACGTCGAGGCTCACCTCGCAGAAGGCGGCGCCCTGGGCCAGGTCTCCGTTGGACACGGTCACGGTGCTGCCGCCTGCTGCCGCCTGCACGGTCGTGCCGGGGCAGGTGGTGCTGGCATTGCCCTCGACGACCAGTCCTGCAGGCAGGTTGTCGGTAAACGACCAGCCTCGCTTGCGCAGCAGATCGGTCGTATTGGTGATGGTCATGGTCAGCCGGGAGACCTGGCCGAGGTGGATGCTGGCAGGCGAGAAGGCCTTGTCCAGCTGCGGCGTGACATCGATGATCTGCGCGTTGTCGATCGACGAATCGTTGCCCATGGAGCTGGTCTGGTCGTTGTGCAGAACAAACCCGACAGAGGCTCCGCTGAAGAGCAGGGCTCCGGGAGAGGTCACTGTCTGGGCCCTGGCCGTTTGTATGATCCCAATACCGATAGGCATCGTATTGAACGACACACCATCCACGCATGGATCGACAGCGTTCATGGAGATGGGCAGTTCCGCATTAGCGTCATTGACAAGAGAAAAACGCAGCAACGGAGCGACGAATCCTGACGAGCAGAAGTTCGCCACCACATCGGCACGGGCCGTGAGGAATCTGCTGCCGGAACTTTGCGGAATATTGGCCTTGGTGCGAAAGGCAATTGCGCCAGCAGGAAAGGTCCCATTCGCTGTAAGCATCGCCATGACGTGATTTTTGACCGCATCCGCCGCACTCTGGCCCTGATAGCGCCCTGCGACCTCCGCCATCTGCTGCAGGGCGTTCCAATTGCCTTGGGAACCGCAGGCCGCACTCATCGTCGCCGAAGTTGGATCCTGGTTGAAGGACGTGACTATGCCATTGCACTGGTTGGCGCTCATCCGGTACAGGGGGTCGGCGGTATACATCTGCCCCGCAGGGTCCGCGCCCTGGTAGACCAGCAGATCCCGCCCCTCCGTGGTGATGGGGGGTGTCTGCGGGTTTTCGAAGTCCTCGCTCCAGACAATGACCGGCGCGACCGGGATCCTCGGCGCAGCCATTGCCACCTGGCCGCACAGGGCTGGCACAAGCAAGGCGCCTCCAAGCCAACTCCATCGGAACCGGACGCCAGCGACAGGCCGCAGCTTCAGCCGGCGAGCCCTCGCAATCAGTTTGAGTGTTTTCATGACGGTGCTTCCTCCCAAGCGTTTGCTATTCGGAGGTCCGCCGTACTGTCACGACCTGTGCTTCACACCACCCAAGTCAGCATTCCGGGACCTCCACAATCCCAGCCGCCGACTATATAGTTAATAACTATTGATGATTGTCATCAATTGTTTTCGCAAATAACGAGGCAGCTGCGCTTACCTTTCGGGGCTGAATTCAAGAATGTCTGCGCTGCGATTGGCCAGCCACTGCGGTGCCAGTGACCCGGCCACCATCCCCGTCACAGCCGCCAGCAGGCCCGCCAATTGCTGCGGAAATGCCTCGTGCAAAGCCGGCGTGGCCATGAAGACCACCCACACGCCAATGCCCAGTGCCACGGCGCAAATGGCGCCCTGCGTGGTGGCGCGCTTCCAGTACAGCCCGAAGACCAGGGGCACGAAGGCGCCGACCAGCGGCACCTGGTAGGCGCTGGAGACCAGCTCATAGATGGGCGTTCCTTCCATCTTGATCGAGTAGGCCAGCACGCAGATGCTGAAGACGAGCACGCTGATGCGCATGGCCAGCAGCATTTCCCGGTCGCTGGCCTGGGTGCGGAACTGGCGCCAGATGTTCTCGGTAAAGGTCACGCTGGGCGCCAGCAACGTGGCCGAGGCACAGGACTTGATGGCCGACAGCAGCGCGCCGAAGAACAGCACCTGCATGACGAAGGGCATCTTGTCCATGACCAGGGTGGGCAGCACCTTCTGCGGGTCCTGCTTGAGCAGTTCCGCAGCCTCCTGCGGCATGATGATCAGCGCACTGGCCACGAGGAACATGGGTACGAAGGCGAAGCAGATATAGGCCGAGCCACCGATGACGGTGCCGCGCGTGGCGGCCTTCTCGCTGTGGGCCGACATCACGCGCTGGAACACGTCCTGCTGGGGAATGGAGCCCAGCATCATGGTGATGGCGGCGCCAAAGAAGAAGAGGATTTCATGCCAGCTGGGCTCGGGCCAGAACTGGAACAGATCGCGGCTCACGGCCAGGTCGATGACCTTGCCGGCACCGCCAGCCATGTCGCTGGCAAACCAGGCCAGCACCACCAGGCCGACGACCAGGATGATCATCTGCAGGAAGTCCGTCACCGCCACCGACCACATGCCGCCGAACAGCGTATAGGCCAGGATGGACACCACGCCGATGGCCATGCCCACGGGAATGCTGACCGTGCCGCCCGACAGCAGGTTGAACACCAGGCCCAGGGCCGTGACCTGGGCCGAGACCCAGCCCAGGTAGCTGAGCATGATGATCAGCGAGCAGACGATCTCGATGGACCGGCCATAGCGGTGGCGGTAGTAGTCGCTGATGGTCAGCAGCGTCATGCGGTAGAGCTTGCCCGCGAAGAACAGGCCCACCAGGATCAGGCACATGCCAGCGCCGAACGGGTCTTCGACCACGCCGCGCAGGCCGCCCTCGATGAACTTGGCGGGCACGCCGAGCACGATCTCCGAGCCGAACCACGTGGCAAACGTGGTGGTGATGATCATGTACATGGGCAGATGGCGCCCGGCAATTGCGAAGTCGGCCGTGTTCTTGACCCGCCTGGCCGCCCACAGGCCGATGGCGATGGTCACGAACAGGTAGGCGATCACCATAGAGAGCAGCACGCTGGCACTCCTGTTTCAAAGTGGGAAAAGGGAGAGGTCCGGAAACCCGTCAGTGTTCTCAGTACCAGCGCAGCCGCACCACCAGTTGCAGCAGGATCAGCGCGATGACAAAGCCGATGCCGGCGCTGACGATGGCCTGCAACAGGCGGTTGGTGAGCTTTTGCTGCTGCAGCAGCTCCTTGAGCAGTTCGTCGTGCTCGCCGGAGTTGCGCGTGAGCCGGCGATGGATCAGGCGCGGCAGCTCGGGAATGAGCTTGGCATAGCGCGGCGCCTCGGCCAGCAGCTCGCGCCACAGCCGTTGCGGGCCCATCTGGTCCAGCATCCATTTTTCGAGGAAGGGCTTGGCCGTGCTCCACAGGTCCAGATTGGGGTCCAGCTGGCGCCCCAGGCCTTCGATGTTGAGCAGCGTCTTTTGCAGCAGCACCAGTTGCGGCTGGATCTCGACTTGAAAGCGGCGCGAGGTCTGGAACAGGCGCATCAGCACCATGCCCAGCGAAATCTCGGCCAGCGGACGGTCGAAGTACGGCTCGCAGACGGCGCGGATGGCGGCCTCCAGCTCGTCCACGCGCGTGCTCGGCGGCACCCAGCCGCTTTCGATGTGCAGCTCGGCCACGCGCTTGTAGTCACGGCGGAAGAACGCCGTGAAGTTCTGCGCCAGGTATTCCTTGTCGTACTCGGTCAGCGTGCCGACGATGCCGAAGTCCAGCGAGATATAGCGCCCGAAGGTCTCGGGCTCCAGGCTGACCATGATGTTGCCCGGGTGCATGTCGGCGTGAAAGAAGCCATCGCGAAAGACCTGGGTGAAGAAGATGGTCACGCCGTCGCGTGCCAGCTTGGGGATGTCCACGCCGGCTTCGCGCAGGCGCTCGACCTGGCTGATGGGCACGCCGGTCATGCGCTGCATGACCATCACGTCGTTGCGGCAGAAATCCCAGTACACCTCGGGGATCAGCACCAGGTCCAGCCCTTCCATGTTGCGGCGCAGCTGCGCGGCGTTGGAGGCTTCGCGGATCAGGTCCAGCTCGTCGTGCAGGTAGTTGTCGAACTCGGCCACGACCTGGCGGGGCTTGAGGCGCTTGCCGTCGGCCGACAGGCGCTCGACCCAGCGCGCCATCATGTGCATCAGCGCCAGGTCCTTGTCGATCACGGTCTTCATGCCCGGACGCAGCACCTTGACGGCCACGTCGCGCTGCACGCCGTTGCGGTCGCTGATCACGGCAAAGTGCACCTGGGCGATGGAGGCACTGGCCACCGGCTCGCGCTCGAAGCTCACGAAGATCTGGTCCAGCTTCTTGCGGAAGGCGCGCTCGATGGTGTCCACCGCAATCTGCGAATCGAAGGGCGGCACGCGGTCCTGCAACCGGGCCAGCTCCTCGGCCACGTCGGGCGGCATCAGGTCGCTGCGCGTGGACAGCACCTGGCCAAATTTCACGAAGATGGGCCCCAGCTCCTCCAGGGCCTCGCGCAGGCGCTGGCCGCGCGGCTTGTCCAGCCGCCGGCCGAGCGTGAGCACCGCGCGTGCGCGGCGCATCCAGGGATGCTCGAAGCTCGACAGCACCAGCTCGTCGAGTCCGTAGCGGAACACCACCCAGAGGATGGTCAGCCCGCGAAGAAACCGGCTCATGGCTTGTCGTTCTCGAAACCGGGCAGGGATACCACGGGGGAACCAACGGGCGCGCTGGCGGGCGCTGCCGCACGTGCGGCCTCGGGGGCATCGGGGGCATCGGCATCGGGCTTGCCGGCCATGCGGGCGCCTACGAACTGGCGCAGTGCCTGGGCAGCGCTGCGCGCGACCTTGGCCACGGTGTGCGCGGGCGCATCGCCGATGATGCGGGCCAGGTCTTCCTCCACGTCCCATTCGACGTGGTCCACCAGCCAGTTGATGTCGGCGGCCAGTTGCACGTCGCCCTCGATGCGGATGGAGGGCTTGTCGCCGCGCAGGGCCACCTGGGCCAGGGCCAGCGGGGAGGTCTCGGTGACTTCAAGCAGCAGGTCGGGCTGCGCGCCTTCGGGCGCCACGTTGAACAGGCCGGCGGGCGTGATCTGCAAGGCCATGGAGTAGCCGCGCCACTGCACGCGCGCCACGCGGCCCTTTTGCCGCACGAGGCGCTCCATCGCCTCTTTCTCCTGCATCAGCACATGGTTGAGGAACAGCACGAGGCGCTGATGCACCTCGCTGACCAGCCATTGCGGCGGTTGCGGACCGGCCATCACGCGTTCCATGAGACCGTTCAGAAAAGAAAAAGGGGACTGTGTTGCCATAGTCCCCGATTATTCCCGAAGTGAGAGGATGCGGCCGACGCAAATCCGGTCGAGACAAGTGGCCAGCCCATGGCGTGACCCCCTGTCGCATCCCTGGCTTGCGCCGGTCCTCTGCAAATTACTGCAGTGCCTGGACGCCGGCGACCAGCCAGCCGCTGCTGCCGCTCTTGGGCTTGGTCATGTTCCAGACCTCGCGGAAGGGCGTGGGGCCTGCCGAGGCGTCCTCGCGGATCATTCCGGAGAATTCCACGCTGGCCATGTAGTCATTGCCCAGATCCTCGATGCCCAGCAACTGGGCATCGATCATGACCACGTCGGTCTGGTTGGGCTGGCCAGGGCGCTGCACCTCGCGCTCGCTGAGCTGGCCACGGATCTCGGTCAGCATCTCGTCGGTCATCATGGCGCGCAGCGAAGCGATGTCCGAGCGGTCCCATGCCGATTGCAGCGTGACGAAGTTGCGCTTGGCAGCCGTCAGGAAGCCTTCGGTATCGAAGCCTTCAGGCACACCCCAGTTCTGCGAGCCTGCCAGGGCAGAGCCGATCTGCACGCCGGAACCCGAGGCCAGGGCGGCCGGCTGGTGGTTCTGCTCCCAGGGACGGGCCGAGGCGTCGTTGCCGACCTTCTCGGGGTTGTACTGGCGTGCCAGCGGTGCGCTTTCCACGTTGCCACCCATGTTGCCCGCGCCCGCAGGGGCCGCGTTCTGGAAGGCGAAGGGGCTGGACGATGCCTGCTGCGCGCCGGCCGCTGCACGGCGCGAGCGCATGACCATGCCCACCACGACCATGATGACCAGGGCCAGCAGGGCGATCAGCAGGAACTGGCCGAAGGCGGCGCCCAGACCCAGCGAGTGGGCCAGCCATGCCAGACCCAGGCCGGCGGCCAGGCCGCCGAGCATGGCGCCCCAGGGCTTCTTGGCCGGAGCGGCCGCAGGCGGCGTGGCAGGCTTGCCCGCAGCGTTCTGTGTGGCGGCGTTCTGCGGCGGCGTGTTCTGCGCCGGCGCGCGCGTAGCTTCACGCTGCGTCACATTGCTCGACTGCTTGCCCACCGATCCGCCACCGCCCATGCGCTTGGCGTCGGCCGTGCCGTGGACCACCACCAGCATCGCGACCAAGACCATAGACCATAGCTTTTTCATGTCATCTCCTCGAATAATCGTGTTGCCGTCACCTCACCGAACGCCTCACGCGCTCAGCACTTGATTCCCACATGCAGGGCCGCAATGCCGCCCGTCATGTTGTGATAGTCCACATGGCCGAAGCCGCATTCCTGCATCAGGCGCTTGAGATCCTCCTGGCCGGGGTGCATGCGGATGGACTCGGCCAGATAGCGGTAGCTGGCGTCATCGCCCGCCACGAGCTTGCCCATGGCCGGAAGAATCTTGAAGGAGTACCAGTCGTAGGCTTTCTCCAGGGGCTTGGCCACCTTGGAGAACTCCAGCACCAGCAGCTTGCCGCCGGGGCGCAGGACACGGTTCATTTCCTTGAGCGCCACATCCTTGTGGGTCATGTTGCGCAGGCCGAAGGCCACGCTGACCAGATCGAAATGGTTGTCGGGAAACGGCAGGGCCTCGGCATCGCAGACCATGGTGGGCAGGATCACGCCCTTGTCGATCAGGCGGTCGCGGCCCACGCGCAGCATGGCCTCATTGATATCGGTGTGCACCACCTGGCCGGTGGAGCCGACCTTCTTGGCGAAGGCCAGGGCCAGATCGCCGGTGCCACCCGCGATGTCCAGTGCCTTATCGCCTTCCTTGAGGTTGGCCACCATCACCGTATAGGCCTTCCAGACACGGTGCAGACCACCCGACATCAGGTCGTTCATGACGTCGTAGCGCGAAGCGACCGAGTCGAACACGCCGCGCACGCGGCTGGCCTTCTCGCGCTCGTCCACCGACTGGAATCCGAAATGTGTGGTGCTCATAACAACGATGCTAAGCAAGCAGTAGTAATGCGTACAGCGACAACCCCGTGTGGCCACGGGCTTTGCCGGGCAAGGGTTATCAAGAACAAACAGCTTGAAACGCCTTCAAACAAAGACTTTCAAGCTATTTTAAATATAGCACCACCCCCAATAACCCTGTGCCGTACAGAGGTCCGGAATGTGGTGCGAGGGGAACGGCGCCATACAGCGCGCACCCGTGCGCGGCGTCAGTGGCTGCCGCAGCCGTGTCCGCCGCCGCTGGCCTTGCCGGGCATGGGCGTGTCGCGGTCCATGCCGGACTCCTGCAGCCGGTCCAGGTACTGCGCCCAGAACTCGTCCTGGCGGCGGCCCAGTTCGTAGAGGTATTCCCAGGTGTACAGGCCACTTTCATGCCCGTCGCTGAAGAAGGGCTTGATGGCGTAGTTGCCCACGGGCTCGATGGCCGTGATGGACACCTCGCGCTTGCCCGTCTGCAGCACTTCCTGGCCCGGGCCATGGCCCTGGACTTCGGCCGAGGGCGAGTACACGCGCAGCAGCTCGAAGGGGATGCGAAAGCTTGCACCGTCGGAGTAGGCCACTTCCAGCACGCGCGATGCGCCGTGCACGGTCAGGGCTTCGGGGGTTGGGGTGTCAGGGGTCAGGCCGGCCATGCGGTGCTCCTCATTCAGTGGCGGGGTGCTGCTGCCAGGCATCGAGTGCCTGGACCAGCGCCGTGTCTATGGCTGGCAAGCGCGCTGCCACCTCGGCCTCGCGCTCGCCATTGCGCGGGCGCTGGGCCGGGGCCCAGACCGCGCCCGGGAAATGGCTGTCCCAGTCAAAGCGCGCAATCACATGCCAGTGCAGGTGCGGCACCATGTTGCCCAGTGCCGCCAGGTTGATCTTGGCCGGCGCAAGGCGCTCACGCAAGACGCGCTCGACCACGACCACGGCATCCATGCAGTGCTGGCGGTCGGCGGCGTCCAGGTCGGAGAACTCGGCTGCATGCGCATTCCAGACCACGCGGTAGAAGGCCGGAAAGCCTTCTTCCTGCGCGCGGATCACTCGCAGGCGCCGGCCGCGCCAGATGGGCACGCCGCCTTCTGTGGCGCACAGAGGGCAGGAAGCGGGAGCAGCCATCAGACCAGAACCCGTTCGATGCCGCCGGCGTTGGCGCGCTGCACGTACTCGGCCATCCAGTTCTCGCCCAGGATCTGGCGCGCCATCTCGACCACGATGTAGTCTGCTTCCAGCAGGCCGTTGTTCATGTCGCCACCGTAGCGCGACAGGCCCTGCAGGCAGCTGGGGCAGCTGGTGAGGATCTTCACGTTGTCCTTCTCGGCCAGGGCGCCGCTGGCGCGCAGCGCGGCCTCGCCCTTCTTGAGTTCCTCTTCCTTGCGGAAACGGATCTGCGTGGAGATGTCGGGGCGCGTGACGCCCAGCGTGCCCGATTCGCCGCAGCAGCGCTCGCTCTTGACCACGCCGTCGCCGACCAGCGCCTTGACGGTCTTCATCGGGTCCTGCAGCTTCATGGGCGAGTGGCAGGGGTCGTGGTAGAGGTAGCCCTCCTTGCCCTGCAGCGTCACGCCCTTTTCCAGCAGGTATTCGTGGATGTCGATGATGCGGCTGCCCGGGAAGATCTTGCCGAACTCGTAGCCCTGCAACTGGTCGTAGCAGGTGCCGCAGCTGACCACCACGGTCTTGATGTCCAGGTAGTTGAGCGTGGTGGCGACGCGGTGGAAGAGCACGCGGTTGTCCGTGATCATCTTCTCGGCCTTGTCGAACTGGCCGCTGCCGCGCTGGGGATAGCCGCAGCACAGGTAGCCGGGTGGCAGCACGGTCTGCACGCCGGCATGCCAGAGCATGGCCTGGGTGGCCAGGCCCACCTGGCTGAACAGGCGCTCGGAGCCGCAGCCGGGGAAGTAGAACACCGCCTCGGTGTCCGCGCTCGTGCTCTGCGGGCTGCGGATGATGGGCACGTAGTCCTTGTCCTCGATGTCCAGCAGAGCGCGCGCCGTCTTGTTGGGCAGGCCGCCGGGCAGCTTCTTGTTGACGAAGTGGATCACCTGCTCCTTGAGGGGAGCACGCCCCACCGAGGCCGGTGGACGCTGGGTCTGCTTCCTGGCCAGGCTGTGCAGCACGTCGGAGGCCAGGCGCTGGGCCTTGAAGCCCACGCCGACCATGGCCGAGCGCATGAACTTGATGGTGTCCGGATTGGTGGCGTTGAGCATGGCCATGGCCAGCTTGTTGCCGGGCCTGAAGCTCTTCTTGTCCATCTTGCGCAGCAGGTTGCGCATGTTCATGGTCACGTCGCCGAAGTCGATCTTGACCGGGCAGGGGTTGAAGCACTTGTGGCAGACCGTGCAGTGGTCCGACACGTCCTCGAACTCCTGCCAGTGGCGCAGCGAAACGCCGCGGCGCGTCTGCTCCTCGTAGAGGAAGGCCTCGACCAGCAGCGAGGTCGCCAGGATCTTGTTGCGCGGGCTGTACAGCAGGTTGGCGCGCGGCACGTGGGTGGCGCACACGGGCTTGCACTTGCCGCAGCGCAGGCAGTCCTTGACCGAGTCGGCGATGGCGCCGATGTCGCTCTGCTGCATGATCAGCGACTCGTGCCCCATCAGGCCGAAGCTGGGCGTGTAGGCGTTGGTCAGGTCGGCGAACATCAGCGATTCGCGCGGCGAGCGGCCGTCATGGCTCTGGCCCACCACGGCCTGCAGCTTCTCGTTGCGGATCAGCTTGCCCTTGTTGAAGCGGCCTTCGGGGTCCACGCGCTGCTTGTAGGCGGCAAAGGGCGCCAGCTCGTCGTCGCTGAGGAACTCCAGCTTGGTGATGCCGATGCCGTGCTCGCCCGAGATCACGCCGTCCAGATGGCGCGCAAGCACCATGATGCGTGCCACGGCCTCATGGGCGGTCTGCAGCATCTCGTAGTCGTCGCTGTTGACCGGAATGTTGGTGTGCACGTTGCCGTCGCCAGCGTGCATGTGCAGCGCCACCCAGACACGGCCCTTGAGCACGCGCTGGTGGATGGCGTTGACTTCGGCCAGCAGCGGCTGGAAGGCCGCGCCCGCGAAGATCTGGGCCATGGGCGCCTTCAGCTGGGTCTTCCAGCTGGCGCGCAGCGTATGGTCCTGCAGCTGCGGGAAAAGGTTCTCGACATCGTCCAGCCAGCCCTGCCACAGCGTGCGCACGTCGGCCACCAGAGCCAGGGCCTGCTGCACGCGGTCCTCCAGCAGCTCGGCCGAGGGGATGTCGCCCGCATCGTCCTGCTTGCCCAGCGGCAGGTCGCCGTGCTGGAAGAAGTCCGTCAGCGCATCGCACAGCTTGAGCTTGTTGCGCAGCGACAGTTCGATGTTGATGCGCTCGATGCCGTCCGTGTACTCCCACATGCGGGGCAGCGGGATCACCACGTCTTCATTGATCTTGAAGGCGTTGGTGTGGCGCGAGATAGCGGCCGTGCGCTTGCGGTCCAGCCAGAATTTCTTGCGCGCCTCGGCGCTGACGGCCGTGAAGCCTTCGCCGTTGCGCGAGTTGGCAATGCGCACCACCTCGGCGGCCACGCGGGCCACATCGTCGGCGTTGTCGCCGGCAATGTCGCCCAGCAGCACCATCTTGGGCAGATGGCCGTTGCCCTTCTTGCTCTTGGTGGCGTAGCCCACGGCCTTCAGGTAGCGGTCGTCCAGGTGTTCCAGGCCGGCCAGCAGCACGCCCGAGCGCTTTTGCTCGGCGAACATGAAGTCCTTGATCTCGACGATGCTGGGCACGGCGTCCTTGGCGTTGCCGAAGAACTCCATGCAGACCGTGCGCGTGTGCTCGGGCATGCGGTGCACCACCCAGCGCGCGCTGGTGATCAGGCCGTCGCAGCCTTCCTTCTGGATGCCCGGCAGGCCCGACAGGAACTTGTCGGTCACGTCCTTGCCCAGGCCTTCCTTGCGGAATTTCTGGCCGGGAATGTCCAGGCGCTCGCTGCGGATGGGGGTCTTGCCGTCGGCCTCGAAGTACTGCAGCTCGAAGCTGGCCATCTCGGCGTCATGGATCTTGCCGAGGTTGTGGCCCACGCGCGTGACTTCCAGCCACTGTGCATCGGGCGTGACCATGCGCCAGGACACCAGGTTGTCCAGCGCCGTACCCCAGAGCACGGCCTTCTTGCCGCCCGCATTCATGGCGACATTGCCGCCGATGCAAGAGGCCTCGGCCGATGTGGGGTCCACGGCGAAGACGAAGCCCGCGCGCTCGGCCGCATCAGCCACGCGCTGCGTGACCACGCCGGCTTCGGTGAAGATGGTGGGCACCTCGTGGTCCACGCCGGGAATGCGGCGCATCTCCACCTCGGTCATGGCTTCGAGCTTTTCGGTGTTGATCACCACGCTGCGCCAGGTCAGCGGGATCGCGCCGCCCGTGTAGCCCGTGCCGCCGCCGCGCGGAATGATGGTCAGGCGCAGCTCGATACAGGCACGCACCAGGGCGGCCATCTCGGCTTCGGTATCAGGCGTGAGCACCACGAAGGGGTATTCGACGCGCCAATCGGTGGCGTCCGTCACATGGGCCACGCGCGACAGGCCGTCGAACTTGATGTTGTCCTTGGCCGTGTGGCGGCCCAGGCTCTTTTGCACCCGGCGGCGCAGTTGCTCGGCCTCGACGAAGGTGGCGTTGAACTCATGCACGGCGCGCCGCGCCGCATCCACCAGCTGGCCCACCAGCGCATCGCGCACGGGGTCCTGCTGCGGAGCACGGCGCTTGTCGATCTCGCCCAGGCGGTGCTCCAGGGCCTCCACCAGCGACTTGCGGCGGTCGGGACTGTGCAGCAGGTCGTCCTGCAGGTAGGGATTGCGCTGAACGACCCAGATGTCCCCCAGCACCTCGTAGAGCATGCGGGCAGAGCGGCCCGTGCGCCGCTCCTGGCGCAGCTGGTTGAGCACATCCCACATGGACGTGCCCAGCAGGCGGATCACGATCTCGCGATCGGAAAACGAGGTGTAGTTGTAGGGAATCTCTCGCAGACGTGCAGGTTCGGCAGCCTGTGCCTGCAGGGCTGCCAACGCAATCGGTACATTCATGGGGTAGACCGTGTCTGGCGCTCTCGGGGCGCCGCTAAGCCAAGTGGGAGCGCAATTTTAAGCGAGCGCCCCGAGGATGCGCTTCCCACGGGGCTCTGGACGGCGCGCCGTCTCGGCCCGCGAAGCCAGCCCTCGCCAACGGGGCGTGATCTTGCGGAGCCCGGTGGATGTGCCTTATACAGAAAGAGCACAAACGAGCCAATACGAACAACCCGGCTTTTGAAACGAAATGGTATTGACCTAAAATAGCGCCGCTTCGCGTGTCATTTTTTGTCACACGACTGACATACGGGACCAGCGGCTCACCGGGTTTGGCCTGTAGTGCGGTACGAAGCATCCGAAAACAATGACACAGACATGTCATGCCCCTGCCTTACCGTGGCAGCGGTCTGAAACCGTCACCGAACTAGAGGAGTCCTCATGCAACTGAAGCAACTGGCCATGGCAGCCGCGATCGCGGCCACCACCATCTCGGCACAAGCCCAAACCGAAATCCAGTGGTGGCACTCGATGAGCGCAGCCCTGGGCGACTGGGTGAACGACCTGGCCAAGGAGTACAACGCCAGCCAGACCCAGTACAAGATCGTGCCGACGTACAAGGGCCAGTATGACGAGTCGATGACGGCCGCCATCGCCGCGTTCCGCGCCGGCAACGCGCCTGACATCCTGCAGGTCTTCGAAGTGGGCACGGCCACCATGATGGCCTCCAAGGGCGCCGTGGTGCCCGTCACCAAGATCATGAACGACGGCGGCTTCAAGTTCGACCAGGGCGAGTACATCTCCGCCGTGGCCGGCTACTACACCGCCCCCAACGGCCAGATGATGAGCTACCCGCTCAACAGCTCGACCACCATCTTCTACTACAACAAGGACGCCTTCAAGAAGGCAGGCCTGGACGAGAACAAGCCGCCCAAGACCTGGCCCGAAGTGTTCGCCGCCGCCGAAAAGCTCAAGGCCTCGGGCCACCGCTGCGCACTGACCACGAGCTGGATGAGCTGGACCCAGCTGGAGAGCTTCTCGCTGTGGCACAACACCCTGTACGCGACCAAGAACAACGGCTTTGACGGCACCGATGCCAAGCTGGTGTTCAACTCGCCGCTGCACGTCAAGCACTTCGAGAACCTGGCCAAGGCCGCCAAGGATGGCAGCTTCGTCTACAAGGGCCGCGGCAACGTGCCTGACGCCGCCTTCGCTTCCGGCGAGTGCGCGATGATCACCGGCTCCTCCGGCCTGTATGCCCGCGTGGTCAAGGAAGGCAAGTTCGCCTTCGGCCAGTCGCAACTGCCCTACTACGCCGATGTGAAGGGCGCGCCCCAGAACACGGCCATCGGCGGTGCCTCCCTGTGGGTGATGGCCGGCAAGAGCGCCGAACGCTACAAGGGCGTGGCTGACTTCTTCAACTTCCTGAACAACACCAAGATCCAGTCCGCCAGCCACCAGCGCACCGGCTACCTGCCCGTGACCACCGCTGCGTACAAGCTGACCGAGGCATCGGGCTTCTACGAAAAGCATCCCGGCACCGACACCGCCGTGACGCAGATGATCCGCAAGACCACCGACAAGTCGCGCGGCATCCGCCTGGGCAACTTCGTTCAGATCCGCACCATCATCGATGAGGAAACCGAACAGATCTGGACTGGCAAGAAGACTCCCCAGCAAGCCCTGGACACCGCTGTCACCCGTGGCAACGAGCAACTGGGCCGCTTCGCCCGGGCCAACAAGTAATCCTCCCATGTGATCTGCGGTGTGGCCGCTGCGCAGGCAGCCCGCACCGTGCATCACAGGCCCGCAACCGGCGGCCCCACGGCCATCCGGTTTGCGGGCTGTTTTGTTCTACCGAGTTCCGTCATGGAAAAACGCGTTCTTTTTCGATCCGCCTGGCTGCCGTGGTTGCTGATAGCACCACAGATGGTCATCGTGCTGGTCTTCTTTTTCTGGCCCGCAGGCCAGGCCATCGTGCAGTCGTTCCAGGCGCAGGATACGTTTGGCTTCTCCACCGAATGGGTGGGGTTTGCCAACTTCCAGCACCTGCTGGATGACCCCGCCTACCTGGCCTCGTTCAAGACCACGGCCATCTTTTCCGTGCTGGTGGCGGTGTTCGGCATTGCGCTGTCGCTGATGCTGGCCATCTTTGCGGACCGCGTGATCAAGGGCGCGCTTGCCTACAAGACCGCCTTGCTGCTGCCCTATGCCGTTGCGCCCGCCGTGGCGGGTGTGCTGTGGGTGTTCATGTTCTCGCCGTCCATCGGCGTCGTGGCCTATGCGCTGCGCATGATCGGCTATGACTGGAACCACCTGCTGAACTCCGGCAACGCCATGACGCTGATCGTCATCGCCGCGATCTGGAAGCAGATTTCCTACAACTTCCTGTTCTTCCTTGCGGGCCTGCAGTCCATCCCCAAGTCGCTGATCGAGGCCGCCGCCATCGACGGCGCGGGCCCCATGCGCCGCTTCTGGGACATCCAGTTCCCGCTGCTGTCGCCCACCACGTTCTTCCTGCTGGTGATGAACGTGGTCTACGCATTCTTCGACACCTTCGGCATCGTGGACGCCACGACCCAGGGCGGTCCGGGACAGGACACCTCCATCCTGGTCTACAAGGTCTATCACGACGGCTTCAAGGCCATGGACATGAGCGGCTCGGCTGCCCAATCCGTCGTGCTGATGGTGATCGTGGTCGCACTCACGGTGATCCAGTTCCGCTATGTTGAGAAGAAAGTGCAGTACTGATCATGGTTGAACGCAGTCCCCTTCTCTCCTTTTTCTCGCACCTGATCATGGTGCTGGGCGTGATCATCGTCGGCTTTCCGCTGTACCTGGCCTTCGTGGCCTCCACGCACACGCCGCAGGACATCATCCAGGTGCCCATGCCCCTGGTGCCCGGCAGCAACTTCTGGGAAACCTACAAGGCCGCGCTGTTCGGTGGCTCGGGCCCCGGCTCCAGCGCGCCCGTGGCACGCATGATGTGGATCAGCTTCGTCTCGGCCATGGTGATCACCGTGGGCAAGATCGCGATCTCGCTGCTGTCGGCCTTCGCGCTGGTGTACTTCCGCTTCCCGTTCAAGAAGATCTGCTTCTGGCTGATCTTCGTGACCCTGATGCTGCCCGTGGAAGTGCGCATCGGCCCCACCTACGAAGTCGTCTCCACGCTGGGCATGCTCAACAGCTACGCCGGCCTGACGATTCCGCTGATCGCCTCGGCCACGGCCACCTTCCTGTTCCGCCAGTTCTTCCTGACGGTGCCGGACGAGCTGGTGGAGGCCGCCCGCATCGACGGCGCAGGCCCCATGCGCTTCTTCAAGGATGTGCTGGTGCCGCTGTCCAAGACCTCGATCGCGGCGCTGTTCGTGATCCAGTTCATCTACGGCTGGAACCAGTACCTGTGGCCGCTGCTCGTGACCACCTCGGAAGACATGTACCCCGTGGTCATCGGCATCAAGCGCATGGTGGCCAGCGGCGATACCGGCAATGACTGGAACGTGGTGATGGCGACGGCCCTGCTGGCCATGCTGCCGCCCGCCGCCGTGGTGATCCTGATGCAGCGCTGGTTCGTCAAGGGCCTGGTGGACACCGAAAAGTAAACCGCTCGCCGCCGCCCCAACCCACCGTATAGAACCCCGCAGAGCAAGCGCCAGCGCCCTTCGCTCTGCGACTCAACCAGAATCTTCGTATGGCATCCATTTCCTTTCGCAACCTGATCAAGCGCTACGGCCAGGGCCCGTCGGCCAACCAGGTACTGCACGGCGTCAACGCCGAAATCAAGGACGGCGAGTTCGTCGTCATCGTCGGCCCTTCGGGCTGCGGCAAGTCCACCCTGCTGCGCATGGTGGCGGGCCTGGAGGAGATCTCCGACGGCCAGTTGCTGATCGGCGACAAGGTGGTCAACGACGTGGAACCGGCCAAGCGCGACATCGCCATGGTGTTCCAGAACTATGCGCTGTACCCGCATATGTCGAACTACGAGAACATGGCCTACGGCCTGAAGATCGCCAAGGTGCCGCCCGAGGAGATCAAGCGCCGCGTGGACAAGGCCGCCAAGATCCTGGAGCTGTCGCACCTGCTGGACCGCAAGCCGCGCCAGCTGTCGGGTGGCCAGCGCCAGCGCGTGGCCATGGGCCGCGCCATCGTGCGCCAGCCCAAGGTCTTCCTGTTCGACGAGCCGCTGTCCAACCTGGACGCCAAGCTGCGCGGCCAGACCCGCATCGAGATCCAGAAGCTGCACGCCGAGCTGGGCATCACCAGCCTGTTCGTGACCCACGACCAGGTCGAGGCCATGACCCTGGCCCAGCGCATGATCGTCATGAACGGCGGCGTGATGGAGCAGTTCGGCACGCCCGAAGAGGTCTACCACACGCCCGCCTCCACCTTCGTGGCCAGCTTCATCGGCTCGCCCCCGATGAACCTGCTCAAGAACGCGCCCGGCGGCACGGCCGGCCGCATCCTGGGCATCCGCCCCGAGCACCTGGTCGTCGTCAGCGAAGGCGGCTGGGAAATCAAGGTGGACACCGTTGAAATGCTGGGTGCCGAGCGCCTGGTCTATGGTTCGCTCAATGGCGAGACGATGACGGTGCGCATCGACGAAGGCGCGCCCTTCCCCAAGTCCGGCGAGACCATGCGCGTGCGTCCTTCCGAAGAGCGTCGCCTGCACTGGTTCGACGCAGAATCCGGAAAGCGGATCTGATCCCCTGAAGGCCGGCTCTCCGACCTTTTCCAAGAGAGCCCCAGAGGCTCTCTTTTTCCATCCAAGCTCCCTTCTTTTGACGGACTCGCCATGACCGAGAACCTGAAATCCTGGCCCTACCCCCTGTGGGTGGCCCACCGTGGCGCTGGCAAGCTGGCGCCCGAGAACACCATGGCCGCCTTCCGCCTGGGCGCCGCGCACGGCTATCGCATGTTCGAGTGCGATGCCAAGCTGTCTGCCGACGGCGTGCTGTTCCTGATGCACGACGCCACGCTGGAGCGCACCACCAACGGCCACGGCACGGGTGGCGACCTGTCCATGGGCGAAATCGCCCAGCTGGACGCCGGCAGCTGGCACTCGCGCGCCTTTGCGGGAGAGGCCCTGCCCACGCTGGAAGCCCTGGCCCGCTGGTGCCTGGCCAACCACTTCTTCCTGAACGTGGAAATCAAGCCCACGCCCGGCCAGGAAGAGGCCACGGGCCGCGCCACGGGCGAGCTGATGAACCGCATCTGGCCCAGGGACTGCATCCAGCCGCTGTTCACCTCGTTCAAGACCGATGCGCTCAAGGGCGCACGCGACACGGCACCGCACATTCCGCGGGGCCTGCTGGTGGACAAGCTGGCCGATGCCACGGGCGACGCCGACCTGCGCACCGCGCTGGACCTGGGCTGCGCGGCCATGGTGCTCAACCATGCGCTGTGGGATGCCGCACTGGTCGCCAAGGTGCATGGCGCGGGCCTGCGCTGCAGCAGCTATACGGTCAACGATGAATGGGCCGCGCAGCGCCTGATCGACCTGGGCACGGACGGCGTCATCACCGACCGTGTCGATATGTTCAGTCCCGCCTCGCGCTGAGACGGCTGCTGGCTGGCGGGGCCGGACCTTTGGAAACAACCGTCGCGGCGGCCCGCCGCACAATGTGCGTCCATGACACCGCCCCGCCCGTGCCCTCTCCCGCTGCGCCCTACGTGGGCGCAGGCCTTGCGCCAATGCCTTGCCGCCGGCCTGATGGTCCTGGCCATGCTGGTCCTCACCGTGCCCGCTCCGGCCCATGCGCAGGACCGCACGGCAGCGGCGGCCACGGCGGCGCCCGACGGCCGGCCGGCCCTGCCCAGCGTGGACGATCTGCGCAAGCAGCTGGACGCCATTCCCCGCAAGCTGGCCGAGGACGATGACGGCCGCAAGCTGCTGGACGAGGCTGCGGCCATAGGCACGGCGGCCGACCAAGTCGCAGCCCGCCGCACCGAGGAACTGGCCGACATCGATTCGCGCCTGGCCGGCCTGGGCCCCGCGCCCGAAAAAGGCGCCCCTGCCGATGCGCCCGATGTGGCCGAGCAGCGCGCCAGCCTGGCCAGGCAGCGCAGCGCCGTGGATTCCGAACTCAAGCTCGCGCGGCTGGTGTCGGTCGATGCCGACCAGCGCGGCAACGAGCTGATACGCCAGCGCCGCGAACAATTCCAGGCCGCACTGACGGCCCGCACAGATTCACCGCTGGGCCGCCCCTTCTGGCGCAACCTGCGCGCTGCCGCGCCTTTGGACGCGGCGCGCCTGCAGGGCCTGGGGCGCGAGCTGCGCCAGGCCGTCGCCTCCACCATGGCGTCCGATCGCCGGGGCGGCTTCATCGCCAGCCTGGCCGCCGCCTTGCTGATCGCCCTGCTCGGCCCTTGGCTGGCCGAGCGTCTGCTGGTGCGCGCCGCGCCCGCGCGCCTGCCCAGCGGCCGCCTGCGCCGCTCGTTGCGCGCGGCGGCCACCGTGCTGATCAACACGCTGCTGATCGGCCTGGCAGCGCAACTGGCCTGGAGCGTGCTCAAGGCCGGCGATGGCTTCAGCGAATCGCTGGACGCGCTGGCCAAGGCCAGTGTGCAGGTCACGCTGTTCGGCGCCTTTGTGGTGTCGCTGGGCCAGACCCTGCTGTCGCGCAGGCGCAGTTCCTGGCGCCTGCCCGGCGTGTCGGACGAGCTGGCCGAGCGGCTCAGCCCCTATCCCTGGTGGATTGCCGCCGGAGCCGCGCTCAACGGCCTGGTGACCGAGGTCAACGCCATCATCGGCGCCAGCCTGGCCGCCGAGGTCACGGTGCACGCCCTGTCGGCCCTGCTGATTTCGGCCGTGGTCATGCTGGCCCTGCGGCATCTGCGCGCGCCGGCGCCGGTCGCGCAGGAAGACGGCGCCCAGGCAGAGCCTGCGCCGCCACGGCCCTTGTGGGTGGGTCTGCTCGTGGCCTGTGCGGCGGTGGCCAGCATTGCCACCATTGCGCTGGCCGTGACCGGCTACGTGGCGCTGGCCGGAACGTTGGCGCGCCAGATGGTGTGGACCGGCGTGGTCTTTGCCACCACCTACCTGCTGTTCCAGCTGGGCGACGATCTGTGCGAGGCCCTGCTGTCGTCCAAGGGCAGTTTCGGCACCCGGCTGAACCAGAGCCTGGGCATTGAGGGCCGGCTGCTGGACCAGGCCTCGGTGCTGGTCTCGGGCCTGCTGCGCGTGGCCCTGTTGTTCTACATGGTGATCGCCCTGCTGGCCCCGCTGGGCACGGGGCCGGACGAGGTGTTTCGCCGCGGCAGCACGGTGAACCACAGCCTCAAGGTGGGCGACTTCACCATGGCACCGCAGGCCCTGTTCACCGCATTCGCCGTGATCGTCACGGGCCTGATCGTGATCCGCGTGATCAAGCGCTGGCTGACGGACCGCTACTTCCCCAACACCTCGCTGGAGCCGGGCATGCGCAGCTCCATCACCACGCTGCTGGGCTATGTGGGCGGCATCTTCGTGGTGGCCGTGGCGCTGGCGGGGCTGGGCATCAGCGTGGAGCGCATTGCCTGGGTGGCCAGCGCGCTGTCGGTGGGCATTGGCTTTGGCCTGCAGGCCATCGTGCAGAACTTCATCTCGGGCCTGATCCTGCTGGCCGAGCGGCCCGTGAAAGTGGGCGACTGGGTGGTGCTGGGCGATACCGAGGGCGACGTGCGCCGCGTCAACGTGCGCGCCACCGAGATCCAGCTGGGCGACCGCTCCACCGTCATCGTGCCCAACTCGGAATTCATCACCAAGACCGTGCGCAACATGACGCTGGCCGGCGCGCCCGGGCGCGTGCTGCTGCGCCTGCCCGCGCCGCTGGACACCGATGCCGAACGCATGCGGACCCTGATATTGGAGGCCTTTCGCACGCATGAAGGCATCCTGGACACGCCCGAGCCTCTGGTGCAGCTCGAAGGCATTGCCAACGGCACGCTGACCTTCCTGGCCATCGGCTACGTGGGCAACCCGCGCAATGCGGGCGGGGTGCGCAGCGATGTGCTGTTCAGCATCCTGGCATCGCTCAAGGGCGCGGGCCTGTACCTGTCGCCACCGGCCACCACCTCGGTGGCGGCGCCGGTGGTGACAGGCGTGCCGGGCACGCCAGGCACGCCGCCCATGCCCGGCGACCCCGCCAGCCCGGCCTAGCCTCGCCCGGCCATTTCAGCGCGCACATGCGCCGCAACCACGGCCATCAGCTCACGCAGATGGCCGCGCAGCGGCTCGAAGCCCGCGTTGGGCTCGCGCGTGTCCTCGTCCATGTAGACCGGCCGGCGGATCTCGATCTGCAGGCTGTGCCGGCCCAGGTGCGGCTGGCCTATGCGGCCGATCAGCTCCACGCCCTTGTAGGGCTCGTTGTAGGCCACGCTGTAGCCAAAGCCCGCCAGCGTCTCGCCCACCAGCTGGATGAACTCGGGCGCGCAGGTCGTGCCGTCGCGGTCGCCCAGCACGAAGTCGGCCAGCGGCGGCGCGTCGGTGCGGCCCAGGCGCTTGTAGACATCGTTGGGCATGGAGTGCAGGTTCAGATGCCAGACGCCGCCAAAGCGCTGCACGCTGTCATCGATGGCCTGCGCCAGCGCCGCATGGTAGGGACGCCAGTAGCGCGCGATGCGGTGCTCCACCTCGGCCACCGTGCGCGGGCGTTCATACAGCGGCGTGGCCACGCCGTCCCGGCTGATGCGCTGCCAGATCAGGCCCAGGCCCTGGCGGGTCTTGACGCTGGGCGCCAGGGGCACGGGCCACTGGCCGTCGATCTGGGCGGGGTCCAGGTCGGCCTCGCTGCGGTTGGGATCGATGTAGGTGCGCGGAAAGGTGGCCTCGATCAGCGTTGCGCCATGCGCGGGCCACTGATCCCAGAGCGCGGCCACATGCGTGTCCTCGCCACGGCGCAGCAGGGACATGGGCACGGCATGGCCGAAATCCTCGGGATAGGACGTGCCGCTGTGCGGCGAGTCGCAGACGATGGGCAGCACCTCGCCGGTGGCGGGATGCACCACGACCGGGGTGTCCGGCCGGGGGCGCAGAAAATCGGTCTGTGCCATGCGGTCCATCAGTCGAGCTTGATGTTGGCGCGCTTGGCCACGGCCGTGTAGCGCTCGATGGCGGCCTTGATCTGCTTGGCAAATTCCTCGGGCGTGTTGCCCATGGACTCGCCCGAGATGGATTTTTGCTTTTCCAGGTAGTCAGGCATGGCCATGGCCTTGTGCGCAGCCGCATTGAGCTTGTCGATGATGGGGCGCGGCGTGCCGGCAGGTGCGACCAGGCCGAACCAGCCGCCGTCGCCCATCTGTGGGAAGCCCAGCTCGGTGTAGGTGGGCACGTCGGGCAGCACGTCGGCGCGCTTGAAGGCCAGCACGGCCAGCGGGCGCAGCTTGCCGTCCTTGATGTGGGGCAGCGTGGAGGGCAGGTTGTCCGTCATGGCATTGACCTGGCCGCCCAGCGCGTCGGTGATGGCCTGGCCCGCGCCCTTGTAGGGGATGTGCAGCAGGTCGATACCGGCCAGGTTCATGAAATTCTCGATGTTGGCGTGGCCCAGGGAACCTGTGCCCGGCGAGGCAAAGCTGTACTTGCCCGGGTTGGCCTTGGCCAGGGCGATGAACTCCTTCATGGTCTTGGCGGGCACGCTGGCGTTGATCACGAACACGCTGGGCACGGACATCACATTGGTGATGGGCGCGAAGTCCTTGATCGGGTCGTAGGGCAGCTTGCGGAAGATGGCCGGGTTGGAGCCATGCGTGCTCACCGTGGCCATGCCGATGGTGTAGCCATCGGCCGCAGCACGCGCAATTTCGGAGGCGCCAATGGAGCCGCCCGCCCCGCCCCGGTTGTCCACCACCACGGACTTGCCCAGGATCACGCTCATCTTCTCGGCCAGCAGACGCGCCACCATGTCGGTGGAGCCGCCCGCGCCAAACGGCACGACCAGGCGGATCGGCCGGCTGGGATAGTCGGCAGCCGGGCCCTGGGCCCAGGCGACGGGAGCCAAAAGAGCAGTGGCGGCGCAGGCGGCCAGGCTGGACAACAGGGTGCGGCGCATTGCCATGGTGTGTTTCCTCTCGTGATGGATGAAAGAGCGGCCTGCTGCAGGGCAGGGCTTCGCGGAACAGGCGCCGATTCTGGACAGCCGCCGCACGCGCGAAAAGAGACAAGACGGCAAGCAACTATGACAAACCGTCATAATTGCGTCCGTCATGCGCATGCACTCTCCCTCGCTTTCCGAGCTGCACGCCTTTGCGGCGGCGGCGCGCCTGGGCAGCTACTCGCTGGCAGCCCAGGAGCTGTATGTCACCCAGGGCGGCATCAGCCGCGCCATCGCCCGGCTGGAAGAGCACCTGGGCTTTGCCCTTTTCGAGCGCCAGGGCCGGCGCAGCGTGCTGACCGAGGCCGGCCGTGAATACCTGCAGGCCGTGGAGCCCTCCGTACACGCCATCGAATCGGCCTCGGCCGCCGCACGCAGGCGCCACTTCGGCCCACAACTGCGGTTGTCGGTCGTGCCCACGCTGTTCAGCCACTGGCTGATTCCACGCCTGCCGCGATTCAATGCCCTGCATCCGGGCATCGTCCTTTCGTTCGCCCCCTACCGGCGCGATGACCCGCTGTCCGCCGCCGAGATCGACGGCTGGCTGCGCGTGGGCAGCGAGCCCTGGCCCGCCCATGTGGTGGCCGACTATGTGGTGGGCCGCGACCTGGTGCCCATCTGCCATCCGCGCGAATTGCAGGGCCCGCAAGCCATTCGCAGCGCAGCGGATGTGCTTGCGCGCCCCTTGCTGTTTCACACCAACTATCCGGGCAACTGGGCGCGCTGGATGAGCCACCTCGGCCTGCCCGGGCCCTGCCCCGCGCCTGCGGCGGACTTCGAACTGGTGGCCCTGCTGGTCCAGGCCGTGGCTGCCGGCATGGGCGTGGCCCTGGTGCAGCGCTGCCTGGTGGAGGAAGACCTGGCCGCCGGCCGCGTGGCCCTTGCCTTGCCTGCACCCGTCCACATCGAACGCGGCTACTTTCTGTGCCGGCCGGCCGCGCGGGCGCCTTCCGAAGCGTTTGTGCAGTTCCGTGCATGGCTGCTGGAGCAGGCCGCGCCGGGTGCCGTGCCTCCAGCCGCAGCCTCAGGCCCCTGATCGCCGGGAGAAACGCCCTCTTCCGTTGATCTGCATCAATCTTTGCTGTCAGCCATCAGCGCCAGCCGCGCGAAAGCACCCACTGGCAAAGCGCCATCACGAGGACCAGGGCGGTGTAGGTGGCCATCTTTGCATCGCGCCCGAACCACCACAAACCGGCCAGCAACACCAGCGCGCCAACAACCAAATTGATAGCAACCTGCAACCACCAGGCAAGGGATTGCTGCGATTTTCCATAGATCAAAAGCGCGCACAACATCAAGGCCGGCGACAGGAAGAGTGCAGGCGCCAGGAAGTTCAGCCAATGATTCGTACTCGCAATCCATCCCATGTGCGGGCTCCGATTCCAGGGTGTTGTGATCAGGGATGCCTGAAACTGCGCGAAATTTTATAATCCCGGGTTATGGCAGTCTGGGCACTCGGCATCAACCACCACACGGCTCCGCTTGATATGCGGGGACGTTTCGCGTTCGCGCTTGACCAGATCGTGCCCACGCTGCAGGGCCTGCGCGAATCGCTGACCGGCCCCGGCCGCCAGCACAGCGCCGTCGAGACCGCCATTCTCTCCACCTGCAACCGTACCGAGATCTACTGCGCGGCCGAAATGCCGGCCATGGACCACACCCTGCACTGGCTGGCCAACAGCGGCGGTATTTCGTCCGAATTGCTGCGCTCGCACTCCTATCTGCTGGAAGACGGCCATGTGGCGCGCCATGCCTTCCGCGTGGCCAGCGGGCTCGATTCCATGGTGCTGGGCGAGGCCCAGATCCTGGGCCAGATGAAGAATGCCGTGCGCGCCGCAGAGAACGCAGGCGCCCTGGGCAGCACGCTGAACCAGTTGTTCCAGCGCAGCTTCGCGGTGGCCAAGGAAGTGCGCAGCTCCACCGAGATCGGCGCCCACAGCATCAGCATGGCCGCTGCCGCCGTGCGGCTGGCCGGCCAGCTGTTCGAAGACCTGTCCCAGATCAAGGTGCTCTTCGTGGGCGCGGGCGAGATGATCGAGCTGGTCTCCACCCACTTCGCGGCCCGCCACCCCAAGCAGATCATGATCGCCAACCGCACGCTGGAGCGCGGCGAGAAGCTGGCTGCCCAGTTCGGCGCCGGCACCATGCGGCTGGCCGACCTGCCCGACCATCTGCATGAATACGATGCCGTGATCAGCTGCACGGCGTCCAGCCTGCCCATCATCGGCCTGGGCGCCGTGGAAAGCGCGCTCAAGAAGCGCAAGCACCGCCCCATGTTCATGGTCGATCTGGCCGTGCCGCGCGATATCGAATCCGAGGTCAAGGACCTGCGCGACGTCTACCTCTACACCGTGGACGACCTGGCCACCGTGGTGCGCACGGGCCAGGCCCAGCGCCAGGCAGCGGTCGAGCAGGCCGAAGTCATCATCGACCATGGCGTGCAAAGCTTCATGCACTGGCTGGACCAGCGCCGCCCGCAGGCCGGCGTGGTGCCGCTGATCCGCCAGCTCAACACCCAGACCGATGAATGGCGTGCGCTGGAGATTGCGCGCGCCAAGAAGCTGCTGGCCAAGGGCGAAGACATCGACACCGTGCTGGAGGCCCTGTCGCGCGGCCTCACGCAGAAAATGCTGCACGGCACCCTGGCCGAGCTGCACAAGGGCGATGCCGACCAGCGCAGCCAGACCATGGACACGGTCTCGCGCCTGTTCCTGCGCTCGGCCCAAAGCGGCCCGCCACCCCAAGCAGATCATGATCGCCAACCGCACGCTGGAGCGCGGCGAGAAGCTGGCTGCCCAGTTCGG